>JAICSK010000039.1 GCA_025936915.1 Nocardioides sp.
CGACGGCGTGATCGAGTTCGAGGGCCGTGAGATCTCCGATCCGCGGGTCGACCGCAGGGCTGTACGGTCGCGGATGGGGATGGTCTTCCAGGCCTACAACCTGTTCCCCCACCTGACCGTCCTCGACAACTGCACGTTGGCTCCCCGCCGAGTGCACGGCGTACCGAAGGCCGAGGCGGAGAAGCGTGCCCGTGACCTGTTGTCGCGGTTCGGGCTGGCCGACCAGGCGCAGAAGCACCCCGACCGGATGTCCGGTGGCCAGCAGCAGCGGGCAGCGCTGGTCCGGGCGCTGTGTACCCAGCCGACGTTGCTGCTGCTCGACGAGATCACAGCTGCACTCGACCCGGAACTGGTCGGAGACGTGCTCACGATCGTGCGCGAGCTTGCCGAGCAGGGCACCACCATGATCCTGGCCACCCACGAGATGGCCTTCGCCCGCGACATCGCCACCACGGTGTGCTTCCTCGACCAGGGCCGGATCCTCGAGAAGGGGCCGCCGGCCCAGATCTTCAGCAACCCACGAGAGGATCGGACGCGCCAGTTCCTGGCGCGGGTGCTGCCTTCGGCGGGGTAGTCCGTGACGAAATCGTCCCGATCTGACCCCGAGAGGGGCCGTTTCGTCACGGAGTACCCCGACAGACGCCTCCCACCGCGGCTGAGAGGATCGACGGCATGCAGCTGGGCCAGGGCACCGGACCGCTCCGCGGGGTGAAGGTGGTCGAGCTGGCCGGCATCGGGCCCGGACCGCACGCCTGCATGATCCTGGCCGACCTGGGTGCCGACGTGATCCGGATCGACCGGCCCGGGGGGCAGATGCTCACCGGTGGGTCACACGACCTGCTCAACCGTGGCCGGCCGAGCGTCGCGATCGACCTCAAGCACCCCGAGGGGCTGGCGACCGTGCTGGACCTCGTCGCCGGGGCCGACGTGCTGGTCGAGGGCCTGCGACCCGGTACGACGGAGCGGCTCGGCCTGGGCCCGGACGACTGCCTGGCCCGCAACCCCCGACTCGTCTACGGCCGGATGACCGGGTGGGGCCAGACCGGACCGCTCGCGCCGACCGCAGGGCATGACCTCGGTTACATCGCCATCACGGGTGCGCTCTTCGGCCTGGGCCAGGACAAGAGCCGTCCGCACTTCCCGACCAACCTCGTCGGCGACTTCGGCGGCGGGTCGACGTACCTCGTGATCGGGATCCTGGCTGCGCTGCTCGAGGCGCGCGTCTCGGGCGAGGGCCAGGTCGTCGACGCCGCCATCGTCGACGGCGCCGCGCACCTGAACTCCATGACCACCGCCTTTCTTGCCGGCGGACTGCTCCGGGAGGAACGCGCGAGCAACCTGCTCGACGGCGGCGCGCCGTTCTACGACCTCTACGAGACGGCCGACGGCCGGCACCTGGCCATCGGGGCGCTGGAGCCGCAGTTCTACGCCGAGCTGGTGGCGGGACTCGGCATCGCCGACTCCGCGCCCGACCGCGACGACCCGGCCAACCACGACGAGCTGAGACGCCTGATCGCCCAGGCCGTGCGAAGTCGCACCCAGGCCGAGTGGGTGCAGGTCTTCGACGGGACCGACGCCTGCGTGGCGCCGGTCCTGCCCCTGACCGAGGCCTTCCACCACCCTCACCTCGCTGCCCGCGAGACGTTCGTCGAGCGAGGCGGCGTGACCGAGCCGGCGCCCGCGCCTCGCTTCTCGCGGACCTCCCCGACCCTGACGACGCCACCACCGGCGACAGCGGGCCAGGACACGCGCGAGGCCCTGACCGCCTGGGGTGTGTCCGACGTCGACGGGCTGCTCGCGTCCGGGGCGGCGACCCAGACATGAGTCATCACGACGTCCTCATCATCGGCGCCGGCCTCTCCGGCATCGGCGCGGCCGCGCATCTCACCCGCGAGCTCCCCCGCACGTCGTACGTCGTGCTCGAGGCGCGGGCGGTGAGCGGCGGCACCTGGGACCTCTTCCGCTACCCCGGCGTGCGATCCGACTCCGACATGTTCACGATGGGCTACCGCTTCCGGCCGTGGCGGCACGAGGAGGCACTCGGCTCCGGCGAGCGGATCCTCGAGTACCTCCGCGACACCGCTCGCGAGTACGACGTCGAGTCCCACATCCGCTACTCCCACCGCGTCGTCCGCGCCTCGTGGGACTCCGCGACCGCACGGTGGACGGTCGAGGCCGAGCACGGTGACGAGACGGTGACGTTCACCGCCGACCTGGTCTGGGCGTGCCGCGGCTACTACGACTACGAGCGCGGCCACGAGCCGGAGCTCCCGGGCGCGGAGGACTTCGCGGGCACGATCGTCCATCCGCAGCACTGGCCGTCGGACCTCGACTACTCCGGCCGCGACATCGTGGTGATCGGCAGCGGGGCCACCGCCGTGACCCTCGTCCCGGCGCTGGCGGACCGGGCCGCTCATGTGACGATGCTGCAGCGTTCGCCGACGTACGTGCTGAGCCTGCCGCATCGCGACCCGTTCGCCACTCGCGTACGTCGATGGCTCCCGGCCGGCCTCGCCCACCGGGTGGTGCGATGGAAGAGCATCCTGGTGACCGCATTCTTCTACCGGCTCTCGCGCCGGCGGCCCGCCACCGTCAGACGGATGGTGCGCAAGCAGAACGTCGCGCTCCTTCCGGACGGGTACGACGTCGACACCCACTTCCGGCCGCGCTACGACCCGTGGGACCAGCGGATGTGCTTCGTGCCCGACGGCGACCTGTTCACGGCGGTACGCCGCGGAGACGCCGAGGTGGTCACCTCCACGATCGACCACCTCGACGCGGACGGCGTCGTGCTCACCGGCGGGCGGCACCTCCACGCCGACCTGATCGTGACCGCGACCGGGCTGACGCTCTCGCCGTTCGGGGGCATCGAGCTCGAGGTGGACGGGGAGAAGGTCGACCCTGCGTCGTCGATGACCTATCGCGCCCTGATGCTCAGCGGGGTGCCGAACTTCGTGTTCACGATCGGCTACACCAACGCGTCGTGGACGTTGAAGGTCGACCTGGTCGCCGAGTTCACCTGCCGGCTGCTGCGCCACCTCGCGCGGCACGGCTATCGGCGCGTCGTACCCCGGCCCGACCCCACGGTCGCCGAGGTGCCCCTGATGGACTTCACGTCGGGCTACGTGCTGCGGGCACTCGGCCAGCTCCCCCACCAGGGTGACCGCGACCCGTGGCGGCTTCGGCAGAGCTATCTGCGCGACCGGCACACCTTGCGCCGAGCGCCACTGGAGGACGGCGTCCTCGACTTCTCCTGATCCGGTCCGGCGCCGCAACGCGCGCATGGGTCTCCGGATGCTCGGGTACGGGATCGGCGTACGACGAGATGCCCGACGACACGAAGGAGCACACGGTGGGACTCGACGACAAGGTCAAGCACCAGGCGACCGATGCGAAGGGCAAGGCCAAGGAGGCCGCGGGAGCCGCCACCGGCGACGAGAGCCTGAAGGCCGAGGGCCGCGACGACCAGGGTCAGGCCAAGGCGAAGGAGGCCGGCCGCCACGTCAAGGAGGCGGGCAAGAACGTCAAGGACTCGCTCAAGCCCTGAGCATCGACTCCGAGGGCCCCGTCGTCTCGGCGGGGCCCTCGCCCGTCTCAGCGCCGATCGGTGGGACGGCGGTCGGCTGCGCCGCCGACCAACCGCCACAGGGACGCGATCCCGACGAACCCACCGAGCACGGCGAACATCGTGAGGTGCTCGCTCAGGCCGAGTCCGGCCATCGCCACCCCGAGCACGATGCCGAACCACGGGTTCCCGCCCATCAACCTGACCATCTTCTACTCGAACCGGGCCACGAGCTCGGTGAGGAGCTCCACGACATGGGTGATCTCGTGCGGGTCCTCCAGCCCGAGCGCGGGCCCGAGCACGTCCTCCAGCCGCGTGGTCGGGACCTGGCCGCGTCGCGCAGGAATGTCCGGCGACGGCCGCACGAGCGTTCTCCGACGGTCTGCCGGGTCTGTCTCGGTGAGCAGCGCGCCGCCCTCGCGAAGGCGCGCGACCGCGGCGGACACCAGGCTCTGCGGGAGGCCGGTGCGCGCGACCACCTCCGAGACCGACGTGCCGGGGTGGTCGCCGACGTCGACCAGCACGAGCTGCACGCTGGTCGGGAGTCGATGGACGCCTGCTCGTGGCGTCGCCTCCTGTCCCAGGCGCATCAGTCTGCGGCCCAGCACGTAGAGGTCGAACCCATTCACATCGGAAATGATGCATCAATTCTGATGAAAATCAAGCCGACGGATGACTAGGGCACCTCTCGCGGGTGTCGGCCGCCTGGTGCGCAGGACGCTGTGGGATCCCGCCCCGCGCGACCATCACGAGACGGCCGCCGCCCTGCGGCGCCGGCAGCGGGTCGCCGGCGTGACCGTGCTGGTCGGCGTCGTCGTGCTCGGTGTCTCGCTCCGGATCCGGCCCGGGAACCCGTGGTTCTACGCCGCCACCCTCGTCCTTGCCGTGGTCTGGACGGTCGGTGCGTTCGCCTCCGGGCCGCTGCACCTCGGCCGTACCTGGCGCGGCCGCGAACCCGGGCCCCGGCCTGTGCTCGTCCCTCTGGTGTACGGCGCTCTGCTCTCCGTCGTCTTCCTCGCCGGGGCCCTCGCGATCCGCCAGGTTCCGGCGCTCGACCACCAGGTGGGCCATGTCCTCGACCACGTCGATCAGGGCTCGCTGCTCCTGCTCGCGGTGCTCACCGCGCTGAACGGGCTGGCCGAGGAGCTGTTCTTCCGAGGTGCGCTCTACGCCGCGACGCCACGCCTCCCGGTGACCGTGACCTCCACGGTGTATGTCGTCGTCACCCTGGCCACCGGCAACGCGATGCTGGCCCTCGCCGCGGTCCTCCTCGGCATCCTCGTCGGCCTCGAACGCCGTGCCACCGGAGGCATCCAGGCCCCGATCATCACCCACGTGGTGTGGTCCCTGACGATGCTCCTGGCCCTCCCCGTGATCGTGTGAGGGACCGTCCGGTCAGCTCGTGCCCTCGGCGTCCTCGAGTGCGCGGCGGACGGCCTCGTCGTAGGGGATCGGGTCGCCGGGGACGAGGTCGCGGATGGAGGTGTCGGTGACCACGCTCTCGGTGCCCATGGAGTCGATCAGGTTGCGGCCCGTGGTGGTGTCGATGTCGGTGACGAGGGAGAGCCAGTACGACGACAGGCGCGGCGTCAGCACCGGCACCGGCACGACCGGCACCCGCCGGCCTTTGGTGACCTCGGACGCGACCTCGAGCATCTCCAGGTAGGTCAGTGGCTGCGGCCCGCCGACCTCGAAGACCCGGCCCAGCGCCCGAGGCTCGTCGGCGACGCCGATCAGGTAGCGGATCACGTCATCGATCGCGATCGGCTGGGTCCGGGTGGTCGCCCACCGCGGGACCACCATCGCGGGCAGGTTCTTCACCAGCTGTCGGGTGAGCTCCCAGGAGATCCCGCCACGGCCGACCACGATCCCGGCTCGGAGCGTCGTGACCGGGACGCCCGCCTTGCCGAGCAGCCCCTCGACCGCACGTCGCGAGCGCAGGTGGGGCGACATCCTCGCGTCGTCCTCGCCGAGGCCGCCGAGGTAGACGACCTGCCGGACGCCCGCGGCCGCCGCCGCGGTGCCGAAATCCTCTGCCGCCCGGGCATCGCGGTCCTCGAAGTCCTCGGAGTCGAGAGAGTGCACCAGGTAGTAGGCCACGTCGGTGCCCTCGAGCACCGGCGCGAGCGTGTCGACGTCATGGACGTCGGCGCCGACGGGCTCGCCCGGCCCGTCGTACTCCTCCGGCCGCCGGGTCATGGCGCGCACGTCGTGCCCGAGGGCAAGCAACGCCGGCACCAGCCGGCTGCCGATGAAGCCGGTCGCACCGGTCACCAGGATCGTGGTCACTCGCCCGCCGTACCCAGACGGCGCGGCGCGACACCCTCAGCGGGCGCGGCGGGCGATGTTCGCCCGGCGGGTCTCGTCCATCCCCGACTCGTAGGCCTGCACCAGCGACGCGATCGACAGTGGTTTGAGGCGCTCGACGACTTCCTGGATCTTCTCGGGTGAGACGCCCTGCTCCTTGTAGACGGGCCAGACCTTCGTCCGGAAGAGCTCGTAGAGCTCCTCGGCGATCGCGCGGCCGTGGGCGGCGTACACCTCCGCCGCGGCGCGTGCGGCCTCGATCGGGTACCCGAGCTCCAACAGGCCGAGCCCGACGCCCAGCTGCGACTGCGACACCAGGAACCCTCCGCGCGCTCCCCGCTGGAGCACGCCGAGGGCCTCCAGCGTCTCCAGGTCGGCGGGTCGCAGAGGACGCCCGGCGCGACGCTCGAGCTCGGTCCGGGTGCAGTCCTGCCACGAGTCGGCCATCCACGGCGCGAGCATCGTGCGGTGCAGCGCGATGTCGGCGGGGGAGGCGTTCGCGGGGATACCTGCGACGTACTTCTCGATCGCGGACAGCGTGAACCCGTGGCCCTGCAGCTCGCGCACGAGCTCGAGCCGGGCGACGTGGTCGGCGCTGTAGTAACCGCTGCGCCCACGCCGGATCGGTGGCGGCAGCAGGCCCTTGGTGGTGTAGAAGCGGATGTTCCGCACGCTCATCTGGACCCGTTCGGTGAGCTGGTCGAGGGTCAGCAGCGTGACCGTCCCCACAGCGGACTCGTCCTCCTTGACGACCATGACAGTAAGAGTGTCACAATCGGAGGCATGGCTCCATCCCCCGAGCGATCCCCCGAGAGCGCCCGCGAAGCATTCCTCTACGACCACCTGCGTACGCCGCGCGGCAAGGGCAAGGCCGTCGGGTCACTGCACGAGGTGAAACCCGTCGACCTGATGGTCGGTCTCCTCGACGAGATCCGCACCCGCAACCCCTCGCTCGACACCGAGCGGATCGACGACGTCGTCCTCGGAGTGGTCTCGCCGATCGGCGAGCAGGGCGGCGACATCGCCAAGACCGCCGTCATCGCGGCGGGCTACCCGGAGACGGTGGCCGGCGTCCAGCTCAACCGCTTCTGTGCCTCGGGCCTGGAGGCCGTCAACCAGGCGGCATCCCGCGTACGTAGCGGTTTCGAGGACCTCATCCTGGCCGGTGGCGTCGAGTCCATGAGCCGGGTGCCGATGGGTTCCGACGGTGGCGCGTGGGCGGCCGACCCGGCCACGGCGCTGACCACGGGGTTCGTGCCTCAGGGCATCGGCGCCGACCTGATCGCCACCCTCGAGGGCTGGACCCGCGAGGACGTCGACGCGTACGCCGCCGAGTCGCACCACCGCGCCGCCAAGGCCTGGGCCAACGGCTACTTCGCCGACGCGATCGTTCCGGTGAAGGACGCCAACGGCCTCACCGTGCTCGACCACGACGAGCTGATCAGGCCCGACACCTCGGTCGCGGGACTGGCCGGTCTCAAGCCGAGCTTCGCCTCGATCGGCAAGGACGCCGGGTTCGACGACGTGGCGCTGGAGAAGTACCACTGGGTCGAGCGGATCGACCACGTCCATCACGCCGGCAACTCCTCCGGCATCGTCGACGGCGCCTCCCTGGTCGCGATCGGCTCGGAGGAGGTCGGGGTCGAGCTCGGCCTGACGCCGCGTGCCCGGATCGTGATGACGGCTGTCTCCGGTGCCGACCCGACGATCATGCTCACCGGGCCCGCCCCGGCCGCGCGCAAGGCGCTGGCGAAGGCCGGGCTCGAGGTCGGCGACATCGACCTGTGGGAGATGAACGAGGCGTTCGCCGCGGTCGCCATGCGCTTCATGAGGGACATGGGGATCACCCACGAGATCACCAACGTCAACGGCGGCGCGATCGCCATGGGCCACCCCCTCGGCGCGACCGGCGCGATGCTCCTCGGCACCCTGGTCGACGAGCTCCATCGCCGGGACCTGCGTCGTGGCCTCGCGACGCTGTGCATCGGCGGGGGCATGGGGATCGCCACGATCGTGGAGGTCGTCCGATGACTCAGGCGCAGACCACGGAGCAGACCGCGGTCCGCTACGAGCGCGACGGCGAGGGCATCGTCACCCTGACCCTCGACGATCCGACCGCCAGCGCCAACACGATGAACGAGCTCTACCAGCGATCGATGCACGACGCCGTCGACCGGCTGTACGACGAGTTGGACGACGTGATCGGTGTCGTGGTGACCAGCGCCAAGAAGACGTTCTTCGCCGGCGGCAATCTGGGCCTGATGATGCAGGCGACACCCGACGACGCCCCTTCTGTGTTCGCCGGCATCGAGGCGATGAAGGCCGACCTGCGCCGGCTCGAGAAGCTGCCACGTCCGGTCGTCGCCGCGATCAATGGCGCGGCACTCGGCGGTGGCTACGAGATCGCGCTGGCCTGCCACCACCGCGTCGTCGTCGACGACGCGTCGGCAGTGGTCGGCCTGCCCGAGGCGACCCTCGGACTGCTTCCCGGAGGTGGCGGCGTCACCCGGGTCACTCGGATGTTCGGCATCCAGTCCGCGCTGATGGACGTCCTGCTCCAGGGCACCCGGTTCAAGCCGGCGGACGCGAAGGCGAAGGGGCTCGTCGACGAGGTCGTCGCCCGCGACGAGCTCCTCCGGGCTGCCCGGGCGTGGGTCCTGGAGCACCGCGACGACGCCGACGCCGCGACCAACCCGTGGGACCGCGAGGGCTACCGGATGCCCGGTGGCACGCCCCAGTCGCCCAAGCTGGCGGCGTTCCTCCCGGCGTTCCCCGCGCTCCTCCGGCAGCAGACCAAGGGTGCCGTGTACCCGGCCCAGCGGGCGATCCTCTCGGCGGCGGTCGAGGGGGCGAGCGTCGACTTCGAGACCGCCAGCCGGATCGAGTCGCGCTACCTGACGAAGCTGATCGTCGGGCAGAACTTCAAGAACATGGCGCAAGCCTTCTTCTTCGACCTGCAGGCGATCAACGCCGGCAAGTTCCGGCCCGAGAACCACGAGAAGTTCACCGCCACCAGGGTCGGCGTCCTCGGCGCCGGGATGATGGGCGCCGGCATCGCCTACTCCTGTGCCCGGGCCGGCATGCAGGTGGTGCTCAAGGACGTCTCGGTCGAGGCGGCCGAGCGCGGCAAGCAGTACAGCGCGAAGCTCAACGCCAAGGGGATCGAGCGCGGCAAGCTCACCGAGGAACGGTCCGAGGAGATGCTCGGCCGCATCACGCCGACCGCGGACGCCGCCGACCTCGCCGGCTGTGACCTGGTGATCGAGGCGGTGTTCGAGGACCCCAGCCTCAAGCACCGGGTGTTCGCCGAGGTGCTGCCCCACGTGAACGCCGACGCGTTGCTGTGCTCCAACACCTCCACCCTGCCGATCACCGAGCTCGCGTCGGGCGTCGACCGACCCGCGGATCTCATCGGGCTGCACTTCTTCAGCCCGGTCGACAAGATGCCGCTGGTCGAGATCATCACGGGCGAGCAGACCTCTGACGCTGCCCTCGCCAAGGCCTACGACGTGGTGCTGCAGATCAGGAAGACACCCATCGTCGTGAACGACAGCCGTGGCTTCTACACCTCGCGCGTGATCGGCACGATGGTCAACGAAGGCCTGGCGATGCTGGCCGAGGGCGTCCCACCGATGACGCTGGAGCGGGCCGCGATGCAGGACGGGTACCCCGTCGGCCCGCTGCAGCTGACCGACGAGCTGAACATGGAGCTGATCGCGAAGATCGCCACGGCGACCAAGCAGGCCGCCGAGCGCGACGGCACGTCGTACGACGAGCATCCGGGCACCGCGGTCGTCGCCCGGATGCTCGACCTCGGGCGGCCGTCACGGCTGAAGGGGGCCGGGTTCTACGACTACGAGGACGGACGGCGCACCCACCTGTGGCCCGGTCTGGCCGAGGAGTTCCCCGTGGCGGAGCAGCAGATCCCGTTCGAGGACGTGAAGGACCGGATGACGTTCATCGAGGCGCTGGAGACCGCGGCGTGCTTCGAGGAGGGCGTGATCGAGTCCGCGGCCGCGGCGAACATCGGCTCGATCCTGGGCATCGGCTTCCCCGCGAACTCCGGTGGCGCCGCACAGTTCATGACCGGGTACCAGGCCGTCGACGGTCATGGTGAGGGCGTGGGCGCGATCGGTCTCGGCGCGTTCCTCGATCGCGCCGACGAGCTCGCCGACCGGTACGGCGAGCGGTTCCGGCCGACGGCGTACCTCCGCCAGCTGGCGGCGAAGGGCGAGCGTTTCCCGGCTTGAGCACGGTGCCGGCGCCTATCATGCGCCGGTGCCCTGTTCCCGGACGACGTCCTGGCCCGCCTGGCCGCAACGGGCAAGGCCGGACATCCCCGCGACGGATCCTGAACCAGCGGCCGAGTGGCCATGGTGCGGCGATGAACCGACGCACATCACTGCGTGAACCCCTAGCCCGGGTGGATGAAGTTTTGACGGTTCCGGGGTCAGATTTCGCAACCGATGTGAGACTTTGCGGGTGACCCAACCCCCCGTCGTCGACGTGCGCGGCCTGCACGTGCGGTTCGGCGAGGTCGAGGCTGTGGCCGGCATCGACCTCGAGGCGTACGCCGGCCAGGCGACCGCCCTGCTCGGGCGCAACGGCGCCGGCAAGTCGACCACCATGCGGGTACTCGCCGGTGTGGTCCCGCCGACCGCGGGCACTGTGACCGTCGGCGGCCTCGACATCCGCAGGGACACGCTCGCCGTCAAGCAGCTGACCGGCTACTGCCCCGACGTCGGCGGACTGGTGCCGCGCGCCACCCCCTGGGAGCACCTGCAGCTGAGTGCCAAGCTCCGCCGGATGAACGGCTGGGAGGAGCGCGCCCGCGACCTGCTCGAGCGGTTCGAGCTCGGCGACGTGATGAACCGGGTCACCGGAGGCTTCTCCCACGGCATGGGCCGGCGGCTGTCCGTCGTACTCGCGGCGATGCACGACCCGCAGGTGCTGCTGCTCGACGAGCCCTTCGACGGCGTCGACCCGATCGGCGTGGAGGCGACGTTCGAGGTGATCGCCGACGCCCGGGCACGCGGCGCCACCATCCTGCTCTCGACACACCTGCGCGACCTGGCGGTCCAGGCCTGCGGAACCGCACTGGTGCTGCGCGGAGGATCGCGGGTCGCGTCGGTCGACGCCCAGGAGATGTCCGGCGAGGAGGGGGCTCGTGCCTACCGCGCTCTCCTCGACTGAGCGGGGGACGACGGCGTACCCGCGGACGGGCTGGATCGCCGCGGCGCGGCGCGCGGTGGTCGACGTCGGGATCCTGTTCCAGTTCCGCAAGCACGCCGTACGCCGGCGCCACCTCGCGCGGGTGCTGTCGCTGGTCTTCCTGGTGATCACTGTCGGGTCCGCCGTGGTCCCGGCCTTCGCGCCAGGGGCCGGCGGACCCGGCAAGGCGTTCAGCATCCTGATCCTGATGCCGTCGGCGATGGCCGGCCTGCTCGCGCTCAACGTCGCCTCCGCGGTCGCCTCCGGCGGCGGCCGCGAGCTGATCTCGCGCGACCACGCGTCGCCGTACCCGATCAGTCCGACCACCGACTATCTCGGCGCCCTGCTGCTGGCCCCGCTCAACATCGCCTGGATGCTGCAGGCCTGGACCCTGCTCGGGTCGGCGGCGTATGCGACGCCGGGGCGGCTGCTGGTCCAGACGCAGGTCGTGATGGTGCTCTGGATCGTGTTCTGCACGGCAGTCGGCCAGGTGCTGGCGTGGACGGTGGAGGCCATCCGACGCGGGCCGTTCGGGATCGCGATCACCCGCACGCTGGTGGTCGCGCTGGGTGCCACCGCGGGGGCCATCCAGATCAGCGGCAACACCACGAACCTGCTCGACCGGGTGCCGACCCTGTGGGTCTTCACCAACGCGATCAGCGGCTGGAGCTGGACCTGGGCAGGCACCGCCCTGCTCGTGCTGGCCGGCGCCCTCGCCGCGGTCGTGCTCGGCGCCCTCCCCGCGCATCTCGCCGCCACGCGGATGCCCCGCGACGAGGCGCGAATGGAGACCGACCAGCACGAGCCCCGGCCGATGCCGAGCAGCGTGCTCGGGATCCTGATCCGCACCGACCGGGCGTCGGTCTGGCGCTCGGTGCCGATGCGTCGTGGCGTGCTGGTCCTGGCCGTGGGGCCGGGACTGGTGGCGCTGTTCGGGGACCTGCAGTGGCAGCAGATGACGATCCTGCCGGGCCTGGTCGCCTCCGGTGGGGCGCTGCTGTTCGGGGTCAACGCCTGGTGCCTCGACGGCCGAGGGGCTCTGTGGCGGGAGAACCTGCCGACCATGCCGACCACGCTCTTCGACGCACGGGCGTGGGTGCTGGCGGAGTTCCTCGGGGTCGCGTCGCTGATCACGATCCTGGTCGGAGCGCTGCGCGGCGGCGTGCCGAACTCCCACGAGCTCGCCGCGTTGGTCGCCACGGTGCTGGTGGTCACCACCCAGGTGGTGGGGGCCGCGCTGCGGTGGTCGCTGAAGCACCCCTACCCGGTCGACCTCCGGTCCGCCCGGGCGACGCCGGCACCTCCGGCCGCGATGGTCGGGTACTCCGCCCGCCTCGCCACGTGTACGACGTTCACCGGCCTGTTCTTCTCCTTCTGCGCCCGCGTCCCCGACTGGCGGCTGTCCCTGATCGTCGCGATGCCGTGCCTGCTGTGGTCGGCCACGCGGCTGGTCCGCACCCGGCAGCGCTGGGAGGACCCGGTCACCCGCGCGCTGGTGGTCAGCACCGTCGCTGCCTGAGAGGCGGGCCCTAGTCTCGGGCCATGGACCTCTCGCCGTCGCCCCGAGCCGCCGAGCTGACGTCGCGGGTGGCCGCGTTCATGGCGACCGAGATCGCGCCGGTCGAGCCGGAGTACCACCGCGACCTGGCCGAAGCACGGCGGACCGGCGACCCGTGGACACCGCTGCCGGTGCTCGCCGACCTCCAGGTGAGGGCGCGGGCGCAAGGACTGTGGAACCTGTTCCTGCCCAAGGAGCATGCCGGTGAGTACGCCGCGAGATTCGGCACCGACGGGGGTGAGGGGCTGACCAACGTCGACTACGCCCCGCTGGCCGAGCAGATGGGCCGGTCGGCGATCGCTCCGCTGGTGTTCAACTGCAACGCACCCGACACCGGCAACATGGAGGTGCTGCTCCGCTACGGCTCTGCCGAGCAGCGCGAGCAGTGGCTGGAGCCGCTGCTGGACGGCCGGATCCGGTCGGCGTTCACGATGACCGAGCCCGACGTCGCGTCCTCCGACGCGACCAACATGGCCGCCACGTGCGTCGTCGACGGCGACGAGATCGTGGTCAACGGTCGCAAGTGGTGGTCGACCGGGGTCGGCAACACCGACTGCAAGGTCCTGGTGTTCATGGGCGTCACCGACCCCGACGCCGATCGGCACCGCCGGCACTCGATGGTGCTGGTGCCGATGGACTCCCCCGGAGTGCGGGTCGAGCGGCTGCTCACCACCATGGGTCTGTACGACGAGCCATTGGGCCACGGCGAGGTGTCGTTCACCGACGTGCGCGTCCCGCTCGCGAACGTCATCTCGGGTCCGGGTGAGGGCTTCGCGATCGCCCAGGGGCGACTGGGTCCGGGCCGGATCCACCACTGCATGCGGCTGATCGGGCTGGCCGAGCTCGCCCTCGAGCTCGCCTGCCGGCGCGGCCTGGAGCGCACGGCGTTCGGCAAGCCCCTGGTGAACCTCGGCGGCAACCGCGAGCGCATCGCGGACGCCCGGATCTCGATCGACCAGGCGCGGCTGCTGGTGCTCGACGCAGCCTGGAAGCTCGACCAGGGCGGGCCGGCGAACGCGCTGGGCGAGGTCTCGGCGATCAAGGTCGCCGTTCCCTCCATGGCCCAGCACGTGATCGACATGGCGCTCCAGCTGCACGGCGGGGGTGGGATGTCCGACGACTTCCCCCTGGCGGGGGCGTTCGTCAACGCCCGGTCGCTGCGGCTCGCCGACGGACCCGACGAGGTGCATCGCGGGACGGTCGCCCGGCTCGAGCTGGCCAAGTACTCCACCCCGGGTTCCTCGGCGGATGACACGTGACGAGGGTGCTGGTCACCGGCGCCGCCTCGGGGTTGGGGGAGGCGCTGGTCAGGGCGTGGCGTGAGCGGGGCGACGAGGTGCTGGCGACCGACGTGACGTACGCCGTCACCCGGTCTCGAGGCGGTGGCGCAGCGAGCTCCTCGACCGGCGGCATGCGACTCGACATCACCTCCGACGACGACTGGGCGGCCGCGCTGGCCTGGGTGGAGGAGCACTGGGGCGGGCTCGACGTCCTGGTCAACAACGCCGGCGTCGCCGGTGGCGGCCGGATCGACGTCGCCGGGCTCGACGAGTGGCAGTGGATCGTCGACGTCAACCTGCTCGGCGTCGTGCGCGGATGCCGTGCGTTCACGCCGATGCTCAAGCGCCAGCGGTCGGGCAGGATCGTCAACGTCGCCTCGCTGGCCGGACTCGTCCACCCAGCTGGGATGGCGTCGTACAACGCGGTGAAGGCGGGCGTGGTCGCGCTCACCGAGACCCTCGGCCACGAGCTGGCGGCGTACGGCGTGACGACGCACGTGGTCTGCCCGTCGTACTTCCGGACCAACCTGCTCTCGTCGCTCCGTGGCGCCGACCAGGCACTGGGGGCGATCGTCACGCAGCTGGTCGAGACCTCGCCGTTCACCGCGGACCAGATCGCCGCGGCGATCCTGGCCGGCGTCGAGGAGGGCGACGAGGTGATCCTGCCCGACCCGATGGCACGAGCGGCCTACGAGCTCAAGCTGCGCGACCGGCCGGCGTACGACACCCAGCTGCGACGGCAGGCGGCCCGTCTCCACGAGCTCGGTGGCGACCCGCTCGGCTAGGGATCCGGCGACAAACGACCCCAGCCGGCCGATCCTGCGGCATCGTGGTCTCATGACGGGCGGGTACGACGAATGGGCGAGGGCCAGGACGCCGTCGCTGCTCGCGTTCGCCTCGGGGCTCGTCGAGGATGCCGTGGACGCTGACGCCGCCGTCACCGGTGCGCTGGACCGGATGAGGTCGACGTGGTCGCGCAGCTCGCGCGAGGACCCCGACCTCGAAGCCCGGCGACACGTGATCAGGGCGTGCGGGTCTCCGCGGCGAGCCGCGGTCGTGCTGCGGCTGCTGGAGGATCGCAGCGACGCCGAGATCGCCGACGTGCTCCGCTGCTCGCAGTCAGCCGCCCGTCGTCATCTCCAGCGCGGCCTGGCCGAGGTCCGACCCCAGGCGGGAAGCCTCGATGCGCTGGCCCGCGCCCGCCAGCACGTCGTGGCGCGAGCGGCGTCGGCCCCGACCCAGTTGCTCACCCGCGACCCGTCGCCCGCGTCAGCTCGACGCAGCCGGCGGCCGCCGGGTTCCCGGGTCACGCTCGTCACCGTGGTCGCCGTCATCGCGCTGGTCGGTGGTGTCGCATATGTCGCCCACGAGTCCCGGAAGGGCTCCGGGATGTTGGCCTACCCCGAGCCGCACGCGCCCGCGTCGTGGCGCTACGAGTCGTACGACGGCGTCCAGGTGCAGGTGCCCGGCACGTGGGGCTGGGGCGCCTCGCCCATCCGGGCCGGCTACTTCGATTCGCAGGGCCACCTCGGCGCCTGCGGCACGGCGACTGCGACGGTGACCCCGTCGGCCGCCGACACGGTCTCTCCGCTGGTCGGATTCGTCGGACGACCGGCGATGGTGACCGAGCGGTGCATGTCGTGGGGCGCGGACGGCAGTGTCCCGACGGGCGACGCGGTCTGGTTCGACTCGCCGTACCCGGTCGGCCAGAAGGTGCTGGGCCCCACCGTCGCGGAGACCCGAGCAGTCGGCGACCAGCGCGTCACCGCGTTCTCGCCGCAGCCCGGCCTGCGCCGGCAGATCCTCGGCACCGCGACCCAGGTCGACGTCGACGCCAACGGCTGTCCGACGCGGGCCGTCGCCGAGCCGGAGGCCGGGCCAGGCGACCGGCAGCCCGACTCGCTCTCGGTCTGCGTGTACTCACAGGACACCGGCGTCTCGGTGTTGCTCTACTCGACCGAGGTCTCCACGGTCTCCGCCCGGGCGTACGCCGACCGGGTGAGGTCGGCGTCGGCCGTCGCCGGGTCGTCCTGCGGCACCCCCAGTGGACGCTGGGTCGCGCTGGGCCTCCACGGCGGCGACGGCACCCGCTGGGACGTCGTCGACCTGGGCTGCGACCGCATCCTCACCGGCACCGGCCGGACCGTCGGGGTGCTGCCGCCGACCGTGCGCCCCTGGGCCGTCGCCGGCGTGCCGGCGTACGTGAGCGCGCCCAGCGAGGCCCCCGACTCGCTCGACCAGTACCTCCACGCCCCGACCGGGTGAGCCGCCGGCCAGGTGGTCGCGTGCCGACATACTGGCCGGATGCAGCCCGCCGACGAGTCGCGTCCGGTGCGGGACGAGGACGCGTTCGACGTCGCGGCGGTGGTGAACTGGCTGGGGGCCCACGCGGAGGGCGGGCTGCCCACCGGGCTGCCGGAGGTGCGGCAGTTCCCGGGTGGCGCGTCCAACCTGACCTATCTGTTGCGCTGGCCCGGACGTGAGCTGATCCTGCGCCGCCCTCCCGTCGGCGCCAAGGCACACGGTGCCCATGACATGGGCCGCGAGTACCTCATCCAGAGCGCGCTCGGCCCGGTCTATCCGTACGTCGCCGCGATGGTGGCGCTGTGTCGTGACGAGTCCGTGCTGGGCTCGGACTTCTACGTGATGGAGAGGCTTCCCGGTCTGATCCTGCGCAAGGACCCGACCATCGAGCTCACCGAGACGGCCGCCTCCGCGCTGTGCGAGCACGCCTGGGAGGCCCTGGTGCGTCTGCACGACGTCGAGGTGCCCGGCGTACCGGAGCTCGCGCCGCTCGCGCGCGGAGAAGGTTACGTCAGCCGGCAGGTGGCGGGATGGACCGACCGGCTGGCCCGGGCGGCGACCGACGACCTGGGCGAGTGGAGCGACGTGACCACGTGGCTCGACCGGCACCAGCCGGCCGACTCCGGTCGGGCGCTCATCCACAACGACTGGCGGTTCGACAACCTCGTCCTCGACCCGGACGACGGCCTGCGGGTCACCGGCGTGCTCGACTGGGAGATGGCCACGATCGGCGACCCGTTGATGGACCTCGGGGGCGCTCTGGCGTACTGGATCCAGGCCGACGACGACGCCTTCTTCCGCGACTTCCGGCGACAGCCCACGACGGTGCCGGGCATGTGGACGCGGGACGCGGTCGTCGGCTGGTACTGCGACCGCCGCGGGCTCTCGATGACGCCCGATCGGTGGCGCTTCTACGAGGCGTTCGGCCTGTTCCGACTGGCGGTGATCATCCAGCAGATCTGGTACCGGTATGCCCATGGGCAGACGCACAACCCGTCGTACGCCGGCTTCGGCGCGGCCGTCCGCTACCTGGAGCAGCGCACCCGACGCGTCATCTCGGCCGGCGGGAGCGCCTGATGGGGCTGGTGCTCCTGGTCCGGCACGGGCAGGCGTCGTTCGGGTCGGACGACTACGACGTCCTCAGCGAGACGGGCGTCGAGCAGAGTCGCGTGCTCGGTGGTGCGCTTGCCGGACAGGGGATCGCGCCGACCGCCGTGCTGCACGGCGCCATGAGGCGCCAGCGCGACACCTCACTCGCCATGGTCGAGGGCGGTGGCTGGCCGGTGACTCCGGAGGCCGACGAGGGCTGGAACGAGTTCGACCACCTCGGGGTCGTCGCCCGGGCTGCGACCGACGGCGGCGATGCCCTCGACCGGCGCGGCTTCCAGCGGGTCTTCGAGGACGCGACCGCGCGGTGGTACGGCGGGGAGCACGACGAGGAGTACGCGGAGTCCTGGGCCGCATTCGTCGGTCGGACCCTCGACGCCTTCGACCGCAGCTGCACGCGTGACGGCGTCACGGTCGTGGTGACCTCGGGCGGCCCGATCGCCGTCGTATGTGCCAGCCTCGTGGCTCCTGGCGTGTCGCCGCGCGAGCTGGCGTCGTACTGGACCGTCTTCAACACGGTCGCCGTGAACGCCGCGGTCACCCGGGTCCTCGAGGGCTCGACCGGTCGCCGCCTGCTGTCGTTCAACGAACACTCCCACCTGCCCCGGGAGCTGATCACGTATCGGTGAATTGGCGGCGATGCGCGATCCGCCGGGAGCAGATCAGCGGGAGGCAGATCCGCCGCGAGCGGGGCGCTCTTCGCCCGGCGTACGGCGGGTGTCACGGTGGCGGCATGAGTGAAGCGACGGCCTGGGGCCGGATCGACGACGAGCTGGCCAGCAGCCTGCTCGACCAGCGCACCCTGCTGATGGGCGGCGTCCTCGACGAGGCCCTGGGCAACCGGCTCTGCACCGGCCTGATGGTGCTGTCGGCCCGCGACCCGCGCGCCGACATCCACCTGTGGATCAGCTCGCCGGGCGGCTCGGTGCCGGCGATGCTGGCGATCCGCGACGTGATGACCCTGATCCCCAACGACGTCTCCACCCTGGCGATGGGCATCGCGGCGAGTGCCGGGCAGTTCCTGCTGAGCGCCGGGGCGAAGGGCAAGCGGTTCGCGATGCCGCATGCACGGATCCTCCTGCACCAGGGCTCGTCCGGGATCGGCGGCACCGCGATGGACATCGCGATCCAGGCCGACGACCTGCGCCACACCCGCGACACGGTGCTCGCGCTGATCGCCGCCGACACCGGCAAGGACGTCGCGACCGTCGAGCACGACTCGCGGCGGGACCGTTGGTTCAGCGCCGACGAGGCCCTCGACTACGGCTTCGTCGACCACATCGTCAGCTCGGTCGACGACGTCCGGACGCCCGCCGTACGCCCTCTCGGACTAGGAGTCCCGCAGTGAGCAGCTACCCGATCCCCTACGTCACCACCCAGACCAACCGCGGCGAGCGCACGGTCGACGTCTACAGCCGGCTGCTGGCTGACCGGATCATCTACCTCGGTACGCCGATCGACGACGGCGTCGCCAACACCGTGATCGCGCAGCTGATCCACCTCGAGTCGGAGAACCCGGACGCCCCGATCAACCTCTACCTCAACTCACCGGGCGGGTCGATCTCGTCGATGCTGGCGATCTACGACGCGATGCAGTTCGTCCGGCCGGCCGTCGAGACGACCTGCGTGGGCCAGGCGGTCGCGACCGCCGCGGTGCTGCTGGCCGGCGGGGCGAGGGGCCGCCGGCAGATCCTCCGGCACGGCCGGGTCGTGCTCCACGCGCCGGCCGCCGAGGGCCGGGGCACCGTCCCCGACCTGATCCTCGAGGCCGAGGAGATCGAGCGGGTGCGCTCGCTCCTCGAGGAGCTCCTCGCCCACGACACCGGCAAGACGCCGCAACGGGTGCGCCAGGACACCGAGCGCGACCTCGTGCTCACCGCCGAGCAGGCTCGGGAGTACGGCGTGGTGGACGCCGTCATCACCGAGCGCGACGTCGTAGCGGCGACGCGGTAGGGGCGACGCCGGCTCAGGCGGCGAGGCAGACCGGCGACCGACGGTCGATCGTCGAGGACGCGACCCGAGTGGCGATCTCGGCGACGCTCAACCCGAGCGCGCCGGCGATCGCGGCCAGCAGCTCCGACGACGGGTCCTTGAGCCCGCGCTCGACCTCGGAGAGGTACTGCGGGGAGACCCCCGCGTCCTCGGCCACGTCGACCAGGCGTTTGCCGGCGGCCAGTCGCTCCTCCCGGAATTCGCGGCCGACGGACTCGCGCCAGAGAGGCTCGACGTCCGGAGCGACCTCCCGCGGAACGCGGGCGGGTGCCTCACGACGCGGCTGGCCGGTCTCGTGAGGCGGCTGTTCTCGGCGTACCGGCAGCGGGACGACGTCACCCATGCACCGACTCTAGGCGCGAGGTGCGACCCGGGCGCCCGGATTCTGCTCTGGGCAGAACCTGGGCAACGTCACTCAAGCGCAGGCCCGTCCGCGGCGGGGACACTCGTGCCATGGCCGCGAGCATCGAAGCCGTCTGTGTCGTCCACGAGATCACCGAGGGCTACTTCCACCCGACCGCCATCGACAAGCGCCCTGTCGACGCGCCCGTCCGGATAGGCGAGCTCGGCCCCGACGGCGACGAGCACGTCGACCAGGCGCACGGCGGCCGTGACGCGGCGGTCTACGTGTACGCCGCCGAGGATGCGGCGTACTTCGCGCGACTCCTCGGACGGGAGGTCCCGCCGGGGCTCTTCGGCGACAACGTCCGGACCCGAGGCCTCGACGTGACCAGCTCCAAGCTGGGCGAGCGCTGGTGGTTGGGCGAGCCGGGCACGGGCGTGCTGCTGGAGGTGCGGAAGCCCCGTACGCCATGCCACAACTTCTCGATGCGGATGGGCATCGCGGGCTTCCACGTCGACTTCAACCGGACCGGCCGGGTCGGCGCCATGTGCCGGGTGCTGGAGCCGGGCGTCGTCCGGGCCGGCGATCCGGTCACGGTCGACCACGAGCCAGAGCACGAGGTCTCGATCGGCGTACTGGTGACCGGGATGACACCCGCTCAGGCGCAGGGGCTGCTCGACTCCGGCGTCACGCTGACGTCGGCCGTGCGAGAGAAGGCGCAGCGGTACGCCGACCGCGCCTGAACCCCGAGGGCCTGCCGCTTGTCGGGATACTCCGTGACGAACCCGTCCGGATCCGGCTTCAGGAGACGCGTTTCGTCACGGACTACCCCCTTCTCCACAAACAGACAGGCTTGACTGTTTGTTTGTTCGACGGGACGATGGCGGGGTGTCGTCGACCGTACGGGTGCCGCAGGAGGAGCGGTCCCGCGCGATGCGGGCGCGGTTGATGGACGCGACGATCGAGTGCCTGGTGGAGCACGGGTTCGGGGGCACGTCGACCACGCTGATCAGCGAGCGCGCCGGGGTGTCGCGTGGCGCCCAGCTCCACCACTTCCCGACCAAGAACGACCTGGTCGTCGCCGCGGTGGCCCATCTGACCGAGGTGCGCGGCGCCGAGCTCGCGGCCGCGGCGGCCGCCGTACCACCGGCGCACCGCACCCGCGACGTGCTGCGGATGCTCGGCGACCACTTCGCCTCGCCGGTCTTCATCGCGGCCCTCGAGCTGTGGGTCGGGGCCCGCACCGACCCGCCCCTGCTGGCCGCCGTTGCGCCGCTGGAGCGCAAGGTCGGCCGCGAGACGCACCGGATGACGGTGGAGCTGCTCGGTGCCGACGAGTCGAAGCCCGGCGTCCGTGAGCTGGTGCAGGCGACTCTCGACCTGGTGCGCGGCCTCGGCCTCGCCGCCACGATCAGCGATGACTCCCGCCGGCGCAACCGGATCCTCGACCAGTGGGCGCACACCCTCGACGAAGCGCTCGAACCTACCCCTCGCCGTTCTTCGCCTCCCCTGCTGCGGACCTCCGTCGAACAACCCCGCAGGAGCCCCGGATGAGGCTTCTCGACACCGTCCTCGACGACCTCGCCACCGAGTCGGCCCGGCTCGAGTCCCTGGTGGTCGACCTGCCCGAGGAGGGCTGGCGTACGCCGACCCCCTCGCCCGGCTGGGACGTCGCCACCCAGATCGCCCACCTCGCCTGGACCGACGAGGCGGCGTACATCGCAGCCACCGACGAGGAGCGTTGGGACGAGCTGGTGGTGGAGGCCCTGGCCGATCCCGCGCACGCGGTCGACCGGGCGGCCTTGACCGGCGGCATCGCCGCTCCGCCGGCACTGCTCGAGCGCTGGCGCACCGGCCGCGACCGGCTCGCTGCGACGCTGCGCTCCTACCCGGCCGGCGACAGGATGCCGTGGTACGGACCGCCGATGTCGGCGACCTCGATGGCCACCGCACGGTTCATGGAGACCTGGGCGCACGGGCTCGACGTCCACGATGCGCTGGGGGTCGCGCCCGAGGTCACCGACCGCATCCGGCACGTCGCCCACCTCGGCGTCCGCACCCGCGACTGGGCGTTCGCCCTGCACGACTCGTCGCCGCCGACCGAGGAGTTCCGGATCGAGCTGACCGCGCCGTCGGGAGACCTCTGGTCGTGGGGCCCGGAGGACGCCACGCAGACGGTGACCGGGTCGGCGTACGACTTCTGCCTGCTGGTCACGCAGCGGATCAACCGCGCCGACACCTCGCTGGTCGCCACCGGACGCGACGCGAACCTCTGGCTCGGCATCGCGCAGGCGTTCGCGGGCCTGCCGGGCGAGGGTCGGGAGGCGCGCGATGGCTGAACCGCCGCTGCGGATCGGCAACTGCTCCGGCTTCTACGGCGACCGGTTCTCCGCGATGCGCGAGATGCTCGAGGGCGGGCAGCTCGACGTCCTCACCGGC
>JAICSK010000269.1 GCA_025936915.1 Nocardioides sp.
CTGTGGGAGGGCGGGCTGCGCGACCGGCTCGTGCAGACCACCGAGACGATCGAGTACGGCGACGTCACCGACCTGTCGGTGTTCGGTGGCGCGGTCATCGACCGCCGCTCGTACGACCGGCTGACCGGCGTGCTCGAGCGGCTGCGCTCCGCGGCCGACACCGAGATCCTCACCGGCGGCCGCGGCTCCGACGCCGACGGCTTCTTCGTCCCACCGACGGTCGTGACCTCGACCGACCCGACGCACGAGATCTTCACGACCGAGTACTTCGGGCCGATCCTGGGCGTGCTCGTGTACGACGACGCCGACTGGTCCTCGATGCTGGCGCAGGCCGCCGACGTCGCGCCGTACGCGCTGACCGGGTCGGTGTTCGCCACCGACCGCGCCGCGATCGCCGAAGCCGACCGGGTGCTGCGCTACTCGGCCGGCAATTTCTACGTCAACGACAAGCCGACCGGCGCCGTCGTGGGGCAGCAGCCGTTCGGCGGAGCGAGGGCCAGCGGCACCAACGACAAGGCCGGCTCGATCCTCAACCTGCAGCGCTGGGTGTCGCCGCGCACGATCAAGGAGAACCTCAACCCGCCGACCGACGTGCGCTACCCGCATCAGGGTTAGAGCATGTCCCGGGGATCTTGGTGGATGACCGCGCCGCCGGAGATCCCCGGGACCGGACCTGTTCGGTGCCGGGCGGATATGGTCGGCGGCATGGCGGATGGGGACCGGCGGTTCGGCGAGGAGGGCGGGCGGCTGTCGTACGGCAGCTACCTGCGCATTCCTGAGGTGCTCGACCAGCAGGTCCCGATATCGGACCCGCCGGCGCACGACGAGCTGCTGTTCATCACCATCCACCAGGTCTACGAGCTGTGGTTCAAGCTCCTGCTGCACGAGCTCGGTGACGCCCGCGACCACATGCTCGCCGGCGAGGACTACCTGCCCCGGCTGCGCCTGCATCGCTCGCACGCGATAGAGCGGGTGCTCGTCGAGCAGGTCGACATCCTGGAGACGATGACCCCGCAGGACTTCCTGGCCTTCCGCGCGTCGCTCGCGCCGGCCAGCGGCTTCCAGTCGGTGCAGTTCCGGGAGATCGAGTTCCTGTCCGGGGCCAAGGACCCGGCCTACGTGGCCAGGCTGCATGACGCGACGCCGGTCGAGGTGGAGCGGCTGCGCCGGCGGCTGGCCGAGCCGACGCTCTGGGACGGGCTGCTCACGCTGCTGGCCAAGGCCGGCTTCGACGTGGCCACCGAGAAGTCCCGGCGGCAGGCGCTGGTCGCGGTCAGCCGGGACCGGGGCGCGTACGGGCCGCTCTGGGACGTCGCCGAGGCGCTGGTCGAGCACGACTCGATGTGGGCGCGCTGGCGGTCCCGGCACGTGCTGATGGTCGAGCGGCAGATCGGCCGGAAGTCGGGCACTGGCGGGTCGACCGGCGCGCCGTACCTGCACGGGCGGATCGGGCTTCGCTTCTACCCCGAGCTGTGGGATCTTCGCTCGGCGCTGTGAGCCGTCGGCGGCACATCCGGACATAACCGGCGTAAAAGATTTTCTTCGCCAACCCTTCCAATCCGGCTGCAGCTGCGCTTATCCTCTGTGCGCCATCCGGTACGCGCTCCCGGTGGGGAGGGCGACGATCATGGAGGTCACACCTTATGTCCGGCCAGATCAAGGTCGACTTCAGCTCCCTCGCGGAGCTTCAGAGCCAGGTCAACTCGGCCGCGCAGAAGATCCTCACCGAGATCGAGGACATCAAGCGGACCGTGAACGGCACCCAGGCGTACTGGGCGGGTGCTGCGCGCGACCAGTTCGGCGCGCGCTACGCGCAGCTGGAGACCGCCCAGAAGAACGTCCAGGAGGCCATCGGCCAGTTCGGTGACCTCGTCGGCCGGGCCAACCAGGCCTACAGCGAGGCCGAGTCCAAGATCAAGAGCATGTTCTAGCGTCCCGCGGCAGAGGTTTCGTGAAGCGGTGCGAGGACTTCTGACACGGCTTCCCGCGGTGCAAGGACCTCTGCGCGCGGGACGACCTCTGACGCGGGGGGCCCAGGTCCCCGCCCTTACTTCTACTCTCGGAGGACAAAATGCCTAGCGGCTTCAACGTCACGGCGGAGACCCTGCAGGCCGACGCCACCCGCATCGCCACCGGTGCCGACAACATCCAGGGGCACCTGGCGTTCCTGCAGAACGCGGTGTCCAGCGTCGTCAACTCGGGCTGGGTCGGTACGGCCGCGCAGTCGGCTGCCGCCCTGCACGAGAAGCTCGACAAGGCCGGTCGCGACGTCAAGGAGAGCACCACGTTCTTCTCGCAGTCGACCGACCAGGCCGCGAAGAACTACGCGCAGCGCGAGGAAGAGGTGCGCTCCGCGTTCTCCGGTTGATCACCGAATGGCGCAGGTCCGGC
>JAICSK010000075.1 GCA_025936915.1 Nocardioides sp.
GTCGTCGTACCCGGCGAGCACGCGGCCCTCGACGTCGAGGTCGAGGGCGATCCAGGTGCGGGTGTCGAGCAGGCGGGCGAGGATGTCCGAGGAGGAAGTCACGGCCGAAGGCTAGACCTGGCTCGCGCAGGCGTCCGTCACGCCGGTGACCCGGCGACCCAGGCCAGCACCTGGGTGGCCACGTCCTCGGGCGACCGGTGGGTGTTGTCGATCCGCAGATGCGGATGCCGCGAGAGGACGCCGTCGGCCGGCGACGGCACGCCCGTGTTCATCTGGACGCGCTCGAGGTCGCGGACGTTGTCGTCGGACCAGACCAGGTCACGCTTGGACTTCTTCTCCGCGAGCCGGAGTTCCGTTCGGTTGCGCTCCAGCCGGGTCTGCAGGTCTGCGTAGAGCTCGACGATCGCCACCCTCCGGCCCGCATCGACGAACGGCGCGAGGTGACGGCGTACGCACTCGGTGTCCTCCTGCAGGTCCAGCGCCCAGACCAGGGTGAACACGAGATCGACGTCGGCGGCGGCCGCCTCCTCGAGCACGCGCTGGCGGAACTCACCCAGCAGGGTCTGGAACTGGGGTGTCTCGAACTCGAACACGTCGAGCAAAGGCTCGATCACGTGATGGTTGTGGAACAGTCGGAAGTCGCTCGCGTCCGCGATCGCACGGCCCACCGCCATCTTGCCCACTGCCGGCGGTCCGAACACGAACAGCAGCGTCATGCGGCCCAAGCGTTGCAGGACCGCGAGGCCGCGCGCGAGCCGTTTAGGCCTGCTTCGCCTCGTGCTCGGCGACCTGACGTCGTACGTCGTCCATGTCGAGCCCGCGGACCGCGGTGATCAGCTCCTCCAGCGCCGGAGCCGGCAAGGCGCCGGCCTGGCGGAAGACGAGGATGCCGTCGCGGAAGGCCATCAGCGTCGGGATCGAGGAGATCTGCAGAGCGCCCGACAGCATCTGCTCGGCCTCGGTGTCGATGCTGGCGAAGGTGATGTCCTCGTGCGCCTCCGACGCCTTCTCGTAGACGGGCGCGAACATGCGGCACGGGCCGCACCACGACGCCCAGAAGTCGACCAGCACGATGCCGTCCTGGGTCACCGTCTGCTGGAACGAGTCCTCGGTCAGTGGGAGGGTGGCCATCACATCCCTTTCCGCCGGAGCACGACTCCGACACGAACAACTGTCTCGCAGGGCGAACGTCGACGACCGCCCCGACATTCCGACGAGAGGCCGGGCATGGCCCAGATCACGCGCGAGGTGGCACGCAGCCCGGCCCGCGAGCTCGCGGTGATCGCCGCGGCGCAGGTGCTCGCCCTCACCACGTGGTTCGCCGCGTCGGCCGCCGCGCCCGCGATCAAGGCCGAGTGGCACCTCAGCGGGGCCGAGGTCCCGCTGCTGACCACGGCCGTGCAGATCGGGTTCGTCGTCGGCGCCCTCACCTCGGCGCTGGTGAACCTCCCCGACCGCTACCCCGCTCCGCGGGTGATGACCTTTGGTGCCTGCGGCGCCGCGGTCTGCACCATGCTGTTCGCGTTGCTCGCGCACGACGTCTGGGTGGCCGCGGCCCTGCGCCTGCTCACCGGCGTCTGCCTCGCGCTGGTCTACCCGGTGGGTCTGAAGCTCGCGAGCAGCTGGTTCCTCGACCGCCGCGGCCTCGCCCTCGGCGTCCTCGTGGGCGCGTTGACCCTCGGCTCGACGCTCCCGCAGCTCGTGGGCGGCTCGTTCGGCGACGCCTGGCGGCCGGGTCTCGGCGTCGCCGCGGGGCTGGCCCTGGTCGCGGCCCTGCTCGCGTCACGGACCCGGATCGGGCCGCACGTCGGCGCCCCGCGGGCGTTCCGTCCCGGCGTCGCGATCTCGCTGCTCCGGCAGCGCGGCCCGCGGCTGGCGCACCTCGGCTACTTCGGCCACATGTGGGAGCTGTACGCCGTGTGGACCTGGCTGCCCGCGTACCTCACGGCGAGCGCCGACGCGGCAGGGCACCCGGTGAGCGACCGCACGCGCGGGCTCGTCGCCTTCGTCGCCCTCGGCCTGTGCGGCGTGCTCGGCTGCGTGCTGGGCGGCCGCGCCGGCGACCGCTTCGGCCTGGCCCGCACGGCGGCGGCGGCGATGGTGACCAGCGGCACCTGCTGCCTCCTCGCGGCCGCGTTGTACGGCGGGCCGCTCGCGCTCCTGCTGCCCCTGCTGGCGGTCTGGGGCGCGGCCGTGATCGCCGACTCCGCCCTCTTCTCGGCCGCGACCACCCGGGTGGTCGACCCGCAGTGGACCGGCACCGCGCTCACGTTCCAGACCGCCGTCGGCTTCCTGATCACCGTGATCACGATCCAGGGCGTGCCGCTGGTGCAGGAGGCGACCAGCTGGCCCGTGGCGATCGCCCTGCTCGGGCTCGGACCGCTGCTCGGAGCGGTCGCGATGCTGCGACTCTCGCCGTTCCTGCCGGCTCCTCGTCGGGCGCCGGTCGCCGAGGGGCGGTGACCTGGGATCGGTTTCCACGCCACGGACCGATCCTCCCCCACCGCCATCCGCGCCGGGCCCGCCGAGCGGCGGACAACCGATAGGGTCCGCAGCATGCCCGCCCCGAGCGCCTGGCCGCACGGCGCCCCGACCGTGGGCGACCGGGCGGAGATGAGCCGCACCGTCGAGGCCGACGACATCGTCCGGTTCACCGATATGAGCGGCGACCGCAACCCGCTGCACTACGACGCGGAGGCCGCGGCCCGCACCCGGCTCGGCGGCATCGTCGTCCAGGGCGGGGTCACGACCGCCATCCTGAACGCCGTGGTCGCCGAGCGGCTGCCGGGACCGGGCACCGTCTTCCTGGAGACGCACTGGCGCTTCCTCGCGCCGACCAAGCCGGGCGACACGATCACCGGCGAGGTCGTGGTCACCTCCGTCCGCGACGACAAGCCGATCACCACCCTGGACACCCGCGTGGTCCGCGACGACGGCGAGGTGCTGATCGACGGCACCGCCGTGTGCTGGACGTTCGACGTCAGCTGAATTCGCGGAGCTGGAGCACCTCGACCCGGTTCCCGGCCGCGTCGCGGGTGTGGAACCGCAGGCAGCCGTCGAAGGTCTCCCGTTCGCTCTCGTCGACGTCGAAGCCGGCGCCCTTGACGGCGTCGGCCACCCGGTCGAGGTCGTCGACGACGAACGCCGGGTGGGCCCTGCGGGCCGGGGAGAACGGGACGTCGACGCCGACGTGGACCTCCGCGGTCACCGCGCCCCGCTCGTCGTACGACCGGAACCAGGCGCCGCCTCGTCCGCGCAGCGCCGCCGGCTTCTCGACCTCGGTCAGGCCGAGCGCGTCGCGGTAGAACCGTCGGGCCTCGTCCTCGCCGCCCGGCGGGCAGGCGACCTGCACGTGGTGGAGGGCGATCACGACCGGTGTCCGACCGCGAAGACCCGGCGGAAGGGCAGGACGACGCGCCCGTCGCGCTCGGGGTACGCCGCGCGGAGTCGCCGCCGGAACTCGTCCTCGAACGTCGGCCGCAGGTCGCCCGGGAGCGCCTGGAGCGTCGGCCGGGCACCGGTGCCGGAGACCCAGGTGAAGACCGGGTCGGGTCCGGTGAGCACGTGGAGGTACGTCGTCTCCCAGGCGTCGACCGTGCAGCCGAGGGACGTCAGCGCCTCGAGGTAGGCGGCCGGGTCGTGGCTGCTCGGCACCGCGACCTCCCGGGTGTGCGCGGCGTACGGCTCCTCGGCGGCGAGGTCGCGGCGGATGGTGTGGCTGGGCTCGTCGAAGTTCCCGGGCACCTGGAAGGCGATCCAGCCGCCAGGCGACACGCGGCTGACGAGCGCGGGCAGCAGGTCGAGGTGTCCGGGCACCCACTGCAGGGTTGCGTTGGAGACGAGCACGTCGACCGGTTGCCCCTCGGCGGCCCAGGTGCGCAGGTCGGCGACCTCGAACGCGATGCTCGGGTCGGCCGCCTGCGCCTTCTCGACCATCTCCGGGCTCGAGTCGAGACCGCGGATGTCGGCGTCGGGCCAGCGTTCGCGCAGGAGTGTCGTCAGGTTGCCGGGACCGCAGCCCAGATCGACCACCGTGGCCGGACTCGCGGCGCCGACCCGTGCGACCAGCTCGACGAAGGGCCTGCCCCGCTCGTCGGCGTAGGTCAGGTAGCGGTCGGGGTCCCAGGTGTGCGGCACGGCCGGCATCTCCTCGATCTCTCGACGTCAAGATATTCCTCATGGTCGTGGAGAGCCATCTTGATGTCAAGATTCTCGACCGCCCCTAGACTGTCGCCCGTGCGCGACGAGGTGGACGAGCTGGTCGAGGCCTGGGGTCGCGAGCGTGGCGACCTCGATCTCGCCCCGGTCGCGGTGTTCAGCAGGGTCAGCAGGCTGGCCCGGCGGCTCGAGCTGGCCCGCCGCGAGGCGTTCGCCGCACACGGCATCGAGCAGTGGGAGTTCGACGTACTGGCCGCTCTGCGGCGCGCCGGCACGCCGTACGAGCTCTCCCCCGGGCGGCTGCTCCGCGAGACCCTGGTCACCAGCGGCACGATGACCAACCGGATCGACCGGTTGAGCGAACGGGGCTTCGTCGAGCGCTACCCGGACCCCGACGACCGTCGCGGCGTCATCGTCCGGCTCACCGCCGAGGGGCGCTCGGCGGTCGACGCGGCGTTCACCGCCCTGCTGGCCGCCGAGCGTGCGCTGCTCGAGGATCTCCCCGAGCGAGACCGCACCAGGCTGGCATCGCTGCTCCGTGCGCTTCTCGCCCCCTTCGGCGAACGCTGAGGCGGCCTCGTGCCCGTAGCGCCATCCTGACCCCATGGACGACCACCACTACCTGATCCGCGGCGGCCTCGAGGGACGCGAACGCCTGCGTGTGCTGGGACGGGTGATGCGACCGACGACGCTGCCACTGCTCGATCGCGCCGGCGTCGCACCCGGCATGCGCTGCCTCGACGTGGGCTGTGGCGGCGGCGACGTCACCTTCGACCTCGCCTCGCTGGTCGGGCTCACCGGACTCGCCGTCGGCATCGACGTCGACGCCACCAAGATCGATCTGGCCCGGGCCGACGCCGAGCAGGTGGGCGTCACCAACGTCCAGTTCCGGGTCGCCGACGTCGCCGACGGGCTCGGCGAGGAGGAGTACGACGTCGTGTACGCCCGCTTCGTGCTCACCCACCTGCGCCACCCGGCAGGCGTCCTCGCGACCATGTGCCGGGCACTGCGACCCGGCGGCCGGCTGGTCGTGGAGGACATCGACTTCCGGGGATCGTTCTGCGAGCCGGAGAGCGCCGCGTTCGAGCGCTACGAGGAGATCTACGTGACCTCCGCCCGGGCCAACGGCGGCGACCCGTGGATCGGGCTGCGGTTGCCGGCGATGCTCGTCGATGCCGGTCTGAGCCACGTCCAGCCGCACGTCGTACAGCCGGCGGGACTGGAGGGGGAGAGCAAGCTGATGCCCGCGCTCACCCTGGAGAACATCAAGGAGACCGCTCTGCGCCACGATGTCGCCGCCGAGGGCGAGATCGACGGCTTGGTCGACGAGCTGTACGCACTCGCCGGAGACCACCGCACCTACGCCGGGAATCCCCGCATCGTCCAGGTGATCGGCGAGAAGCTGTAGGGACGCTACTCCAGCCCCTCCGCGGCCTCGAGCCACTCCGCCTCCAGCGCCTCGCGCTCCGCCCCGAGCGCGAACAGCTGGGCACCCAGCTCGGTCAGCCGCTCGTGGTCGGAGGCGTGGGCGACCACCTCGTCGTTCAGCTCGGCCTCGCGGGCCGACACCTCCTCGAGCCGTCTCTCCACCCGGGCCAGGGTCTTCCGCGCCGCGCGCTCCTCGGCACTCCCGCGTCGTGGGCTCTGACGTGCCACCTGCCGGGTCGACGCTCCCGAGGTGTGCACTTCTGCCGGGTCGGCGTCGTACGGCGTGCGTTTCTGCCGGGTCAGCGCTCGCCGCTCGAGGTACTCGTCGACGCCACCCGGCAGCAGCGAGATCCGGCCGTCGTCGAGGAGGGCGTAGGTCACGTCGGTGACGCGTTCGAGGAAGTAGCGGTCGTGGGAGACGACCACCAGCGTGCCGGGCCAGTCGTCCAGGAAGTCCTCGACCACGTTCAGGGTCTCGATGTCGAGGTCGTTGGTGGGCTCGTCGAGCAGCAGGACGTTGGGCTCGGCCAGCAGCAGCCGGAGCAGCTGGAAACGACGCCGCTCGCCGCCCGACAGGTCCCCGATGCGGGCGGTGAGCCGGTCCCCGGTGAACCCGAAGCGCTCGAGCATCGCGGTCGCGGTCACCTCACCCGTTGCCGTGCGGGTGACCCGCCGGATCGCCTCGATCGTGGCGAGCACCCGCGCCTCGGGGTCGAGGTCGTCGAGCCCCTGGGTGAGATGCTGCAGGGCGACCGTCCGGCCGAGCCTCACCCGGCCGGCGACCGGTGCGAGCGTGCCGGCCAGCAGCCCGAGGACCGACGACTTACCGGCTCCGTTGACGCCGATCAGGCCCACCCGGTCTCCCGGCCCGAGCCGCCAGGTCGCGTGCGAGAGCAGCATCCGGTCACCGCGCAGGAGGTCGACGTCCTCGACGTCGACCACGTCCTTGCCGAGCCGCTGCCCGGCGAACCGCTGCAGCTCCAGGCGGTCGCGTGGCGGTGGTTCGTCGGCGATCAGGGCCTCGGCGGCGTCGATCCGGAACTTCGGCTTCGAGGTGCGTGCCGGGGCACCTCGCCGCAGCCAGGCCAGCTCCTTGCGCGCCAGGTTGCGACGTCGTACCTCGGTGGCGGCGGCCTGGCGCTGCCGCTCGGCCCTGGCCAGCACGAATGCCGCGTAGCCGCCGTCGTAGGAGTCGACGACGCCGCCGTGCACCTCCCAGGTGCGTTCGCAGACTGCGTCCAGGAACCAGCGGTCGTGGGTCACCACGACCAGCGCCGACGCGAGCGCCGCCAGGTGGTGGGCGAGCCAGGCGACCGCTTCCACGTCGAGATGGTTGGTGGGCTCGTCGAGGACCACGAGGTCGTGGTCGCGCAGCAGCAGCTCAGCGAGCGCACAGCGCCGCCGCTCGCCACCCGAGAGCCCGATCACGGCCCGGTCGAGCTCGACGCCCGCCAGCAGCTCCGTCACGACCTCGCGGGTGCGCGGGTCGGCCGCCCAGACATGGTCGGGCCGCCCGCCGAGCACCGCGTCCCGGACGGAGTGGCTGTCGTCGAGGGTGTCGCCCTGGTGCAGATAGCCGATGTGCAGCCCCCGGGTGGCCGAGACCCGGCCGTCATCGGGCGGCTCCAGACCGGTCATCAGCTGCAACAGGGTGGTCTTGCCCTCGCCGTTGCGCCCGACGATCCCGATCCGCTCCCCCGCGGCGACGCCCAGCGACACCTCGGTCAGAAGCGGGCGTACGCCGTAGGCCTTGGAGACCCGTTCGAGGTTGACCAGATGAGGCACCGTTCATTCCCCCGCCAACAGGTGCGCTCCGGCGACCGGTCCGTGGGCGACCAGGACGACGCGCGCCTCGTCGGCCGCGGTCAGCGCGCCTGCCACCTGACGCGCGTGCTCGCCGGACTCGCAGAGGAACACGCACGTCGGTCCGGATCCCGACACGAGCCCGCGGAGCGCTCCGGCGTCGACCCCCTCCACGATCAGCCGGGCCAGGTCGGGCCGCAGGTCGCAGGCGGCCTGCTCGAGGTCGTTGTGCAGCGCCGCGGCCAGCCGGCGTACGTCGCCCGTCGCCAGCGCCGCGACCACCTCGTCGGGGGGTCCCGGCAGCTCGGGCGCGTCCGGGCGCAGCTCGTCGTGGTGCCGGTAGACGGCCGGCGTCGACATCCCGTCCTCCGAAGGTACGACGACCCACCACCACGAGCCCCGGTCCTCGAGCGGCGTGACGATCTCGCCATGTCCCTCCCCCAGGGCCGACCCGCCGACGAGCGCGAACGGCACGTCGCTGCCGAGCCCGGCGGCGAGGAGCAGCAGGTCGTCGTCGCCGGTGTCGAGGTCGTGCAGGCGGTCCAGGGCCAGCAGCGCCGCGGCGCCGTCGGCCGAACCTCCCGCCAGGCCCCCGGCGATGGGGATGCTCTTGACGACGCGTACCTCGGCCGCCACCGGCCGGCCGTGGTGCTCGGCGAGCGCAGCGGCCGCGCGATCGACGATGTTGGTGCCCGTCTCGGGCAGGTGGCCCGGGTGGATGTACGACGCGACCTCGGTCGCGACCGTCAGTCTGTCGGCGGGGGTGACGGTGAGGTCGTCGTACAGGCTGACGGCGTGGTAGACGGTGACCAACGTGTGGAAGCCGTCGGGTCGCGGGGCGCCGACGCCGAGCAGCAGGTTGATCTTGGCCGGCGCCCGTACTGTCAGTGGAGCATCCCCCCGCGTCATCCGGGGTCCCCGCGGCGTTGTTCGGCGGAGGAGCGGAGCGGGGGAGGCGAAGAACGTCGTGGGGTGGTATCGAGGGCCTCGGCGATCCGGGCGAAGTCCCCGATCTCCAGCGCCTCGCCGCGGGCCATCGGGTCGACGCCGGCAACGGTCAGGGCCTGCTGCGCGGCATCGGCCGAGCCGGCCAGGGCCCGCAGCGCCCCCCGCAACACCTTGCGCCGGTGCGCGAAGGCCGCGTCGATGACGGCGAACACCTGCTCGCGGGTCGCCGACGTGGCCGGCGGGTCGTGTCGGGTCCACGAGACCAGTCCCGAGTCGACGTTGGGTGAGGGCCAGAACACGTTCCGCCCGATCGCCCCGGCGCGTCGCACCTCGGCGTACCACGCGGCCTTGACGCTGGGTACGCCGTACACCTTCGAGCCCGGTACGGCCGCCAGCCGATCGGCCACCTCCGACTGCACCATCACCAGTCCGCGCTCGAGCCCGGGCAGCAGGGCGAGCAGGTGGAGGAGCACCGGCACCGACACGTTGTAGGGCAGGTTGGCGACCAGGGCGGTCGGCGGCGGCCCTGGCACCTCGGTCAGCCGCAGGGCGTCGGCCGCGAGCACCTCGCAGCGACCCGCCAGCTCAGGGGCGTACGACGCCAGCGTCTCGGGCAGCGCGGCCGCGAGCACCGGGTCGACCTCGATCGCCACGACCCGCCTCACCTCCGCCACCAGGGCCAGCGTCAGCGAGCCGAGGCCGGGACCGACCTCGACCACGACGTCGTCGGGCCGGAGCTCGGCCGCGCGCACGATCCGGCGCACCGTGTTGGCGTCGATGACGAAGTTCTGCCCCCGCTGCTTGGTCGGCCGGACGCCGTGGCGCGCCGCGAGCGCACGAACGTCCGCCGGCCCGAGCAGACTCGGGCCGGCGGACGTCATGACGGCCAGCCTATGGGGGATCCAGGCCGACCGGTCGGGGACCGGAGGCGCCTTCATCGGGCCCGAGGGGGGATCGGGCCCGGCGCTCGGTCACCGGGCTGTGGGGGTCATCGTGTTGTCATCGGCGCCGATTCGGGTCGTCATCGGGGAAGCCCCAACGACGCCGCGCACGCCGGCCACGCGCCGTACCCACCGCTGGCGTCGCGGATCTTCGTGGCGATCGCGATCTGGGTCAGCCTCGAGGCGTTGCTGGGAAGTCCACTTCCACCGTACGCCTGCCACGTACCGAGGGAGAACTGCAAGCCTCCGTAGTAGCCGTTGCCGGTGTTGGTGGCCCAGTTCCCGCCCGACTCGCACTGCGCCAGCCGGTCCCAGACGGTGGTGCCGCCGGCATAGTTCGCGGTCACGGTCCTCGTGCCGACACGCTCGATCTGCGGGACCGGATCGCGGAGCAGGTGCTGCGAGAGCACGCGGCGCGCCACCGGGCGGCCGTTGCGGAACACGATCCGGTAGGTGACGTCGCGCAGGCCGGGGCGACCGGCGCGCACCACGGTGCTCGATCCCCGGGCCATCGACGAGTCGTCGCGGCTCAGCGTCTGGAACGGCACCGCCTCGCCCGAGACGTGGCGGCGCACGATCCGGATCCGGTCGAGCACGACCCTGTCGCCCGCGGCCAGCGTGTGGTGCAGGCCGGGGTGCACGACGTCGTGCCGGCCGAGCTCGAGGTCGAGGGCCGCGAGCGCCTGGGCGACCGTGTACGCCGGCACCGTCCGGTGGATCGCCTTGCGCCCGCCGACCACGAACGTGAGCCGCTTGGGCGTCGCGATCGAGATGCGGAGGCCGCTGCGGGTGATGTCCGCACCGCGGCTGACCGACAGCCGGGCGCGGTCGTAGCTGCGGTCGATCTCCTGCAGGGCACCGCGGACGTGGGTCGCGGTGACCCAGTACGTCGTGGTGTCGCCGTCGACGTCGAGCTCGAGCGGTTTGCCGTACCGGACCGCAATGGCCGTCCCGTCGTGGACGGCTTCGCCGACGGCGGGGGCCACCTCGTCGTGCGACCGGAGGGTGATCCCTTGGTCCTTCAGGACCTGCCCCACGGTGTCGCCCTCGACGGTGACGTGCGAGACGCGACCGTCCACGTTGAGGGTCACGTCCTTGCCCATCGACGCGTATCCGACGGTCGTCCCGATCACCGCCGCCAGGGCGACCGCCCCGGCGCCGACCAGGGCTGCCCTGCTTCTGCTGATTCGTGCGAGCTGCTGGCGCACTGCTCTCCAGACGTCGTACTCCCCGGGCCTCGGGACGGCGACGGCCCCCACCCGGCTCCGCGGTAGCAGTGCGCTCATGGGAAAGGCTGCGCAACAGGTACGCAGCCCCGACGCCGGACTCGATGTAGCTCCCGATCCCGGCCAACAGCCTCAGGACCATACGGACGCTCGGCGATCGAGCCCAACTCCTCGGCGCCGACTGTGACGAGCCTCTCGCTGTCCGAAAACCGCCGATCAGCGCGTGGGCCCGGGAGTCACCACGCCCCGCCGAACGCCCTCTCGGTGTTCGCGTCGATCGCCTGACAGAGCGCTTCGAGATCGTCGCCGCGCACCTCGGCCATCGCCCGCACCGTCACCGGCACGAGGTACGACGCGTTGGGACGACCGCGGTAGGGCGTCGGCGTCAGGAACGGCGCATCGGTCTCGACCAGCACCCGGTCGCGCGGCGTGACCGCCAGTGCGTCCCGCAACGACTCGGCGTTCTTGAACGTGACGGTGCCGGCGAACGACAGGTAGGCACCCCGGTCGAGGCAGCCCCGGGCGAAGCGCGCGTTGCCGGAGAAGCAGTGCATCACCCAGCGCTCCGGTGCGCCTTCGGCGTCGATCACGTCGAGCACCGCGTCGTGGGCGTCGCGGTCGTGGACCACCAGGGTCTTGCCGAGCCGCTTGGCCAGGTCGAGGTGTGCCGCGAACGACGTCCGCTGGGCGTCCCGCCCCTCCGGCCCGGTCCGGAAGAAGTCCAGGCCCGTCTCGCCGACTGCCCGGACCTTGTCGTGCGCCTGCGCCAACCGCTCGATCTCGGCCAGGCCCTCGTCCAGCCGTCCCTCGGCCGCCAGACGAGGTGCCTCGTTGGGGTGGAGCGCCACCCCGGCCGCGAGCGCTGCGTGCTGCGCGGCGGCCTGGACCGCCCACGCCGCGCCGGGGAGGTCGCAGCCGATCTGCACGATCCGGCGTACGCCGACCTCGGCGGCGCGGGCGACCGCGTCCCCGGTCTCGAGCCAGTCGCCGTCGGCGATGTCGAGGTGGCAGTGGTTGTCGACCACCGGGTGCGGCAGCGGCTCGGGCAGGGGCGGTCGCTCGCGGTCGCGACGCCCGCCCTGCTCGCTCTGCGGCGCTCGGCTGCGCATCGGGCCGTCAGACATCCGGGCCTCCCACGCCGTGCACCGCGTCGTACACCGTCCGCTTGGGTACGCCGACGCGCCTGGCGACGATCCGGATGGCGTCCTTGCGGGCCGTGCCCGTCGACTCCTCGGCCTCGACCGCCCCGCGGAGGGAGTCCGCGTCCCGGGCCGTCGTCACCGGCGCGGCACCGGTCACGACGATCGTCACCTCTCCCCGTACGCCGGCACCCGCCCAAGCGGCCAGCTCGGTCAGGGCGCCGCGGCGTACCTCTTCGTGGGTCTTGGTCAGCTCGCGGCAGACGGCCGCCGCGCGGTCTCCCCCGAACGCGTCGGCCATCGCGGCCAAGGTGGCGGCCGTGCGGTGAGGTGCCTCGAAGAACACCAGCGTCCGGTCCTCACCGACCAGCGACTCGAGACGACGCCGGCGTTCCCCGGACTTGCGGGGCAGGAAGCCCTCGAAGCAGAACCGGTCGACCGGCAGGCCGCTGACCGCGAGTGCGGTGAGCACCGCCGACGGACCGGGCACCGCCGTGACCCGCACCCCGGCCTCGACCGCGGCGACGACGAGCCGGTAGCCCGGGTCGGAGACGCTCGGCATCCCGGCATCGGTCACCAGCACGACCCGTTCGCCGGCCACGAGCCGGTCGACCAGGCCCGGCGTACGGGCGGCCTCGTTGCCCTCGAAGTACGACGTGACCCGGCCACGCACCTCGACGCCGAGCTCCCCCGCGAGCCGGGCGAGTCGCCGGGTGTCCTCGGCCGCGATCACGTCCGCTCCGGCGAGCTCGGCGGCCAGCCGCGGAGGGGCGTCGCCGGCCTGCCCGATCGGCGTCGCGGCCAGCACGAGAACGCCGGACGACTCGGACTCTGCGGCCACGGGCCCGATCATGACATCCCCGTACAGTTGCCGATCGTGACGACCGGAGCAGCCGCGCCTCCCGAGCGGCCGATGACCGGTCTGTCCCACGACGTCGACGGCAACCCCGTCCCGCTCGCCCGCGACCGCGCCCGAGTGCTCGCCCGGTTCGAGGACCCTTTCGTGGGCTGGACGGCCACGATCTCGATCACGCTGCTCTCGCTGTTCCTGCGGCTGTGGAGGCTGGGCACCCCGCATGCCTTCGAGTTCGACGAGACCTACTACGCCAAGGACGCCTGGTCGCTGTGGCACTTCGGCTACGCGCGCGACTACATCGACAACGACGGGGGCATCGCCAACAAGCACATCCTGGCCGGCCAGACCACCGACCTCTGGAAACCGAACGCGTCGATGGTCGTCCACCCCGAGGTCGGCAAGTGGCTGATCGGCGCCGGCGAGAAGGTCTTCGGCTTCACCCCGCTGGGCTGGCGGGTCGTGCCCGCGATCGTCGGCACGCTGCTGATCCTGGTGATGATCCGGTTCGTACGCCGGCTCACGGGATCGACCCTTCTCGGCTGCGTCGCCGGACTGATCCTGAGCTTCGACGGCATGGAGTTCGTCCTCTCACGCCTGGCACTGCTCGACATCTTCGTGGCGTTCTTCCTGCTCTGCGCGGTCCACTGCCTCGTGCTCGACCGCGACTGGTATCGCGCCCGGCTGTCGCGGCTCGTCCCCGAGCAGATCCACGACGACGGCTGGGGCCCGGTGAAGGCCCTGCTGTTCCGTCCGTGGCTGCTGGTCTCCGGCATCTGCTGGGGCCTGGCGTGCGGGAGCAAATGGGAGGCGGTCTATCCGCTCGCGGCGTTCGGTCTGCTGGCCGTCGCGTGGTGCGCCGGGGCCCGTCGGTCGTTCGGGGTCAGCTTCGCGGGCCTGAAGTCTCTGCTCGCCGACGGCGTACCGGCCTTCCTGCACCTGGTGCTGGTCGGCCTGATCGTCTACATCGCCACCTGGACCGGGTGGCTGATGCACTCCTCCCAGTACGTCCACTACCTCTCCGACACCCAATACACCCACTACGTGTCGGGCGGCTCGGACTGCGGCAAGAACATCCAGTTCGACAACGACAAGCACTGGCCGACCGCCGACCAACCGGTCAAGCACGGCCTTCCAGGGCTCGTCCAGGGCCTCGAGTCGCTGTGGTACTACCACCGCGACGTCTACGTCTTCCACACCCACTTCCTCAACGGCTGCACCCACACCTACGCCTCGCAGCCTCGCGGCTGGCTGCTGCTGAACCGCCCCGTCGGGGTCGACGCCCAGACCGGGATCAAGCCGGGCACCGAGGGCTGCGACGCCCCCCAGAACAGCGACTGCCTACGGCAGGTGCTGCTCCTCGGCACCCCGGCGGTGTGGTGGGCCGGCACCCTCGCGCTGATGTACGCCGTGCCCATGTGGATCGGAGCCCGCGACTGGCGGTTCGGCATCGCGGTGGTCGGTGCCGCCAGCTCCTGGCTGCCGTGGTTCCTCTACGACGGCAGACCGATCTTCAGCTTCTACTCGATCATCACGCTGCCGTTCCTGGTGCTGGCGCTGGCCCTGACCATCGGCCGGCTCCTCGGTCCCTCACGCGCGCCCACCCCACGTCGTACCGCCGGAGTCGTGGCGGCCGGCTCCTACGTGGTCCTGGTGATGCTCAACTTCGCGTGGTTCTGGCCGATCTACACCGACCAGCTGCTGACCCACGCCGAGTGGCTCCAACGCATCTGGTTCAGCCGCTGGATCTGAGGGTGGGGGCTGCCGGTCCCCCTGCGTACCCGGGGGAACCGGTGCTTACCGGCCGCGGCAACCCCAGTAAGCACCGGGAACCCTCAAGAACGTCGGGCAGGAGCGACGTCCGGCTACCGGTGTCCCGCGACCGCGTGGGGCACGTAGTCGGAGCCCAGCTCTGTGATCTCGTCGTCGGTGAGCTCGAGCTCGACCGCCGCCAGGGCGTCCGTCAGGTGGTCGGGCTTGGTGATCCCGACGATGGGCGAGGTGACGGCCGGCTGGGCGAGCAGCCAGGCCAGGGCGACCCGGGCCGGCGCGACGCCGCGGCGGGAGGCGACCGCGAGCACCTTCTCGACCACCGCCTGGTCCTCGTCGCGGTAGAGCGAGCGCCCGAACTCGTCGGTCTCCGACCGCGCGGTCTGCGTGTCCCAGGGCCGGGTGAGGCGCCCACGCGCCAGCGGGCTCCACGGGATCACGCCGACACCCTGGTCGACGCACAAGGGGAGCATCTCGCGCTCCTCCTCGCGGTAGAGCAGGTTGTAGTGGTTCTGCATCGAGACGAACGGCGTCCAGCCGTGCCGCTCCGCGGCGTGCTGCATCTTCGCGAACTGCCAGCCGTACATCGACGACGCCCCGAGATAGCGGGCCTTGCCGGCCTTCACCACGTCGTGCAGCGCCTCCATCGTCTCCTCGACCGGCGTCTCCGGGTCGAAGCGGTGGATCTGGTACAGGTCGACGTAGTCGGTGCCGAGCCGCGCGAGGCTGGCGTCGATCTCCTGCAGGATCGCCTTCCGCGAGAGACCGGCGCCGTTGGGCCCGGGTCGCATCCGGTTGAACACCTTGGTGGCGAGGACGACGTCCTCGCGGTCGGTGTGCTTCCACAGCGACCGGCCGGTGTACTCCTCGCTGGTGCCGCCGGCGTAGACGTTGGCGGTGTCGAAGAAGTTGACACCCGCGTCGAGCGCGGAGCTGATCGTCTGTTCCGCGAACGCCTCGTCCTTCAGCCAGGGCCGGTCGTTGCCGCCGTCGCCCCAGCTCATGCATCCGATCGTGATCCGCGAGACCTGAAGTCCGCTGGTGCCGAGCCTGGTGTACTCCATCCCTCCACCCTGGCACGCACTCGGTGAGCCTCGGGAGGCTCAGCCCACCACGGTGACCTCCTCGAGGAGCACCGGCGTGCTCGGGAACTCCTCCCAGCCCGGCGCGGTCACGACCGTGCGGAACTCCTCGGTCGCGTGGGCCGCCCTGAAGTGGGCCTCGGTGTCCCAGCGGGCGACGTTCACCCAGCGGTACGGCGCGTCGTCGCTGACCGCACGGTGCAGCCGCAGCGAGCGGAACCCGGGCTGCCGGGTGAAGTAGCGGCTGGTCCGCTCCCAGAGCGCGTGGAACGCCTCGTCGCGCCCGGGCGTCACCTCGAAGCTGTTGATCAGGGTCACCGGACCCGTGGTGGTGGCGCCGGCGCGCGCGGTGCGTGCCTCCGGGTCGATCATCGGGCCACCTCCCGCCCGGTGGGGACGGCGCGACACAGCGTCGGGTGGGCGGTGAACGGCAGGTCGCCGCCAGCCCGGGCGCGGAAGCCCTCGTCGTGGGCGGCCAGCCACGCCTCCGGCGACTCCCACTCGACGACGTTGACCAGGCCGAAGGGCGCGTCATTGTCGAGGCGTCGGTGGAGCCGGTGCCGGCGGTAGCCCGGCTTGGCCACCATGTAGTGGTTGACCCGCTCCCACGCGGCGAACGCCGCGTCGTGCCGGTCGGGCGCGAAGACCATGCAGTTGACGAACACGACGCGCTCCTCGGGGCGAGCGGCGTCGAACGCCGGCGCGGGAACGTCGTTGCGATGGAAGGCCTGGTAGCGGCCCGACAGCGCTCCCGATCGGCTCCGGGCCTCGGCTACGAGCTCGGCGGCGGTCCCCGCGTCGGCGGCCTCGCCGAGGTCGATCCAGGTGTACGACGCGGGGACGCCCACGGCGCGGTGGACGACGTGCCCCTCGGCCAGGGCCGCGGGTGCGCCGGCGTCGGCCGGCACGTCGTACACGGTGATGACGGTGGTCATGGTGGTGATCCTCTCCGGAGAGCTCGTGGCTGTCAGTCGGCGAACACGCGCTGGTCCGCGCCGAGGCCGTCGTGGAACAGGGCGGCGATGTGCCCGGTGCCGGCACCTGCGGAGACCACCCAGGCCTGCGGCCCGCGCGGATCGTGCGGCTCCAGGGGTACGACGGTCACGCCCATCCAGCGGGTCCAGCGCGGGATGCCGGGCAGCGTCCGAGCGCGGCGGGCGGCCCGCCGGTGGTGAACGGTCGGGTCGGCGGGTGCGGCGAGTGCGCAGTCGGTCATGTCAGTTCCTCTCCGTGTCGTGATTACACTTGTGTGTAATGAATGCACGGCGATATAGTGAGACCTGGCCGCCGACCTGTCAAGAGACCGGCGACAGGACCGGCGACA
>JAICSK010000181.1 GCA_025936915.1 Nocardioides sp.
ACCGCGGCGTGATCGGCACCAACCGGACCGTGATCGACGAGCTGGGCGACCTCGACCTGGTCACCCAGGACATGGTGATCGGTCAGACCGAGCAGCTGGAGCTGTTCCACTGGTTCATCCGCGCCCATCTCGAGGACCAGGGCGGCCGGATCTCGACCCAGGACGCCGAGGACGAGGTGGGCGCGGCCAAGGCGGCCGGCGAGGGCACGACCGAGTACGCCTAGCGCCGGTCCTCGTCAGCGGACGGCGACCCGCGCGCCGTCACCGGCACGTCGTACCAGCCGGCCGACGACTGGGTGACCCGGCAGCTCCCCGACAACGAGCAGTCCCCCTGACGTCTGAGCGTCGGCGAGCAGCAGGAGCTCGTCATCGGTCACGCGGCTGTCCAGGTGCGGGCGGACCCAGTCGAGGTTGCGCCGCGACCCGCCCGGCAGGTAGCCGTCGGCCAGCGACTCCCGCGCGCCGGCGACGTACGGGACCGCCGCCGCGTCGATCTCGGCGTCGACGACGCTCGCCCGGCACAGCTTGAGCAGGTGTCCCAGCAGGCCGAAGCCGGTGACGTCGGTCGCGCAGGCCACTCCGGCCGCGAGCGCAGCACGGGACGCGTCGCGGTTGAGCGTGGTCATCACGTCGACCGCCTCGGGGAAGACCTCACCGGTGGTCTTGTGCCGGTTGTTCAGGATGCCGAGGCCGAGCGGCTTGGTCAGGGTGAGCGGGAGCCCGGCCTGCCCGGCGTCGTTGCGGAGCAGGTGGGCGGGATCGCCGAGACCGGTCACTGCCAGCCCGTACTTCGGCTCGCGATCGTCGATGCTGTGCCCGCCGGCGAGGTGGCATCCGGCTTCCGCGGCGACCTCGGCTCCCCCGGCGAGCACCTCGGCGGCAAGCCCGAAGTCCAGCAGGTCGCGCGGCCAGGCCAGCAGGTTCACCGCCACCAGCGGTTCGCCACCCATCGCGTAGACGTCGGACAGGGCGTTGGCGGCCGCGATCCGGCCCCAGTCGCGCAGGTCGTCGACCACCGGTGTGAAGAAGTCGGCTGTGGCGATCACTGCACGGTCGCCGTCGAGGCGTACGACGGCCGCGTCGTCACCGTTCTCGACCCCGACCAGGAGGTCGGCGCCCGCGCGGCCGGCCGGCAGCCCCTCGAGCACCCGCTCGAGCTCGCCCGGGGGCACCTTGCAGGCACAGCCACCGCCCGCGGCGTAGCTCGTCAGGCGTGCCGGCAGCTGCGAGGCCATGCCGCGAGGCTAGTGCGGCCCCAGAGGTCAGACCCCGGCCGGGCTCTGCTCCGCCGTACGACGCGCCAGACGCTCCCGCTGCGGGACGACGACGTACTTCGGGTCGCGAGCGGACTCCTTGCCCGCCTCGAAGACGCCGAACCGGGTGACCAGCGAGTCGGCCACGAACGCCGCGCCGGCGAGACGACGGGCCAGTCGACTCTTGACCCCCAGCGCCGACAGCACCAGGCCGGCGTCGGTCAGCCTGCGCTGGGCCTTCATCAGCCGACCCGCCCTTCCGGTCCGGTAGGGCTCGGAGTGGATCCCGAGCCGTCTGGTCACCACCTCGGTCGCCACCGTCTCGAGGACCGCGCCCGCGACGGCGAGACGCAGCGCCGGGCCGGTCTCGTCGTACGGCGCGCAGAGCATCCCGAGACCTCCGGCGGCGGCTGCACCGGACCCGCCGAACACGAACGGCAGCTCACGGCGTGCTTCGTGCCAGGCGGGGATCGCCGTGCCGGCGATCAGCCCCGCGGTGTACGTCGCGAGGGGAGGCCCGAGCGCAGCGGCGCCCACCCCGCCGAGCCGGCCGATCCGGCGGAACCTCCCGGTCACTCGCGAAGCGGCCGCGACAGCGGCGCACGCGCTGAACGGCGTCAGGATGAACGACCCCACCGAGAGCGGCGAGGTCGGCTTGACCACCCGCAGCATGTTCAAGAACCGCTCGGGCCGGCCGAGATCGTGCACCAGCGCGGCCGTGCCGGCCGCCGCTCCGCCGGCGGCGGCCACACGGGCCACCCGCTCGAGCCCCGGGCGTCCGGTGAGGGCGGCCCCCTCGGCGAGCACCGCCGACGCGCCCGCCAGGCCGCCGAGGAAGAAGTAGAGCGGGACGTCGGGCGACTTCCAGGTCGGGGTCTTCAGGATCTGGCGGCCGTAGTAGGACTCGAACTCCTCGACGCGGGCATCCGGGTCGCGCGGGCTCATCGGCGCCCCCTCCCTGCGCAGGCGGCGATGCCGAGCGCGGCGACGGTCGCCGCGGCGGCTCCGACGCTCCTCCAGATCGACCCGATGTCACGCGTGGTGACCACCGGGTCGGGCGGCAGCCCGTAGACCTCTGGCTCGTCCAGCAGCAGGAAGAACGCACCGTCGCCGCCGACACCGTCCTCCGGGTCACGCCCGTAGAGCCGCGCGGCGTCGACCCCCTTGCCGTGCAGCTCCTCGAGCCGCCGGTCGGCGCGCTCCCGGAGCTCGTCGAGCTCACCGAACTGGATCGACTCGGTCGGGCAGGCCTGCGCGCAGGCCGGCGTCTGTCCTTCCTTGAGCCGGTCGTAGCACAGGGTGCACTTGAACGCGCGGCCGTCGTCCTCGCGCAGGTCGATGACGCCGTACGGGCACGCGGGGACGCAGTATCCGCACCCGTTGCAGATGTCGGTCTGGACCACGACGGTGCCGTACTCCGTGCGGAACAGCGAGCCGGTCGGGCAGACGTCGAGGCATGCGGCGTGCGTGCAGTGCTTGCAGACGTCGGACGACATCAGCCAACGAACGCCGTCAGAGCCGGACTCGTCGCTCGCGGGGTCGCCACCGGTGCCCGGCGGACCGCTTCCGGGCATCCCCAGATCGACGGGCGAGGACACCGACACGTCCACGGGCTTCTCGACGAACGCCACGTGACGCCACGTGTCGGCGCCCAGCTCCTGGGTGTTGTCGTAGGACATCCCCGTCAGCACGTAGCCGTCGTCGGGGATCTCGTTCCACTCCTTGCACGCCACCTCGCAGGCCTTGCACCCGATGCAGACCGAGGTGTCGGTGAAGAACCCCATCCGCGGCGGGTGCTGGTCGTACCCCGCGTCGGAGGTCGGGTCGTCCAGTCGACCCCACAGCCGGCCCATCAGTTCTCCTCCTCGGAGGTGGCCTCGGTGTCCGGTGCCTCTTGCGCCGCGATACCCGCTCGCCGGCGGTACTCCTCGACGTACGACGTGAGCGCGGGACCACGCGGGCGACGCCCCGGCCGGATGTCACAGGTGCCGACCTTGTCCTGGATGTAGACGTTGGGGTCCATCTGGATGTTGACCAGGTCGTTCTGGGAGTCGCCGGTGGTGAGACCGTTCCCACCCCAGTGGTAGGGCAGCCCGACCTGCTCGACCCACCGGTCCCCGAGCCGCAGCGACCGGATCCGGTCGCTGACCAGCACCCGCACCTCGATCGCGGAGCGGGCGGTGACGACCGTCGCCCAGCCACCGTGTTCGAGCCCCCGTTCGCGCGCCAGTCGCGGCGACACCTCGCAGAACGGCTCGGGCTGGAGCTCGGAGAGGTAGGGCAAGGTGCGGCTCATGCCGCCGGCGGTGTGGTGCTCGGTCAGCCGATAGCTGGTGAACACGAACGGGAACACCTCGCTACCGGTGGGGTTGATCGGGTTCGCCGCCTGCTCGAGGATGCGACGGCCCGGGTTCTTCTGCTGGGCGTAGAGCGCGTTGCTGACCGGAGACTCTGGCGGCTCGTAGTGGGTCGGCAGCGGCCCGTCGGCGACACCGAGCGGTGCGAACAGCCACGCCTTGCCGTCGGTCTGCATCACGAACGGGTCGCTGCCGCCGATCGCGTCCGGCCCCTTCGCGCCCGACTCGGGCACGTGCCCGGGCTCGCGGTCCGGCACGAAGTCGGGCACGTCCGGCCCGGTCCACTTCCCCTCATCCGGGTCCCACCAGAGGTAGCGCTTGCGCTCGCTCCACGGCTTGCCCTCGGGGTCGGCGGAGGCGCGGTTGTAGAGGATGCGCCGGTTGGCCGGCCACACCCAGCCCCACTCGGCGGCGACCTGGTCCTGCTCCCAATGGGGTGTGCGCCGTCGCGCCTGGTTGACCTCGTCGGCGTACACCCCGCAGTAGATCCAGCAGCCGCACGCCGTCGAGCCGTCCGCCTTCAGCTCGGTGTACGCCGACAGGGCCTTGTCGCCCGGCCCGGTGCCGTTGATCTCGCGGAGCACCTGCTCGCTGTCGGGCTCGGCGGAGTCGTCGTACGGGTAGTCCCAGGCGAGGTCGAGCAGCGGCCGGTCCCGCTCGTCGTCCGAGCCCGCCAGCTTGGCCCGGATGCGGTTGCCCAGCTCGACGTAGAACCACAGCTCGCTGCGGCAGTCGGCCGGCGGCCTCAGCGCCTGGTCCCGCCACTGCAGCATCCGCTGGGTCTGGGTGAACGACCCGGCCTTCTCGATGTGGCTGGCGGCCGGCAGGAAGAAGATCTCGGTGCCGATGTCGTCGGTCGCCAGCTCGCCGGTCTCGATCTCCGGGCCGTCCTGCCAGAACGTCGCCGACTCGATCATCTGCATGTCCCGGACCACCAGCCAGTCGAGGTTGGCCAGGCCGAGCCGCTGCATCTTGCCGTTGGCCGAGCCGACCGCGGGGTTCTCGCCGACGAGGAAGTAGCCCTTGCAGCGGCCCTCGATCATCGCCTTGACCGTGGTGTACGACGAGTGGTCACCGGTGAGCCGTGGCAGGTAGTCGAAGCAGAAGTCGTTCTCCGGCGTGGCGGCGTCGCCCCAGTAGGACTTCAGCAGGCTCACGGCGTACGGCCGGATGTTTCCCCAGAAGCCGGCCTTGCCCTCGTCGTCGCCGACCCACTCGTCCAACGACTGGTGCTGGTCGGCGTGCGGCATCGGGATGTACCCGGGCAGGATGTTGAACAGCGTCGGGATGTCCGTGGAGCCCTGGATCGACGCGTGACCCCGCAGCGCCATGATCCCGCCGCCCGGGCGGCCGATGTTGCCCAGCAGGGACTGCAGGATCGCGGCGGTGCGGATCATCTGCGCACCGACCGAGTGGTGGGTCCAGCCGACCGCGTAGCAGATCGCGCTGGTGCGCTCCCTGCCGCTGTTGCTGGTCAGGGCCTCGGCGACCTGGAGGAACTGCTGGGGGGTGATGCCGCAGACCCGCTCCACCATCTCCGGGGTGTAGCGCCGGTAGTGCCGCTTGAGGATCTGGTAGACGCAGTTCGGGTGCTGGAGGGTCTCGTCGCGGAGGCCCTTCCAGCTCACGGGCGCACCACCCGAGCCGTGCGCCTCGGAGTGCGCGGCCTGGTGCGACTGCTTGTCCTTGGAGCCCTCGCTCTCGTCCTCCTCCATCTCCTTCATCCGCGCCTTTTCGTCCTCGGTCGGGTTCTCGGGCGGCTCGTAGTGCCAGCTGACCGGGTCGTAGTGACCGGTGTCGGGGTCGAAGCCGGAGAACAGACCGTCGAGGTCCTCGGTGTCCTGGAAGTGCGGGCTGATCACGTTCGCCGCGTTGGTGTACGCCGCGACGTACTCGCGGAAGTCGAGGTCGTTGCTGAGCACGTGGTTGATCAGGCCGCCGAGGAAGGCGATGTCGGTCCCGGCTCGGATCGGCACGTGGAGGTCGGCGAGCGCCGACGTGCGGGTGAACCGCGGGTCGACGTGGATGACCGTCGCCCCGCGACGCTGCGCCTCGACGACCCACTGGAACCCCACCGGATGCGCCTCCGCCATGTTGGAGCCCTGGATCAGGATGCAGTCAGCGTTGCTGAGATCCTGCAGATAGGTGGTCGCCCCACCCCGGCCGAACGAGGCGCCCAGACCGGGCACCGTGGAGGAGTGTCATATCCGCGCCTGGTTCTCGATCGAGATCGCCCCCATGGCGGTGTAGAGCTTCTTCATGAGGTAGTTCTCCTCGTTGTCGAGGGTCGCTCCTCCGAGGCTGGCGATGCCGAGGGTGCGCCGGGTGCGCCGGCCCTCGCTCTCCCACTCCCAGAACTCCCGTCGCGTCCTGATCACGCGGTCGGCGATCATGTCCATCGCCGTGTCGAGGTCGAGATCCTCCCACTCCGAGCCGTGCGGCCGCCGGTAGCGGACCCTGGTCACCCGGGTCGGTGAGGTCACGAGCTGCTTCGAGGCGCTGCCCTTCGGGCACAGTCGGCCGCGCGAGATCGGGCTGGCCGGGCTGCCCTCGATCTGGACGACCCGCTCGTCCTTGACGTACACCTTCTGCGCACATCCGACCGCACAGTACGGGCAGATCGAGTCCACGACGCGATCCGCTCCGACCGTTCGCGGCCGGAGCGTGCGACTGCGCTCGGACCTGGCGGCCTCGCCCCGACCGAGGGAGTCACGGCCACGCAGCTGCCGCAGGAGGGACCAGTCGCCGATGCGCGAAGTCAGGGCCACGCATCCTCAGTAGCCATCCTCGGCTCGCTTCAAACATCGGCGTCCTACGCTGTCGACGGAGGCGTATCCCGTCTGGTGACGGGCCCGGTCCTCAACACCGGTGTGGCCGGGCACCCCGGCCAGGCGGGTTCGATTCCCGTCCGCCTCCGCCAGCCGACGTAGCCGTGCTCGACCGGGCAGATCCGGGGGATGATGACGCCGTGACCGACCCCCGCCGTGGTACGCCGCGCACCGACGTGGTGCTCGCGGACCCGCGGCTTCAGGAGGCGGCCGTCCGGCTGGGGCGCCCGTTGGTCAAGGACGCGGTCATCGACGCGCTCCAGAAGGTGCGTGCCGGCGAGCTCGCCGCGGGCTCGGTCGTCGACGAGGTGGTCTCCGGGTTGCCGGACGCGGCGACCTCACTCCGGCCGGTGATCAACGCGACCGGGGTCGTCGTACACACCAACCTCGGCCGGGCCCCGCTCTCCTCGGCCGCGGTCGAGGCCGTCGGGGCGGCTGCCGGCACCACCGACCTGGAGCTCGACCTTCTGACCGGTCGCCGC
>JAICSK010000248.1 GCA_025936915.1 Nocardioides sp.
CTCCTCGTCGCCGAGCTGGTGGACGCGGAGGTCGGGGCTGACCCCGGTCTCTGCCAGCACTTGCTGGGCGCGGGTACGGCCGATGCCGTAGATATAGGTGAGTGCGACCTCGATGCGCTTGTCGCGCGGGAGGTCCACACCAACGAGGCGTGCCATATGAAGTGGCGATCCCTTCGGGGTTGGTCACGGTGGTTTCGGTCGTGTCGCGTCTTGCGCCTCGGGGAGCAAGCTCCGGCCATCCGTTCCGGAGGTGTCTTCAGTCGTCGTACGACGACCTAGCGATCACGTGGTGGGTGTTCAGTTGTGCTGCGAGATCCTGCTCAGCCTTGCCGCTGCTTGTGGCGCGGGTTCTCGCAGATCACCATGACGCGGCCGTGGCGACGGATCACCTTGCACTTGTCACAGATCTTCTTGACGCTCGGGTTGACCTTCACTGTCAGCCCCTTCTTCTCGGCTGCCTCGACGGTGAGCTCGCACGCTCGCTCACTGCCGCTTACTTGTACCGGTAGACGATCCGGCCCCGGGTGAGGTCGTACGGCGAGAGCTCCACCACGACGCGGTCCTCGGGGAGGATCCGGATGTAGTGCTGGCGCATCTTGCCGCTGATGTGGGCGAGGACCTTGTGGCCGTTGCTCAGCTCGACCCGGAACATCGCGTTCGGGAGAGCCTCGACGACGGTGCCCTCGATCTCGATCACACCTTCTTTTTTCGGCATGTCCTCACTTCTGGTCGGTGTTCGTCTACCGTCGACCCGGGAACCTCCCCAGGACACGGCGTACCGTGCGCCCCGGGTGGACCTCTTGCAGCCGCTTGCGCGGACCTCTTCCCGGGCGCGCACGCCTCTCTGACGCGAGAGAAGTGGTGATCCGGGCAGCCGCGAGGCACCGCGAAACAGACCCAAGTTGGGCCGACACGTCAGTGTAGGCCGCACCGGGTCACAACCCCTAATTGCGGCTCAGACGGGTGTCCGACGCCGGTCGGCGGCCAGGCTGAGCCCGGTGGTGACCGCCAGGGTGCCGACGATGACGACCAGGGACACCCAGATCGGGATGTCCGGGGCCCAGGAGATGTGCTCGCCGCCGTTGACGAAAGGCAGGGTGTTCTCGTGCATCGCGTGCAGGAACAGCTTCACCCCGATGAACAGCAGCAGGAAGGCGAGGCCGTAGGAGAGGTAGACCAGCCGCTGGAGCAGGTCGCCGATCAGGAAGTACAGCTGGCGCAGGCCCATCAGGGCGAACACGTTGGCGGTGAGCACCAGGTAGGGCTCGCTGGTCAGGCCGTAGATCGCCGGGATCGAGTCCAGGGCGAACAGCAGGTCGGTCATGCCCAGGGTCAGGATCACGATGAACATCGGGGTGAAGTGCCGGGCGCCGCCCTCGTGGACGGTGAGCTTCGCGCCGTGCCAGGCCTCGCTCAGGCGCAGGTGGCTGCGCGCCCAGCGCACCAGCCGCGGCTCGTCGTAGCCACCCTCCTCCTCGCCACTCTCACGGGCGAGATTGACCGCGGTGACCACGAGGAAGAGCCCGAACAGGTAGAACACCCAGCTGAACTCCTGGATCGCGGCCGCGCCGACCGCGATGAAGACGCCGCGCAGCACGAGGGCGAGGACGATGCCGATCAGCAGCGCGCTCTGCTGGAGGTCGCGGGGGACGTTGAGCTTGTTCATGATCACGATGAAGATGAACAGGTTGTCGATCGACAGGGAGTACTCGGTCAGCCAGCCGGCGTAGAACTCGCCGCCGTACTCCCCGCCGGCGATCATCCAGACGCCCAGTCCGAAGATCATGGCGAGGCCGACGAACAGAGAGAGGGCCAGGACCGTCTCGCGCCGGCTCGGCTCGTGCGGCCGGCGCCCGATGACGAACACGTCGACGATCAGGATCGCGGACGTCACGAGGATGGTGATCCACCAGACCAGGGGCGTCACGTGCATAGCGAGAACCTAGCGACCGCCAAAAGGCACCCCGAGTGCCGTCAGCCGCTCCTCGCCGCCGTCGAGGGCGGTGAGCACCCAGGCGCCGTCGGGGGTGACGGTGAAGGTGTGCTCGAAGTGGGCCGCGAGCGAGCCGTCGGCCGTGACCACGGTCCAGTCGTCGTCGAGCACGTCGGTCTCCGAGGAGCCCAGCGTGACCATCGGTTCGACCGCCAGCGCCAGCCCCGGCACCAGCTTGGGTCCCCGCTCGCCGCGGTGTGCCACGTTGGGCACGTTGGGCGCCATGTGCATCTCGGTGCCGATGCCGTGCCCGACGTAGTCCTCGAGGATGCCGTAGTCGCCCTGCGAGCGCACGGTGGTCTCGACGGCCCGCGAGATGTCGCTGACCCGGCCGCTCAGCCTGGCAGCGGCCATCCCCGCCCAGAGAGCCTCCTCGGTGACCCGCATCAGCTCGGTCACCTCCGGGGCGACGTCTCCGATCGCGACCGTGATCGCGGCGTCGCCGTGCCAGCCGTCGACGATCGCGCCGCAGTCGATGGAGATCACGTCGCCGTCGACCAGCACCCTCGAGCCGGGGATGCCGTGCACCACCTCGTCGTTGACCGAGGCGCAGATCGTGCCGGGAAACGGCGGATGGCCGTAGTTCAGGAACGACGGCACACCACCGTGTGAGCGGATGTTGTCCTCGGCGAGGGCGTCGAGCTCGCCGGTGGTCACGCCGGCCTTCGCCGCGGCGCCCAGCAGGTCGAGCGTCTCCCCCACCAGCAGGCCGGCCCGGCGCATCAGGCCGATCTGCTCGGGGGTCTTGATCTCGAGGTGACGGTCGAGCAGGCCCATGGGCTCAGCTCTGGGGTACGACGTCGAGCGCGTCGAAGATCCGCTTGGTGACCTCGTCGACCGGTCCCATGCCGTCGATCTCGTGGACGATGCCGCGTCGACGGTAGACACCGATCAGCGGCTCGGTCTGCTCGCCGTACACCTCCTGGCGACGGCGGACGACGTCCTCGGTGTCGTCGGCGCGGCCCTCCACCTCGGCGCGCTGCAGGAGCCGGCCGACGATCTCGTCGGGGTCGACGGTGAGCACCACGACGGCGTCGAGCTCGTGGCCGGTGTGCCGGATCATCCCGTCGAGCTCCTCGACCTGCGACAGGGTGCGGGGGTAGCCGTCGAGCAGGAAGCCGGGCTCGGCGTCGGGCTCGTCGATCCGGGCACGCACCATCAGGTTGGTGACCTCGTCGGGGACGTACTCGCCGGCGTCCATGTACTCCTGGGCCTTCTTGCCCAGTGCGGTGCCGCGGGAGACGTTGGCGCGGAAGATGTCGCCGGTCGAGATGGCAGGGACGCCGAAGTGCTCGGCGACCACCTTGGCCTGAGTGCCCTTGCCGGCCCCCGGGGGACCCATCAGGATGAGCCTCATCAGCGCAGGAATCCTTCGTAGTTGC
>JAICSK010000065.1 GCA_025936915.1 Nocardioides sp.
AACAGAACAACGGTTCACAACGTTACGGCGGCCATAGCGGCCAGGAAACACCCGGACCCATCCCGAACCCGGAAGTTAAGCCAGCCAGCGCCAATGGTACTGCACCCGACAGGATGTGGGAGAGTAGGACGCCGCCGAACAACATCCCCGAAAAGGGCCACGGTCACCGTGGCCCTTTTCGTCATGGTGGTGCGTCCTTTCCCGAGCTGCCATCTCGACCTCGGCACTGCGCGCGGACGTTGGCCTTCCTGGTGTCTCGAGCCCGGTTGCCGTCCACAACGCGAGTTCCGGCGTGCGTTCTTCACACTCGCGCGGCGGGGCTCATGGTGTTGTCGGGGGCCCTCCCGAGGCTTGGCTCCGGAGGTGATCTGCGATGTCTACGCAGGAGAGTCAGGACCTCGACGAGGTCAACGAGGTGACGTTGGTGGGCCGGATGTCCCAGGCCGCGGAGCAGCAGGTGCTGCCGAGCGGCTCGGAGCTCTGGAAGTTCCGGGTGATCGTCGGGCGGCCACCCTCGCCGGCGTCGCGGGTGACGGTGGATGCGCTGGACTGCGTCGTGTGGGTCAAGCGCACGGCGCGTGTCGTGGCCAAGTGGCGTGCCGGCGACCTGGTCGAGGTCACGGGCAGCCTGCGGCGGCGGTTCTTCAGCCCGGCTGCGGGCGGTCGGGTGTCCCGGTGCGAGGTGGAGGTCGCGACGGCGCGGCTCATTCGTCGAGCAGACGGATGAACGATCCGAGGCTCGGCTTCGGCTGGAACGAGGTCGCCTTCTCCGGCAGCAGGCCACCGGCGCTGACGACGTCGAGCACCAGGTCGATGTCGACGGCGGGGAGGAGAGCTGCGGTGACCTTGCCCGGCCTTGCCTGCTCGAGAGCCTGGGTGACCGAGTGGGCGAACCCGACCCGCGAAGGTCTCCGGGCGAGGCCTGCCAGCAACACCCCGTCGACCAGCTGCACCATGGCCGAGCCGTTCGGTACGTCGAGGCAGACCGTCGCCCATCGCTGTCCGTCGGTGAGGACCAGAGTGTCGGGAGCCAGCGCCGCCACAGCCTGGCTCTCGTCGATGGTGCGGACGACGGCTCCCGCGGCTGTCGCCGCGGCGAGCAGGTCGTCCAGTCGGGTCCCGTGGAGCAGCCGGTGGATGGCGCCGAGGAAGAGCGGTGTGTCGTCCTGGTCGATCACCATCGCCAGGCCGCTCTCATGAGCGGGCATGGGGTCGCGGGCGTTGAGCGCGACGTAGGCGGCATACCGGTGGTGACCGTCGGCGACCAGCAGCCGCGCGTCGGCAAGGCCATGGTCGATCTCGGTGCGCTGGTCGCGGTCGGTGATCGACCAGATCCGGTGCTGCTGACCGGCGTGGTCGACGTACTCCCGTTCCGGACTGCCGGTACGCACCTTCCGGCTGACCTCGCGGATGGTCGACGGGCCACGGTGCACGAGCAGGATCGGGGCAGGGTTGATCCGCATCGTCTCCATCCGGTCGGCCAGCTCGGTGACCTGCTTGGGGTGCACTCCTTCGTGCGGGAAGACCTGACGCTGCCCGGGCGTGGCGGCCACGTGCGACAGGTCGAGGCAGCCGACCAGGCCCCGGACGGTCAGACCGGAGTCGGAGTACTCGTGCAGATACACCGCGGGCTCGTCGTCCCGGGTGGCGAGTCCGCGCTTGCGCCAGGTGTCGAGGCGCTGAGGAACGCCGCGATAAGGTCGCGCGAAGGCACGCGCGGACGCCGGATCGCCGACACGCCGCGGGGCCAGCGTCAGGGCCCGAAAGGGCAGCAGCTGGAGCGGGCCGGCGACGTACGGCGGGACCGTGGGGAGACCGGACTCCATCGGTGCATCGTAGGGGCAACGACCAAGGAGCTGGACCGTGGCGGGACCTCATCGGGAGAGCCTCGCGACGTCCTACGACCTGTTGATGTTCGACCTCGACGGGGTCGTCTACATCGACGGCCACGCCGTCGAGCACGCGGCCGAGAGCATCGCCGCCGCTCGCGAGCAGGGCGTGCACATCGCCTTCATCACCAACAACCCTTCCCGCACGCCCCAGCAGGTGGCGCGAAACCTGACGGAAATGGGGGTGTCCGCCTCCCCGGAGGACGTCGTCACCTCGGCCCAGGCGGCCGCGCGGCTGCTGCTGCACGACCACGGTCCCGGAGCTCCGATCGCCGTCCTGGGAGCCGAGGGCCTGGTCGCCGCCGTGCGCGAGGCAGGGCTGGACCCGGTCGAGGTCGGGGACGCACGTGCGGTGGGGATCGTGTCCGGGTATGCGCCGCAGGTGCGGTGGCGGGTGATCATGCATGCCGCCACCCTGATCCGGGGCGGTCTGCCGTGGGTCGCCACCAACACCGACCTGACGCTGCCGCTCGACGACGGGGTCGCTCCCGGTCATGGCGCGTTGGTACGTCTGATCAGCGACTTCGCGCAGGTCACGCCCCAGGTCGCAGGCAAGCCGAGGCGACCCTTGCTGGACGAGACGCGACTGCGGGTCGACGGCGACCGACCTCTGATGGTCGGCGACCGTCTCGACACCGACATCGCCGGAGCGCACGAGGCCGAGACCGACTCGCTCCTGGTGATGACCGGGGTCAGCTCGCTGGCCGACCTGGTGCAGGCACACCCGAACGAACGACCGACGTGGATCGGGCACGACCTCACCGCGTTGACCCGCCCCGGGATCCGTGCGACCGAGCAGCAGGGCGCGTTCCGAGCCGGACCCTGGACCGCGCGAGCGGACGGTGCGCGCCTGGTCGTCGAAGGCCGGGGGGAGACCCCCGAGGAGCGCGACGCCTGGTGGGTCGCGGTGTCCGCCGCGGCGTGGAGCCATCTCGACGAGACCGGCCGGGAGATCGAGACGTCCCGTCTGGTGCCTCCCGGCACGGAGGCGCCGCCGGGGTAGCCTGCCGGCATGACCGAGCAGGTGCCGCCGACGGGCCCCGACGACGCCGACCACGAGGGCGACGAGTGGGCTGGAAAGCCGCTCGAGGAGCCGGTCGTGCCGGAAACGACGACGACCGGTGTGGCGGACGTCGACGCCGCGCTGGCACACCTCGACGGTGTCGACGGGCTGCCGCTCGAGCAGCAGCTCACGGCGTTCGAACGCGTCCACGAGGGGCTCCGTTCGGCCCTCGACTCGCCGTCGCCGGACGAGCCGCGCGACCCGGCCTGACGGTGGCGCCGCGACGTCTGCGGCTCGACGCCGAGCTCGTCCGCCGCGGTCTCGCCCGCTCCCGGGAGCATGCCGCCGAGCTGATCGCCGAGGGTCGGGTGACGGTTGCCGGTGCCCGGGCCGTCAAGCCCGCCACCGGCGTCACCACCGACGTGGCTCTCGTGGTGGCGCCCGACCCGGCGATCCCGGGCGGCGAGGAGTACGTCTCCCGCGGTGGGCACAAGCTGGCCGGCGCGCTGGCGGCGTTCGATCGGCTCGGCCTGGTCGTGTCCGGCCGGCGCTGTCTTGACGCGGGTGCCTCGACGGGTGGGTTCACCGATGTGCTGCTGCGCCAGGGCGCGCGCGAGGTGGTCGCGGTGGACGTCGGGTACGGACAGCTGGCATGGCGGTTGCGGAAGGACGACCGGGTGAGGGTTCACGACCGCACCAACGTCCGCGACCTCGACCTGGCCACTGTGGGCGCGCCGGTGGACGTGGTGGTCGGTGACCTGTCGTTCATCTCGCTCACCCTGGTGCTCGATCCTCTGATCTCGGTGACGGCGGACGACGGTGACCTGGTGCTGATGGTGAAGCCGCAGTTCGAGGTGGGTCGCGAGCGGGTCGGGAAGGGCGGGGTCGTGCGAGACCTCGGGCTCAGGGCCGACGCGGTCGAGACGGTGGCCGCGGCGGGTGCCGACCGGGGCTGGGGGGCGCGGGCCGTCACGGTGAGCCCGTTGCCCGGGCCGTCCGGGAACGTCGAGTTCTTCCTGTGGCTCCGCCGGGGGCCGGCCGTGGTGGACCGGACGGAGATCGAGGCCGTGGTGTCGGCCGGACCTCCGCAGGCGGGCAATGAGAGGGTGGGAGAGTGAGGAGCGCATGACCGAACAGCGCCGCGTGCTCCTGCTCGCGCACCCGGGACGAGCCCGGGCGCGCGACGTGGCGTGCCAGCTGGTCGACGCGCTGAGCGGGCACGGGATCCGGGTGCGGTTGCTCCCGGACGAGGCGGAGGCGCTGGGGCTCGCCGACAACGAGCACGTGCACCTGGCCGGCGCCGGCGACCCCAGTGCCGACTGCGAGCTGGTCGTCGTCATCGGCGGCGACGGCACGATCCTGCGGGCCGCCGAGCTCGCCCACGAGAGTGGTACGCCACTGCTCGGGGTGAACCTCGGCCATGTGGGATTCCTGGCGGAGGCCGAGTACGAGGACGTCTCGTCGACCATCGACGCCATCGTCGAGCGGCGGTATACCGCCGAGGACAGGCTCACGATCGACGTCTCCGTGTTCCGTGACGGTGAGCTGGTCACCCGCACGTTCGCGCTGAACGAGGCCAGCGTCGAGAAGGCCGCCCGCGAGCGGATGCTCGAGGTGGTGGTCGAGGTCGACGGCAGGCCGCTGTCGCGCTGGGGGTGTGATGGAGTCGTCTGCGCGACGCCGACCGGCTCGACGGCGTACAACTTCAGTGCCGGAGGACCCGTGGTGTGGCCGGGTGTCGAAGCGTTGCTGATGGTCCCCATCAGTGCCCACGCGCTGTTCGCGCGGCCGCTCGTGGTGGCGCCGACCTCCGTGCTGGCGGTCGAGGTGATCGCGCCCGCGGAGGCTGCCGGGGTTCTCTGGTGCGACGGACGGCGCACGGTCGACCTGCCGCGGGGAGCCCGGATCGAGGTACGTCGCGGCGAGCGGCCGGTGCGGCTGGTGCGGTTGCACGAGGCGCCGTTCACCGATCGGCTGGTGGCCAAGTTCGGCCTCTCGGTGGAGGGATGGCGCGGCGCGAGCGAACGTCGCAGGCGGGGTGAGGACGGTGCTTGAGGAGCTGCGGATCACGGGGCTGGGGGTGATCGAGTCCGCCACGCTGGAGCTGGGTCCCGGCCTGACCGTGATCACCGGCGAGACGGGTGCGGGCAAGACGATGGTCGTGACGGCCCTGGGACTCCTCCTCGGCGGGCGGGCCGACAGCGGTGCGGTCCGGGCGGGCAGCTCGAGTGCCCGGGTCGAGGGTTCGCTCCGCGTGGCCGACCTTCCCGCGGTGTCCGCGGCGGTCGACGCGGCCGGCGGCGAGGTCGAGGGCGAGCACGTCCTGCTGGCCCGCAACGTGTCTGCCGAGGGCAGGTCGCGGGCGTTCGTCGGGGGCGCGTCGGTGCCGGTCTCCCGGCTCGCCGATCTGGCCGAGCCGCTGGTCGCCGTGCACGGGCAGTCCGACCAGCACCGGTTGCTCCAGCCACGGGCGCAGCGCGATGCCCTCGACGCCTACGGTGGTGACGAGACCGCGCGCCTGCTGGCGGCCTACCGCACCGTGTACGACGAGCTGAACGAGACCGAGCGCGAGCTCGCCGCGGTGGTCGCGAGCGCCCGCGAGCGGGCCCGCGAGGCCGACCTGCTGAGGTTCGGGCTGGGTGAGATCGAAGCCGTGTCCCCGCAGCCCGGGGAGGACACCTCCCTCGCCGAGGAAGAACAGCGTCTCGGCCACGCCGACACCCTCCGCACGGCAGCCGAGTCCGCGCGGGTGGCGCTCTCCTCCGACGAGGGCAATCCGGACGCCCTGGCCGCCGCGGCCGCGGCGCGCGCCCTGCTCGACAGCGTGCGCGATCACGATCCGGGTGCCGGTGAGCTCGCCGACCGGATCGCCGAGATCACCTACCTCCTCTCCGACGTCGCCGCGGACGTCGCGTCGTACGCCGACGGCCTCGACACCGACCCTGCCCGGCTCGCGGCCGTGTCCGAGCGCCGGGCGGCGCTGACCACGCTGACGCGCAAGTACGGCGAGACCACCGAGGAGGTGCTCGCCTGGGCGGCGTCATCGGCGACGCGACTGGCCGAGCTCGACGACACCGACGACCGGATCGACCGGCTGCGCGACCGATGCCACGACCTGAGGGCGCAGCTCGGTCCGGCCGCGGCGTCCTTGTCCGCGGCACGCACGGCGAGTGCCGCGAGACTCTCGAGCGATCTGACCGGCGAGCTCGAGTCGCTCGCGATGCCCCACGCGATCCTCGAGATCGCCGTCCGTCAGACGACCGCCGACGACGGGCTGGAGGTGGCGGGTCGCACGGTCCGGTTCGGGTCGTCAGGGGTCGACGAGGTGGAGTTCCTGCTCGCCGCCAACACCGGTTCCGAGCCGAGGCCGCTGGCCAAGGGGGCGTCGGGGGGTGAGCTGTCGCGGGTCATGCTGGCGCTCGAGGTCGCCCTCGCCGGCACCAGCCCGGTGCCGACGTTCGTCTTCGACGAGGTCGACAGCGGGGTCGGTGGCAAGGCCGCCGTCGAGGTCGGCCGTCGGCTGGCCGCGTTGTCCGCTTCCGCCCAGGTGCTGGTCGTCACCCATCTGCCTCAGGTCGCGGCGTACGCCGATCGACACGTCGTGGTCGAGAAGTCCAGCGACGGCTCGGTGACGACGTCCGGTCTGACCGTGCTCGATCCCGCCGGCCGGGAGCGTGAGCTGTCGCGGATGTTCGCCGGGATGGACGACTCCGACACCGCGCTCGCCCACGCGCGCGAGCTCCTGGAGTCTGCGGGTCGCACCTCCGGTTGACCGGGTGCGAGTGCCGCGGTGGCACCCGCCAGGGCCGACGCGCCGGGGGTACCGGCCTGCCGGGACGCGCCGGTCATGGCTGACAGGATGACTCGGTGGTGAAGCTCAGGACGCGCCCCCAGACCGAGGCCGGCGTGGTCGGCACCGCCCGCGCCGACCGTCGTACGAGCGGTCTTCTCTCCCGGGTGAGCGAGGGGGACGTCGCGGTTCTCGACCACATCGACCTCGACGGCCCGACGGCCGAGGCGCTCGTCGACGCGGGGGTCGTCGCGGTCGTCAACCGCGCGCCGATGATCTCCGGCCGGTTCCCCAACCGCGGTCCTCAGGTGCTCGTCGACGCGGGCATCGCCATGGTCGACCAGGCCGCAGGTCGGGACGGTCGAGACCTGTTCGCCGCGGTCAGCGACGGCCGCCGGGTGGTCGTGCGGGGCGGCGCGGTGCTCGTCGGCGACGGCGTGGTCGCACGGGGCCGAGAGTTGACCCCGGACGACGTGGCCCGCCAGCTCGCCGACGCGGAGGCCGGGCTCTCGACGCAGCTGCACATGCTCACGCACAACAGTGCGGAGTTCCTGCGTCGCGAGGAAGCGCTGATCCTCCACGGCGAGGGCGTCCCTCGGCTGCGCACGCGGCTGCGCGGACGACCGGTCGTGGTCGTCGCGCAGGGGCCGGACGCCGTGGCCGAGCTGCGTCGCCTCCGGCGCTATCTTCGCGAGGTCAAACCCGTCGTCGTCGCCACCGCCGACGCCCTCGACGTGGTCCGGGCCGCCGGCCTGACCCCCGAGGTGGTGGTGCTCGACTCACGCACGGAGGAGATCCCCGCCGCCAAGGCCCTGCGTGCCTGTCGCGATGTCGTGGTCACCGAGGCCGCCGGTGGGATGCGGACGGGGGCCGCGGGCTCCGACCTCTTCGAACGGGTCGGCGTGCGGACCATCGCCATGGAGACCACCGCCACCCCCGGCGACGCGGCGTTGCTGCTCGCCGACGCGTCGGGAGCGGCGCCGATCGTCGGCGTGGGCATGCGGGGGACCCTGGAGGAGTTCCTCGACGGCACCCGCGAGGGTCTCGGGTCCGGTTACGTGACCCGGCTCAAGGTCGGGCAGCGCCTGGTCGACGCGGCCGCGGTCCCGATGCTCTACTCCGGCCAGCTCCGGGCGCGGCATGCCTACCTCGTGCTGCTGATGGGTCTGCTGGCCGTGGCTCTGGCGGTCGCGACCACCGACGTGGGCCACCAGTGGGCCCTGGACCTGCGCGGCCACCTCGACTCCCTTCTCGGTGGAGGGTTCTCGTGATCCGGCACCGTTCATTCACCGTTCCGCTCACCGCCGTGCTCCTGGCGCTTGCCACCGGGGTGGCCCTCGGGGCCGGTCCACTGCACGACTCTCGATCCGATGCGTCTCCGGCACCCCGGGTGGTCACCCGTGCACCCGCCTCCGGGTACGCCGACGCCTTCGCCTCGGGGGTCGCCAGCACGCTCTACGCCCACGGCCTCTCCCGTCGGCCGGTCGCGATCGTGACGATGCCTGGTGCAGACCCGGCAACGGTCTCGGCACTGACCGCCCAGGTACGGGTCGCCGGCGGCCAGGTCTGCGCGACGTACGCCGTGCAGGGCCAGCTGGTGGACGCCCAGCAGAAGAGCCTGGTCGACACCCTCGGCATCCAGCTCGACAGACAACTGCGTCACGGGACCGTGCCCGGGGCCTCGACCTACCCCCGCATCGGGGAGCTGGTGGCGATCGCGGTGGCCAACCACGGCAACGCCGGCGCCCCGCCGGGCGACGACTCCGTCGCGGTCCGGCAGAGCCTGGCAGCGGCCAAGCTGTTGCGGGTGCCCGCGGGGCATCCGCAGACGGCACCGCTCGTGCTCGTGGTGCTCGGCTCGCCGTTCGACCAGGCGATCGCCGACGGCGTCCTCGAGGGGCTCGGTGCGGGGGCGCGTGGCGTGGTGGCGGTGGCGCCGACCCGGGACGCGACCCTCGCGGGTCTCGACGCCGACGGGGTCAGCAGGCGGGTTACCACCGTCGACGGCGTCGAGACCGCTGCCGGCCGGGTCGCGGCCGTGCTCGGACTGGTGCGGGCGTGGAGCACCGCCGGCGGCGCGTTCGGTGCGTCGGGTGCGGATGGCGCCGTACCCCTCGGGTAGAATGAAAGTCCATGAAGCAGGCGCCCTTCACCAAGCACGTGTTCGTCACAGGGGGCGTCGCCTCCTCGCTCGGCAAGGGCCTCACCGCCTCCAGCCTGGGCCGTCTCCTCAGCTCCCGCGGACTCCGCGTGACCATGCAGAAGCTCGACCCCTACCTCAACGTCGACCCCGGGACGATGAACCCGTTCCAGCACGGCGAGGTCTTCGTCACCGACGACGGCGCTGAGACCGACCTCGACATCGGCCATTACGAGCGCTTCCTCGACCGTGACCTCAACCAGCGGGCCAACGTCACCACCGGCCAGGTCTACTCCAGCGTGATCGCCAAGGAACGGCGTGGCGACTACCTCGGCGACACCGTCCAGGTGATCCCGCACATCACCGACGAGATCAAGGCCCGCATCCGGGCGATGGCCGATCCCGACGAGAACGGCGAGCGGCCCGACGTCGTGATCACCGAGGTCGGTGGCACGGTCGGCGACATCGAGTCCCTGCCCTTCCTCGAGGCCGCGCGCCAGGTGCGCCAGGACATCGGTCGCGACAACTGCTTCTTCCTGCACGTCTCCCTGGTGCCCTACATCGGTCCGTCCGGTGAGCTGAAGACCAAGCCGACCCAGCACTCCGTGGCCGCGCTGCGCTCGATCGGCATCCAGCCCGACGCGATCGTGTGCCGGGCGGACCGCGAGATCCCGGAGGGCATCAAGAAGAAGATCTCCTCGATGTGCGACGTCGACCAGGACGCCGTGGTGACCGCCGCCGACGCGCCGTCGATCTACGACATTCCGAAGGTGCTCCACCGGGAGGGACTCGACGCCTATGTCGTACGCCGGCTCGACCTGCCGTTCCGCGATGTCGACTGGACCACCTGGGACGACCTGCTCCGCAAGGTGCACCACCCGAAGGAGGAGGTCACCGTCGCGCTGGTCGGCAAGTACGTCGACCTCCACGACGCCTATCTCTCGGTCGCCGAGGCGCTGAAGGCCGGCGGGTTCGCCCACGAGTCGGCCGTCCGCATCCGCTGGGTGACCTCCGACGACTGCACCGAGCCGTCCGGTGCCCACCGCGAGCTGCACGACGTCGACGCCGTGTGCGTGCCGGGCGGGTTCGGCGTACGCGGTCTCGAGGGCAAGATCGGCGCGCTGACCTACGCCCGCACCCACGGCATCCCGACCCTGGGTCTCTGCCTCGGCCTGCAGTGCATGGTGATCGAGTTCGCCCGCCACGTCGCCGGGCTCGAGAAGGCCGACTCGACGGAGTTCGACCCCGACTGCCCCGAGCCGGTGATCGCCACGATGGAGGAGCAGAAGTCCTACGTCGAGGGCGCCGGCGACCTGGGCGGCACGATGCGCCTGGGGCTGTACTCAGCCGAGCTGGCCGCCGGCTCGATCGTCCGGCAGGCGTACGGCGACGCCAGGATCGAGGAGCGCCACCGCCACCGCTACGAGGTCAACAACCACTACCGCGAGCAGCTCGGCGCGGCCGGGCTGGTGTTCTCGGGCACCAACCCCGACCTCGACCTGGTCGAGTTCGTCGAGCTTCCGCGAGACGTGCATCCCTACTACGTCTCGACCCAGGCCCATCCCGAGCTCCGGTCGCGCCCGACCCGCCCGCACCCGCTCTTCGCCGGGCTGATCGGCGCGGCCATCGAGCGGCAGAAGGCCGAGCGGTTCCCGATCGACGAGTCCAAGCTGCGGCGCGAACCGGAGGACGAGGACACCTCGGTCTTCGCCTGATCCTCGGCTCTGCGACGGTGGCGCCGCCGGACGATGCCGAGCATGATCGCGACCATGTCCGAGCGCGCACGGCTCCGAGAGATGATCACCGGGTTCCGGCTGTCCGCCGCCCTCAACGTCGCCGCCGACCTCGCGATCTCCGACCACCTCGCGGACGGACCGCGCACCCCCGAGGCGCTCGCCGAGGTCGCCGGCGCCGACCCCGACACCCTGCACCGGCTGCTGCACGCCCTGGCCACCGTCGGCGTCTACGAGGAGCGCCCGGACGGCACCTACGCCACCACCGCGCTGGGCGACGGCCTGCGCAGCGACGTACCGGGGACCCTGCGGCCGCTCGCCCGCACCCTGAACAGCCCCGCCCTGTGGGCGGCGTACGGGAACCTCGGACACAGCGTGCGCACCGGGGAGAACGCGTTCCGGGCCACCCACGGGGTGGATGCCTGGACCTGGCGAGCGGGCCACCCCGCGGAGAACGAGATCTTCAACCAGAACATGACCGCCCTCACGTCGGTGATCGCCGGTGCGGTCGCGCAGTCCTACGACTTCTCCGCGCTCTCGACGGTGGTGGACGTCGGCGGGGGACAGGGCCTGCTTCTCGAGACCGTGCTCGGCCGGTACCCGCATCTGGTGGGGACCGTGTTCGATCTCGACCACGTCGTCGCCCGCCGGCCGGCCTCCGCCGAGCTCGCTCCCCGGTGGCGCTCGGTCAGCGGCAGCTTCTTCGAGCGCGTCCCGGAGGCGGACGGCTACCTGGTCAAGTCGATCCTGCACGACTGGCCGGACGAGGAGTGCGTGAGGATCCTGAAGGGGTGCCGGCGGGGCATGTCCCCCGGGGGTGTCGTCCTGGTCGTCGAGCGGCTGCTGGACAGGCCCGCCGACGAGGCGGAGACGGCGTTCTCGGACCTCAACATGCTGGTCATGCCGGGCGGTCGCGAGCGCTCCGAGCAGCAGTACGCCGTGCTGCTCGAGGCCGCCGGACTGCGACTCGCCCGCGTGATCGACACCCCGTCCCCCATGGCGATCCTGGAGGCCCGGGAGTCGGCCTGAGGTTCTCAGGCGGCGCGGGCGCGTTCCATCCGGGTGAGGGCGTCGGTGCCGATGAGCAGGGCCGCGCGCACCGTGGGGTCGCATTCGGGGTCGGTGGCCATGTCCTGGGCCCGCTCGACGAACCCGTCGTCGGCCACCTGGGGGAACATCCCGAACATCAGGCCGAAGACGGCCAGCATGCCGCCGCCGGCCAGCGCGGGGATCTCCTCGAGGAAGCGGTAGGAGTAGGGGAGCAGCACGTCGTCCTGGTTGGGCTGCCAGAACGCCCGGATGATCGACGCGAGCATCGGACCGGCCGGGATGTTGCGCTTCTCGAACAGCTCCACCCATGCCTCGGACTTGGCGTCGGGCAGGGGCCGCGCCGTGCGTACGGCGAGAGCGCGTACGCCGGCGTCCGGGTCGGGGTCGCGGGCCAGCAGCGCCTCGACCGCGGCCTCGTCGTACTGCCCGAGGGCCGCCCGGCGGGTGGCGACCCGCCAGGCGAGGTCGATGTCGGACGCCGACGCCTCGTCCAGCCGGGCGAAGTGCTCCGCCGACGATGCGGACGCGGCCAGAGTGCGCAACGCCGGCGTCGTGTGGTCGGGGTCGTCGGCGATCCTGGCGGCGACGACCGCGAGCCGCTCCAGCTCCGGCGCGATCCGGTCGGGGGCGCTCCAGCGCTGGGCGATCTCGAGCGCGGTGTTGAGGAAGGGCTCGATCACGGCGGGGCTGCTCTCACGCGACAGCATCTCGAGCACGCACTCGAAGAGCTCCTCGGCGGTCAGCTCACCGTCGAAGAGCATCTGGAACCCGATCACCACGGCCTGGGCCCGGTCGACGGCCGCGGGCAGGTGCGACGCACGCTCGAGAAGGACGCGCACCGAGGCCGCGTCGGGCCGCATCGCCGCGAAGGTGTAGTCGGTGGCGTTGAGCAGGTGCAGGTCGGCCTCGGGCAGGTCGACGTGGGTCTCACGCCCGGTCGTCTCCACGGGCGTCGTGGCGACCAGGGTCAGCCCGTCCCCGTCGACGGCGTACGACGCGATGTCGAGGTGGTGCGGCCGCGGGTCCTCCTCGTCGGGCGACGACGCGGTGATGGTGCCGTCGGACAACCGGAGGACGTCGGTGCCCGCGCGGTCGAGCCAGGCGACGGTCCAGTCCTCGAGGTCGCGGCCGGCGGCGGCGCCGATCGCACTCATCAGGTCGGCGAGCTGGGTGTTTCCCCAGGCGTGCTCGCGGAAGTACGCCCGGAGCCCTTCGACGAACCGGTCCTCGCCGACGAAGGCCATCAGCTGTTTCAGGACGCTCGCACCCTTGCTGTAGGTGATGGCGTCGAAGTTCGCCATCGCCTGCGCGACGTCGGGGACGTCGCCGCGGATGGGATGGGTGGCCGGCGACATGTCCTGGCGGTAGCCGTTCATCTTGTTGCCCGCGAGGAACGTCGCCCACTCGTCGGTGAACGTCGTGCAGTGGACCCCGGCCCAGTTGGAGGCCCACGACGCGAACGCCTCGTTCAGCCAGAGGTCGTTCCACCACTGCATCGTGACCAGGTCGCCGAACCACATGTGCGCCATCTCGTGCAGGAGGATCTGGCTGCGGACAGCGCGCTGGCCGTAGGTCGGCGTACTGCGGTAGAGCACGCTGTCGGTCCACGTGACCGAGCCCCAGTTCTCCATCGCGCCACCCATGTTGGGCACGAACACCTGGTCGTACCGCTCCTGGGCGAAGGGCCGGTCGAACCGCTCGCCGAAGAACGCCAGACCGCGGTCGGTGAGGTCGAAGAGCTCCTCGGCGTCGCGCTCGAGGAACTGGCGCAGAGACTGCCGGCAGTAGAGCCCCAGGTCGTAGCCGCCGCGGCTTGAACGCAGCTCGTGGAAGGGGCCGCCGTTCACGACGGTGACGTACGTCGAGAGCCGGGGCGTGTCGCCGAACGTCCACCGCCGGCCCCCGTCGTCGAGCTGGTCGACGCGCTCGGGTGCGGAGTTGCTCGTGACCGTCCAGGTCTCGGGGGCGTCGACGACGAAGCCATGGGGCGCCTTGAGGTCGGGCTGGTCGAAGCAGGCGAAGGCGTACCGGGCCCGGTCGGGCTCGAACGACGACCAGACATAGACCAGCTTGTCGCTGGGATCGACGGTGCGCAGGATCGCGGTGCCGGAGCTGGTGTCGGACTGGGTGTGCGCGACGACCAGGACGTTGTCTGCCCGGAGTCCGGGCAGCGGGATCCGGCCGCGCTCGGCCGTCGCCGGGTCGAGGGACTCGCCGTTGAGCGTCACCTCGGAGACGTCGCCGACGCAGTCGACGAAGGTGCTCGCACCAGGCTCGCGGCAGGTGAACGACACGGTCGAGGTAGCCGCCCAGACCTCGCCCTCGAACAGCCCGCGCAGGTCGATGGCCACGTCGTACCGCTGGACGTCGATGAGAGCCGCGCGCTCGGCAGCTTCGTCCCGAGCGAGGCTCGCGATGTCGGTCATGGAGTCAACCTATCCCCGACGATTTCCGTGGCGCCGACCCCGGATCGATGCGCTGATCGGTGGACTATGTCCTTGACTCCTCCCGCCGCGACGACCACTGTGCTCCCTAGTCACACCAGTCTCGGCCATGTCGGAAGGAACACGTCGCATGCTGCTCAAGCGCACCGTCGGACTGATGAGCGCACTCACCCTCGCCGCCACGGCGCTGGCCGCCTGTGGCGGCGGCTCGAGCTCGGCAAGCTTCGGGGACTGCAAGATCACCAGCAAGGCCAACAGCATCAAGATGACCCCGGTGAAGTCGGGCACCCTCACCGTGGAGACCACGCTGCCGGCACAGGGCTGGTGGAACGGCAAGACCCCGTCGTCCATCACGAGCGGCTACGAGTACTGCATGGCGGCCGAGCTCGCCAACATGGCCGGCCTGAAGTCGGTGACGGTCAAGAACGTGAACTTCGCCCAGCTCACCGCGGGCCACACCACCAACTTCGACCTCGCTCTGGCCGAGATCTCGATCACGCCCGAGCGGGCCCAGGTCGTCGACTTCTCCAAGCCCTACTTCGACTCCAACGTCGGGGTGCTGGTGAAGTCCGACTCCGACGTGACCGAGCAGAACATCAAGACCAAGCGCGACGCGGCCTACAGCGGCACGACCTCGGTCGACTTCCTCAAGAACACCCTGGGGGTGACCCCGAAGGTGTACCCGAACAGCCAAGCGCTCTACCAGAGCGTGCTCTCGGGCCAGGCGGACGCGGCGTTCCTCGACACCGCGATCGTGCTGGCTGAGGCCAAGGCGTCGAACGGGCAGCTGAAGGTCGTCGGGCAGTACAACACCGGTGAGAAGTACGGCGCGATCTACCCCAAGGGCTCGGCAAACGAGGCCGCGCTCGACCAGGGCATCCAGACCCTGATCAGTGACGGGACGCTCGACAACCTCTCGAAGACCTACCTCGGGCCGGCCTTCGGTGGCGACCCGAACAACGTGCCCGTGTGGACCGTGCAGTAGTCGCACATGACGTCTTCCGGGCTCGTCACCGACGAGCTTCAGCCGAGCCCTGAGCCTGCTCCGCCCCCGCAGGTGTCGCGACTGGCGGCCATCGCCACGGTGGTGTCCGCCGTCGCCACTGCGGGTGCGATCTACGAGGGCACGCTCGTCCGCTCCTACAACGACAACAGCGCCTTCTCGAGCATCGCCGCCGTCGTGATCGTGCTCTCGAGCGCCTTGGCATGGTGGCCGTGCCTGCGCGCCATCCGGGCGATCGGGGCGCGGGCGTCCCTGGCCAAGGACGAGAAGGTGGTCGAGGCCAGGCGGCTCGCGGCCCGAGGCCGCGAGGACGCCCAGATCGCGATCGGGTACGCCGCGGCGGGACTCGTGGTGGTCGGGCTGCTGCAGTTCGTCTTCGGCAACGACGGCGCTGTCGCGAGCACCTTCTTCGACTGGAACCCGATCGGGAAGGCGTTCGGCGACAGCCTGAAGGCCTTCTGGACCAATATCTGGGTCGCCTGCGTCGCCGAGGTGGGGGTGCTCGTCCTCGGCCTGGTGGTCGCGATCATGCGGTTGCTGCCGGGTCGTGCCGGAGCGCCGCTGCGGCTGATCGCGGTGCTCTACTGCGACATCTTCCGGGCGATCCCGGCGATCGTGCTGATCTACATCATCGTCTTCGGTACGCCGCTCGCGATCCCCTCTGCCGCCAACTGGCCCGGCGCCCTGCTCGGCGCCATCTCATTGACGATCACCTACACGGCGTACGTCGCCGAGGTCTATCGCGCGGGCCTGCAGTCGATCCACCCGAGCCAGAGTGCAGCCGCCCGGTCCCTGGGGCTCAGCTACTCGCTCACCCTCAGGACGGTGCTGGTGCCGCAGGCCGTACGCCGCGTCATCCCACCGCTCCTCAACGACTTCATCGGGCTCCAGAAGGACACCGCGCTGCTGTCCATTGCGGCGGTGGCCGAGGTGTTCCTCACCACGACCTTCTTCCAGAACACCTACTTCAAGATCTCCCCGGTGGTCCTGGCGGCGATCTTCTTCATCGTGATCACGATCCCGCAGGCGCGGTTCGTCGACTACCTGATCGACCGTGACGCAGCACGACGGGCAGGGAAGTAGCCATGTCCTTCCTGGAGATCGACGACGTCCACAAGGCCTACGGGCACCACGAGGTGCTCAAGGGCGTGAGCCTGAACGTCGAGCGGCACGAGGTGGTCTGCCTGATCGGTGCGTCCGGGTCGGGCAAGTCCACGCTTCTGCGGTGCGTCAACGCCCTGGAGGAGATCCAGGGTGGTGCGATCCGGATCGACGGCGACACCGTGACCGGCGCCGGGGTCGACCTCAACGTCCTTCGCCGCGACGTGGGGATCGTCTTCCAGAGCTACAACCTGTTCCCGCACATGTCGGTGCTGGAGAACATCATGCTGGCCCCCACGCGGGTCGGGGGCATGGCCAAGAAGGCGGCACGCGAGCGGACCATGACGCTGCTCGAGTCGGTGGGGATGCAGGACAAGGCCAAGGCCTACCCCGACATGCTCTCGGGTGGCCAGCAGCAGCGCGTCGCGATCGTCCGGGCGCTCGCCATGCAGCCGCGGGTGATGCTGCTCGACGAGATCACCGCCGCCCTCGACCCCGAGCTGGTCGGCGACGTGCTCGAGATCGTCCGCGAGCTGGCCCACGGTGGCCTGACCATGCTCCTGGCCACTCACGAGATGGGCTTCGCGAAGGAGGTCGCCAGCCAGGTGTGCTTCCTCGACAACGGCTCGATCCTCGAGCGCGGCTCGGCGCAGCAGATCTTCGAGGACCCGAAGGAGCCCCGCACGCAGCAGTTCCTGAGCCGCGTGGTCAAGTCCGGTCGTCTCTGAGCCGGCGCGGCTCGGTACGGTCGGAGCATGGCGCGCGAGCTGAGGGACGTCCCCGAGTCCTGGCCGGTGACGCGCAGCGAGGACCTTCATCGTGGCGACTGGGTGATGGCGCTGCGACTCGACGAGCTGCACCGCCCGGGGGACGCTGAGACGTTCGGGCGGCTCGTCCTCGAACATCCCGGCGCGGTGATCATCCTCGCCGTCGACGACCGGCGGCGCGCCTACTGCCTGTGGCAGTACCGCCACCCGGCGCAGCGGCGCTTCGTCGAGCTGCCGGCCGGGCTGCTCGACGCCGAGGGCGAGGACCCGGTCTCCACCGCGCGACGCGAGCTGCGCGAGGAGGCCGGCCTCGAGGCGGACGACTGGACCGCGCTGGGCACCACCTGGCCCAGTCCCGGGATCAGCGGTGAGGTCATGCACTTCTTCCTCGCCCGAGGGCTCCATACCGCCGAGGACGACGGCTTCGAGCCCACGCACGAAGAGGCGGACATGGCAGGGGACTGGGTGCCGGTCGACGACCTGCGTGCCGCCGTGCTCGACGGACGCGTCGGCGACGGCCCGCTGGTGCAGGCCCTGCTGCTCGCGGACGCGAAAGGACTGCTGTGACCACCTCGATCGAGGACCTGTTGAACGCGCATCCGGTCATCGACGGCCACAACGACCTGCTGTGGACGATGCGGGAGAAGAACGGCTACGACTTCGCGGCCTACGACGTGGGGGAGCGGCAGACCGAGACGCACACGGACCTGCCCCGGCTCCGCGAGGGTGGCGTCGGAGCACAGTTCTGGTCGGTGTTCGTGCCGTGCCAGGAAGGCCCTCGCTCGGTGACGTCGACGCTCGAGCAGGTCGACGCGGCGTACGCCATGCTCGAGCGGTACGCCGACCGGCTGGTCCTGGCGACCACGGCCGGCGAGATCGAGGCCGCGTGGGGCGGCGGCCGGATCGCCTGCCTGATGGGCGCCGAGGGCGGGCACCAGATCGCGGAGTCGCTCGGCGTGCTGCGGATGTACCACCGGCTCGGTGTGCGCTACCTGACGCTCACCCACAACGACAACGTGTCGTGGGCCGACTCCGCGACCGACGAGGCGGTGCTCGGCGGCCTCAGCGAGTTCGGCCGTGACGTGGTCCGGGAGATGAACCGGA
>JAICSK010000105.1 GCA_025936915.1 Nocardioides sp.
CGGCCCTGCCAGATCGCGCCCTGAGTCGGCATCGCGTAGAGCGAAGGTCCGATCGGCAGGACGAGCGAAGTGACGACGAGCGCGAGCACGACGCGCGAGCGCCGACGATCGCCGCTGCGTCGCCATCCTGCCCAGGCCAGCAGTCCGATCACCACGAAGGCCAAGGGGTAGGTCCACAGCGGTGGTGGCACGTCCCTGAACGGAAACGCTGCTTCCATCTGTAGCATCCAGCGGGGCACGTAGAACGCCTGTGCCCACTGTGCTGGAATCGGCTCGCTCACCGCGTCGGCAGGGACGTTGAACTGCGCCGCCAGGTGATGCCAGTAGAAGCCGTAACCAATCCCGAGTAGCACGGCCAGACAACCGAGGATGACCATGCTCCTCCGGCGACGAGCGAGTGCCCAGCTTTCGCCCAGGCCCCGGAGAGCGATCACGCTCGCGAAGATGCACAAGACCCACAATGGTCCGAGTTCCCTGAGGAAGCAGAGCACGCTCGCGGTCGCGGCGGCCACCGCAAGGAGAGCACGTTCGTGGCGGGCGCTGCGCACGGGTTCGATGGCCAACAGGCTGGACCAGAGCACGAAGCCGAGTGCCATTTCGACGCCGTTGGGACCCGCAATCGACGTGCTGAAGAGCACCTGAGGGGTGATGGAGGTGGCCACGGCGAGGGTCGTCCACCGTCCGGCCCGTGCGATGGTCAGCAGACCGGCGCCGAGGCCGAGAAGAAGGGCGCACAGGACGGCCACGATGATCCGCATGGCGTAGAGGGCGTTGGCTCCGTGGAACGGCTTGGCTGCCGTACCGACGACCCAGTAGAAGAGGGGGTTGTATTGGCCCGCGCCTGTGGCGACGAGCGCCTGGTTTCCCCGCTGCTCCACGGGACTGCAGTTGTCGCGCCGCATGTAGGGCAGGGAGGTGCACTGCGCGTGCGCAGCCTTGACGAGGTCTTCGGGAACCCAGACGAGCAGTCCACGCCCGTGGGCGGCCTGTTCGTCGAGGTGCCACTGCCCTGAAGCGACCCCAGCCGCTCGGTAGGCATGGTCGATCTCGTCGACGCCCCGGAAGGGCGGCACCGCCAGGATCCACGCCGCTTGGGCGATCAGCACCGCTACCAGGACCAGCAGGCCGCGACGAACCGGAAGGCTCACGTCGAGGGCTCCGACCGGTGGTCTGACAACGTTGACGGAAGGCCGTCGTCTGCCTGCGGACCGGTCGCATCACGGATGGCGTGCGCGCGCGCCAGGGCGACGTATTTTCGCTCCAGATCGGCAAGACGCCGGAACAGCACGACCGAGACCAGCATGAACGCAACCGTGACCACATAGAGGAGGAGATCCGCGCCGCGACCGACGCCGACCTTGTTGGCTACCCAGGTCAGGCTGTTCGGGAAGACCACGCTGAACACCGCGCCGGCCAGGGCCAGACACACGAACGCACGCCACACGACCCGGTGCAGGGCACGACGGCTCCCCCGCACGGCGTAGTAGCCGACGAGGGCGAGGCCTGCGAGCAGCAGGAGCTTGATCATGGGCTGGGTCACGGTTCCTGGCCGGGAAACGGGTCGCTGTCAGGCTAAGGCCGGGCCAGGCTCAACGCGGGTAGAACGTAAAATTTCACGGCAGCAGGTCGCGGACGACCGCGTCGGCGAGCAGGCGCCCCTGGCGCGTCAGGACCAGCCGCTCGGCGTGGAGCTCCACCAGCTCGCGGGCGGCCAGGTCGGCGACGGCGGCGCGGCCGTGGGCGTCGAGGGCGAGCACCGGCAGGCCGTCTCGGAGCCGGATCTCGAGCAGCACCCGCTCGACCCGCCGGCTCTCGGCGTCCAGGATCTCGCGCGCGGCGGCGGGGCTGGCCTGCTCGGCCAGCCTCCCGGCGTACGCCGCGGGATGCTTGACGTTCCACCACCGGACACCACCGACGTGGCTGTGGGCTCCCGGGCCGATCCCCCACCAGTGCCCGCCGGTCCAGTACCGCTCGTTGTGCCGGCACCGGCTCGCCTCGTCGCGAGACCAGTTGGACACCTCGTACCACTCCATCCCCGCCTCGGCCAGCCGGTGGTCGGCGAGGAGGTACTTGTCCGCGAGGTCGTCGTCGTCCGGCATGGCGAGCTCGCCGCGCCCGATCCGGCGCGCCAGAGCGGTGCCCGGCTCGACGATCAGGGAGTACGCCGAGAGGTGGTCGGGGTGGCACCCGAGCGCGACCTCCAGTGAGGTGGCCCAGTCCTCCTGCGACTCCCCCGGGGTGCCGTAGATCAGGTCGAGGCTCACCTGGTCGAACCCCGCCTCCCGCGACCACTCGACGACCGCCGGCACACGTAACGGGTCGTGGGTGCGGTCGAGGGTGCTGAGCACGTGGTCGACCGCCGACTGCATCCCGAAGCTGATCCGGGTGAAGCCCGCCTCGCGAAGTGCCGTCAGGTCCCACGCGGCGACGCTGTCGGGGTTGGCCTCGGTCGTGACCTCCACGTCGGGCGCGAGGCCGAACTCCGCGGCGATCGCGGCCAGCACCGACGCCAGGTCGCCCGCGCCGAGCAGGGTCGGCGTACCCCCGCCGAAGAAGACCGTGTCCACCGGCAGGTCGCGGTCGCCGAGCACCGTCCGGGCCAGCCGGATCTCGCCGATCGCGGCCTCGGCGTACGACGCGCGTGAGGCGCCGGGCTGGTCGCCGAGCTCGGCCGCGGTGTAGGTGTTGAAGTCGCAGTAGCCGCAACGGACCGTGCAGAACGGCACGTGCACATAGATCCCGAACGGTCGCGTGCCCAGCTCGGCGAGTGCACCCACCGGCAGCGACCCGTCGGCGGGGGCCGGGTCGCCGGAGGGAAGCGTCGACGGCACCCGTTCATCCAAGCAGGGTGCCGGCCGGTTCCGCCGTCGGCGAACGCGGAAACGCGAGCCAACGGCCACGCGTTGCACCCGGCATGGACGAGGTGGGCCCGCTCGACGCCTACTCCGAGGCCGTGGTCGGCGTCGCCGAGCTGTTGACGCCGCGCGTCGCCGCACTCCGCTTCCGCGGCCGCCGGGGTGAGTCGGCGGGGTCAGGAGTGGTGCTGACCGCCGAGGGCCACCTGGTCACCAACGCCCACGTCGTCGGCGAGTCCACCGCGGGAGAGGCGGCGTTCGCGGACGGGACCGTGGCCCAGGTCGAGGTGGTCGGCCGCGACGCCCTGTCGGACCTCGCGGTGCTCCGCACCGACCGGGGCGTCCCGGACCCTCCGGCGTACGGCGACGCCGACGGTCTCCGGTCGGCCAGCTCGTGGTCGCCGTCGGCAACCCCCTCGGGCTGGCCGGCAGCGTGACCGCCGGCGTCGTCAGCGCACTGGGCCGCAGCATGCCCGCCCGCGGCCGCACGACGGCCCGGCTGATCGAGGACGTCATCCAGACCGACGCGTCCTTGAACCCGGGCAGCTCCGGCGGTGCGCTCGCCGATGCCTCCGGCCGCGTTGTCGGGATCAACACCGCTGTCGCCGGCGTCGGCCTCGGTCTTGCCGTCCCCATGAACGGCACGACCGGCCGGATCATCTACTCGTTGCTGCACGACGGCCGGGTACGGCGTGCCTACCTGGGGCTGGTCACCTCACCGGCGCCCCTCACGCCGGCGTGGACCGACCGCACCGGGCGCCGTTCGGCACTTCAGGTCGTCGAGGTCGTCGAGGCCAGCCCCGCGGCCGAGAGCGGCCTGCGGCGCGGAGACATGGTGCTCGCGGTCGACGGCCGAACCCTCGGCGACGCCGGCTCGCTGCAGAGCCTCCTGCTCGACGATGCGATCGGCAGCCGGGTCGAGATCACCGTGCTCCGCAACGGCGCCCTGGTGGACGTCGTCGCCGAGCCGGTCGAGCTCGAGGACTGAGATCGCGGTCCGCCCGTACGGCACCGAACCCCCCGGTCGGCGCCGTACGGACGGTCGTCCCTGTGACGGGCTAGCGCTTGCGCTCGATGTCGAGGTCCAGCACGTGGCCCTCGACGTCGTCCCCCGCGTCACGGAGCGGGGAGAAGTCGACGTTGCCCTCGTCGTCCAGCGGCAGGAAGTGCCCCTCGACGTCGGTCGGGTCCGTCTCGTCCTTCAACACGATCTCGTTGATGTTCTCGCTCATCGCTCTTCCTCTCCCAGGTGCTGCGTGTGCCTTCATCGTGCTCCCGCACGTCATCCGCGTCTGTCAGGGTCCTGACAGAACGGGAGATCAGCGTTTGCGCTCGATGTCAAGGTCGAGGACGTGCCCCTCGACGTCGTCGTCGCCGACGACCGCATAGAGGCGACGCGTCGGCGGCTGCTCCGCGCGGCCTTCGCCGTCGATGAGCTGGAAGTGGCCCTCGACGTCGTCGGTGTCGGGCTGGTCGACGTGCTCGTTCATGTTCCCCCCAGGTGCTTCCGGCCGGTCACGAACCGACCCGATGCTGTGCCAGCGTCTCCTCCAGCTCGGCGAGCCAGCCGACGGCGCCGAGTGAAGCGTACGTCGTGCGGGCCTCGTGGAGGAGGGGTTCGGCCTCCGGGGCGCGGCCGCGTCGCGCCAGCCACACGCCGTACGCCGCCCGGGCGCGCGCCTCGAAGACCGGGGACCCCCAGGCGCCGTAGAGCCGCTGGGCGTCCGCGAACGCCGTCTCGGCCACGCCGTCGGGGTCGCCCACGCGCTCGGCATCCAGGGCCGTGAGCAGGGCACGATGACCAGCCAGCCCGGTCGGCGGCGTGGAGCCGTCGTCATCGATGATCGAGCGCAACCGGTCGAGCAGCCGCGTGTCGGCGAACCTGGTCGCGATCTGCAGCGCGGCGTCGTAGAAGACCGTGAAGTCCTCGTAGACCCCACTGATGGCGTACGCCCCGTCGAGGGCCCTGCTCACGGTGGACGCCGCCGTCGGGTCGTCGGCGAACGCCTGGACCACGGCGCGGCCCAGGTCGAGGTAGAAGGCGGTCTCCTCGATCTCCGGCACCGCCTCGACCATCTCCCGCGGATCACGTCCCCGCGCGGCCAGGACCATGGCGGCCACGGCCACGGTGATCGAGCGGTCCTGGGTCTGCAGCCACTCGGAGTCGTAGGTGCTCTCGACGCGGTCCCAGTCGCCCAGTGCCCAGCGTCCGATCACCAGGTTGATCGCCGCGTTGCTCTGGGCGACCGCGAGCCCGGCACGCTGCGACTTCTCCATGGCCTCGTCCGCCACGCGGGCGGCCTCGACCGCGTCGCGTTGGGCCAGCGCGGAGGCCAGGTTGGAGGTGGCCCGGACCAGGCCCGCGAGGTCGTGGCACTCGCGGGCGATGGTGGCGCTCTTCTCGAAGAGAAGAGTGCCGATCTCCTCGTGGCCTGCCCGCTGGAGCTGGACCCCGAGGTCGCTGGTCGTGCGCGCCACCTCGGCCCGGTCACCCATCCTGTCGGCCAGCTTCAGTGCCAGCAGCTGGAGGTCGTAGTCGGTGCGCTGCAGGCCGTTGTGGGCACGCAGGTACGACGTCAGGACCGACGCGAGCACGGCCTCCTTGCCGCGGATGTCGCGGTAGGTCGCGAGGTACGGCTCGACGATCGCCAACGCGCTGTGGAGGTCGCCCGCACTCCGCGAGATCCCGAGGCTCCAGGCCGACGCCGCCAAGGCCTCCCCGTCGGACTCGCCGATCTCGTGGAACCCCGTGTGCGCTGCGCGGGCGAGCTCGATCGCCTGTGCGTAGTTGCCGGCATCGTTGTAGGCCATCGCCTGGGCCAGCCACACCTCGTAGCGCTGGCGGCCATCGGTGGCCAGGGCGGCAGCCCGTCCGAGGTGCCCCGCCGCCTCGCCGGGCGCCCCCAGCGCCAGAGCCCGGCTCGCGGCCTGGCGCAGCAGGGCGACGGCACGCCCCGCGAGCTCGCCGGTGTCCGGGTCGTCGGGCGCGGCCTCGATCGCCGCGATGCAGTGCTGGGCGGCGACGGGGGCGAGCTCGTCGGAGCCTGCTCGCGACATCACGTCGAGCAGCTGCAGGTGGATCAGCTTCCGGTCGCGGCGCGACAGCGTCCCGTAGGCGACCTGCCGCAGGGCGGACTGCACGAACTGGTAGCGGCCCTGCTCGCTGCTCAGCCGGTCGTGCTCGACGGCGAAGATCTGAGCCCGCACCAGCGCCGCGAGGGTCGTCTCGAGGTCGGACACGTCGGAGCAGAGCTCCGCGAGAAGTGACGGCTCGACGGAGCCGCCGGCGACGCTGGCCCGGTCCACGACGCGCCGCTGGTCGGGGTCCAGCCGGTCGAGACGGGCAGAGATCAGCGCCTGGAGCGAGGCCGGAGCACCGATCTCCTCCAGATCGAGCCGGTCGGCGTCCGCGAGCACGTAGGAACCGCCGCGCGGCACCACCAGGTCGCGGTCGATCAGCGCGCGGATCGTCTCCACGGCGTACGTCGGGATCCCCTCGGCGCGCTGCACCAGCTGCTCGCGCACGCCGGAGGGCAGGCCCTGGACGAGCCCGTCGACGAGGGCGGCCATCTCGTCCGCCGTGAACGGCTCGAGGTGGAGCACGGTCGCACGCCGATGGGTGACGAGGCCGGGCCGGTCGGTGACGAGCTCGGGTCTGGCCAGCAGCATCACGAAGCACGGGAACGTCGCGGCCGCCATCAGGTGCTCGAGGAACAGCACCAGCCCCTCGTCGGCGTACTGCGCGTCGTCGATGACCATCACGACCGGCTCGGTACCCCGGCTCACCCGCTCGAAGAAGGTGGTCCACGCCGAGAACAGGTCCTCGCGCGAGTACGCCGACGCGCCGACGATGCCCAGCAGGGCGCCGAGCCGCGGCGCGATCCAGCTCCGCTCCTCGGGATCCACGATGTACGAGGCGAGACCGCGCTCGATCAGCGTCGCGGCGTCCGGGGCGTCGTCGTCACCACGCTCGAGGGCGGTCTCGAGCCGGCTGCGGACGGCCTCGGCCACGGCGTAGTAGGCCACGCCCTCGCCGTAGGACACGCACTTGCCGGAGTGCCACCGGCACGAATCGGCCAGGCCGTCGGTGTACTTGGAGAACTCCCAGCCAAGCCGCGTCTTGCCGACCCCGGTGTCACCCGCGACGACCAGGAGTGCCGGACGCCCGGTGTCGGCCACCCCGTGGTAGATCTCCTTGACCATCCGGAGCTCCCGGTCGCGACCCACCAGGGTGGCCTCGAGCCCGTCGGCGCGCTGTGCACCGCCGGCCGTGGCGACCACCGCGCGCGCCGCCCACAGCGGCACGGGGTCGGCCTTGCCCTTGAGCTGGTGCGAACCCACGTCGGCGTAGGAGATCGCGGCTGAGGTCAGCAGGCGGGTGGTCTCGTCGACCCAGACCTGGCCGGGGGCGGCGACCGACTGCACGCGAGCAGCGGTGTTGACCGGGTCGCCCGCGACCATCCCCTGCATCTCGGCGCCGACGGTGACGGCGACCTCACCGGTCACGATCCCGACACGCATCGCCAGCCCCGGGGCCCCGACCTCCGACCCGAGCGCGGCCGTCGCCGCGGCCAGCTCCAGGCCCGCTCGCACCGAGCGCTCGGCGTCGTCCTCGTTGGTGGTCGGGACGCCCCAGACCGCCATCACCGCGTCGCCGATGAACTTCTCGACCACTCCGCCGTAGCGGGCGACGATGCGTGCGCACTCCTCGAAGTAGCGGCTCAGCAGCTCACGCACGTCCTCCTGGTCGCGCGACTCCGACAACGGAGTGAAGCCCACCAGGTCGCCGAACAGCACACTGGTGATCCGCCGGGACGCGACGGCCGTCGCTGGAGCGGCCGGTGTCGGACCGGCTGCTGCGCCGACCGGCGTACCGCACTCGTTGCAGAACCTCGAGCCGGGGGGCGGCAGCGCCCCGCACGCCGTACACGCAGCCACGAGGGAGGCGCCGCAGCTGTTGCAGAACTTGGCGCCGGACGGCTGCTCCGAGCCGCAGGTGGGGCACGCGATCATGATCTAGACCGGACGGCTCATGCGCGGAGCCGGCGTACGACGACCTCTTCGGCGAGTCGACGGGCCTCGCCCTGTCCGGTGACCGCACCGAGGAACTCGTCGCGGTCGAGGGCCAGCAGGACGACGTCGTCGGCGGCCGTGATGGTCGCCGTACGCGGGACGTCGCGGAGCAGGCCGATCTCGCCGAAGTACTCACCCGGGCCCTCGACACGGAGCAGGTGGCCGTCCGCAGCCGTGACGCGCACCGTGCCCGACTCGATGACGTAGAACCGGTCGGACTCGTCGCCCTCGCGGACGACCACGTCGCCAGCGGCGAAGCGCACGGGATCGAGCGCGCGGGCCAGGGCGTCGAGAGTGATCGGACCGAGTGGTCCGAACATCGGGATCGCCTGCAGCAACGGCAGCCCGGCGGGAGCCTGGAGACGGTGGTCCATGCTGCGCATCCGCGGGTAGCCGGCCACCGCGACCACGCCGATGGCGATGCCCAGGACGGCCAGGGTGGTGCGCAGTCCCCAGGCGTGCAGCATCAGCGGCGTGATGGCCGAGCCGAGGGCCATCGTGCCGATCAAGCAGGTCTCGAACGCTCCGAACACGCGCCCGAGGACCGCGTCGGGCGTCAGGCGCTGGAGGACCGTGAAGACGTTGACGTCGACCAGCGGGTTGGCGAACCCCAGGAACGCCATCACCGCGAACGCCGTCACCGGCGACGGCCAGATGGTGACCAGGATCAGCGGGAACGACCAGAGGAAGACGCCGACGATCAGGTCCTGACCCAACTTGTGCTTGGAGGACCGGGAGATCGCAACGATCCCGCCGAAGATCGCCGCCAGACCCATCTCGGCGTCGAGGAGGCCGACGCCCTTGGCACCGGTGTGCAGGATCTCCACGGCCATGACCAGCGGGAACACCGCGGTCGCCCCCGCCACCACCGTCTGCGCCGACCCCTCGATGACGGTCAGCAGGAGGTCCTTGTCACGCCAGATCGTGCGGAAGCCCGCCGAGGTCTCGGCGATGAAGCCTTCGGCCTTCTGCTCCGCCTCGGCCACCACCTCGCCCGCCCGCGGCTGGGTCTCGCCCTGGGCCGGCCCCGAACCCGGTTCGCGAGCTGGATCTTCGGCCGGGTGGATGCCCGACACCATGAACATCGACCAGGCGAAGGACGCGACGTTGAGCAGGAAGACCACCTCGACGTCGGCGATCGTCAGCAGTCCGGCACCGAGCGCGGGGCCGACGAAGATCGCCAGGCTCTCGAGGGTGCTCGAGGTGCCGTTGGACGCGGTCAGCTCCTCGGTGGTGGTGGCCAGCTGAGGCGTGATCGCCCCCTGGGCGGCGCGGAACGAGGAACCTCCGAACGAGGTCATCACCGCCAGCACGAAGATCGGCCACGACGGAGTGCCGGCGTACAGGCACGCGGTCGCGCCGAGGATCATGACCGCGCAGTAGGCGTCGCTCAGCATCATCACCCGCTTGCGCGGAAAGCGGTCGGCCAAGGTGGAGACGAACGGCGTCGCGAACGCCATCAGGGCCAGCCGGATGGCGACGAAGATACCCACCGCCTTGGCCCCGCCCACGCCGTACGCCCAGACGGAGACGGCGGTGGAGTAGGCCCAGTTGCCGATCAGCGAGCCGGTGAAGGCCAGCTGCAGCCGGCGCAGGTTGCGGTTGACGAAGACCGACCGCAGTGAGGAGCTCGTCTCGTGGAAGAAGGACCCGACGACCCCTCGAGACTGCTCGTCGGCCACGGCAACGCTCTCGCCCACGGCACACCTTCCCCAGTCGCAGCACGTCGAGCCCGAGCAGCGCCACTGTAAGGGTCGACCCACCCATCTGCCAGGCTCCCGCGCCCTCTTCCCCCCGGATCCGTCAGGAGTAGAAGGAGTCGATCAGGGTGCGGTAGTTGGCCTCGACGACGTTGCGCTTGACCTTCATCGACGGGGTGAGCTCGCCGGACTCGACCGAGAGGTCGTGGTCGAGGAGCTTCCACTTCTTGATGGTCTCCCAGCGGTTGAGGTGGCGGTTGAGCTCCTCGACGTACCCCTGCACCATCTTCTCGCAGGCGTCGGAGGCGACGATCTCGGAGTAGGAGCCCGAGACGCCGTTCTCCGCGGCCCAGCCGCCGAGGGCATCGGGGTCGAGGGTGACCAGGGCGACCACGAAGTTCCGTTCGTCGCCGAACACCACGAACTGGCTGGCATACGGGCAGATCGCCTTGAACTTCGACTCGATCGCCGGCGGGGCGATGTACTTGCCGCCGGAGGTCTTGAACAGCTCCTTGATCCGGCCGGTGATCCGCAGGAAGCCGTCGGCGTCGAGCTCGCCCTTGTCACCGGTGCGCAGCCAGCCGTCGGGGGTCAGCGACGTGGCGGTCTCCTCGGGGAGGTTGTGGTAGCCCTCCATCACGCCGGGTCCCTTGATCATGATCTCGTCGCCGTCGCCGAGCTTGACCTCCGAGCCGGGGAAGACCTGGCCGACGCTGCCCATCCGGTAGTCGTCGGGGTGGTTGACGAACGACCCGGCCGACGACTCGGTCATCCCGTAGCCCTCCAGGATCAGGATGCCGGCGGCGTTGAACCACTCGGCGATGTCCTGGTTGAGTGCGGCCGCCCCGGAGATGAAGAAGCGCACCCGGCCACCGAACCGCTCGCGGATCTTGGCGAAGACCAGCTTGTCGAAGAGCGCCCGCTGCGCGCTCAGGAGTACGCCCGGGCTGCGGCCGTCGCGACGAGCCTGCTCGTAGGCGATCCCGACCTTGAACGCCCGCTTGAAGACCACCTCCTTGGCCCCGCCCTCGGCCGCCTGCATGGTGACGATCCGGGAGTGCGCCTTCTCGAAGATCCGCGGCGCCGCGCCCATGAACGTCGGCCGCACCACGCCCAGGTTGTCGACGATCTTGTCGACCCGCCCGTCGATCGCACAGGCGAACCCGCACGCCATCTGGGTCGACATCAGCACCTTGCCGAACGAGTGGGCCATCGGCAGCCAGCGGAACTCCAGGTCGCTCTCACTCAGGATGTCCTGCGCCTCGATCGCCGAGCCCTCGTAGACCCACGAGCGGTGCTGCAGACGCACCCCCTTGGGCCGCCCGGTCGTGCCCGAGGTGTAGATCAGGGTCGCCAGCTGGTCGGGCCGGATCTTCTCGGCCGTCTCGCGGATCACGCCGTCGTGCTCGGCGAGGTAGGTGTCACCGAGTGCTTCGAGGTCGGACAGACCGATCACCCAGTCGCCGTCGGTGGTCCCGTCGAACGTCACGACCTTCGCCAGGTGAGGGAGCTCGGACTTGTGGTCCTTCAGCTTGGCGATCTGCTCGTCGTCCTCCGCGAAGACGATGCGGCACTCCGAGTCGCCCAGGATGTACGACGTGTCCTCGGCGTTGGTCGACGGGTACACGGTCGTCGTCGCGGCCGCTGCGCACATCACCGCCAGGTCGGCGAGGATCCACTCGTACCGGGTGCCCGAGGCGATCCCGACCCGCTGTTCCGGCTGAACCCCGAGCGCCAGCAGTCCCGCCGCGAGCCGGGAGACGTGCTCGCCGGCCTCGGCCCACGTGACCGAGACCCATCGCTCGGCCTGCCCCTCCGTCACCGGGTAGCGGAACGCCTCGGTGCGCGGGCTCCGGTCGACGCGTTCGAGGAACTGCAGGGCGACGTTCGCGACCATGTGGTCGACGAAGCCGGAGTCGATGCTGACGGGCACGGGTGTCTCCTGGGGCGGGGAACGGGGCGGCGGGCCGAGGTCGATCAATCTAGTTGACCCGGTTACCTCCGGGTAGCCAACGAGCCATGGGCCGCCGGGGTCACACGTGGCGACCGAACACCAGCAGCCGGCCCCGGTCGTCGAGGGCTCCCGAGTCGCCCGTCCGCAGCCAGCCCTGGTCGAGCACGCCACGCGTCTCGCGCCGACCGTGGTAGCCGTCCATCAGACCCGGGCTCGCGACCTCGATCTCGCCGACGTCCGAGATCCGCACCTCGGTGCCGGGCAGCGGCCGGCCGGCGTTCCGCCCGTCCCCGTCCGCGGGTACGGCGACGCTGACGGCGCCGCCGGTCTCGGGGCGGCCGTAGGCCTCGAGCAGGGTCACCCCCGCGGCCTCGAAGAAGTCGGCGAGCTCGGCGTCGACCGCTCCCCCGGCACACACCACGAACCGCAGCCGGTCACCGAAAGTGTCGCGGACCTCGGACCGCACCCGCTTCTCCAGCGCCGAACGCCGGCGCAGCAGGCCGCGGCGCTGCTGGTCCTCGATCCCCGTCCGCACCGACCGCAGCATCCCCGGGGTCGCCGCGACGAACGTCGGCCGCACCACCGCCAGCGAGGCGACCGACCGGTCGGACCGGCCCTCCAGCGCCACCGGGAAGCCACAGGCCAGCTGCACCCCCAGCAGCGCCTGGGCGTACGCCGTCCACAGCGGCAGCGGGAGGTACAACAGGTCGGCGTCGCTGAGCTCTCCCAGGGCCGCGACCGCGGTCGCCTGGTAGGTCAGCGCCGCATGGCTCAGTCGTACGCCACGCAGCGAGCCCGTGCCGTCGACCCGGTGGTCGGGGGCGTAGGGCAACGCGGCCAGACCCGGCCGGCGAACGGCGTACAGCCGCTGCGAGAGCGCCCGCGGCCGCTCGTCGAGGTGGTCGTGGCCGAGCCCGAGCAGTCCCTCGAGGGTGAGCACCCGCGGATCGGGGAAGTCCCCGTCGATCTGCACCACCTTCACCACGTCGCGGATGCGGGCCCGCACCCGCCACAGCGCCTGGGACACGTCGTGGTCCTCGCCGATCACCACCCGCGCGCCCGAGTCGGCCAGCACGCCGGCGAGCACGTCGTCGCCGGCATCCGGGTCGACGGCCGTGACCGCCGCCCCGGCCCAGAGCGTGGCGAGGTAGGCGAGCACCCATTCGTAGCGGGTGTGCGCGACGATCGCGACCCGGTCCTCGGGCTCGATGCCGAGCGCCAGCAGCCCGGCGGCCAGACCCTCGACCAGCTCGTGGGTCTGGGCCCAGCTGGACTCCTGCCAGCCGCCCTCGACCGGGTAGTAGAACGCGTCCTCGCCGGGCGTCTCCTCCACCCGCCGGAGGAACATGTGCACCAGCGACCGTGGGCGCTTGTCGATCACCACGGGGTCGATGCTCACCCGTACGCTCCCTCGTCCGCCGATGAGGACAACTCTAGTGATCCGAGGCCGTCAGTCCTGGACCGCCTTGC
>JAICSK010000040.1 GCA_025936915.1 Nocardioides sp.
AGCGCGGCCCGAGCCGAGCTCTGCGAGCGCAGCGAGGTTCACGTCGTTCTCCACGTGGACGGGCGCGTCCACCGCGTCGGCGAGCCGGTCGAGCAGGTCGGGCTCGTGCCACCCCGGCAGGTGGCGGGCGTAGCGCAGCCGCCGGGTGCGGGGGTCGAAGGCGCCCGGCGTGCCGATCGCCACGTGGAGCAGGTCGGTGGCGCCCACCCCGGCGGCCGTCGCGGCCCCCTCGAGCGCCGATACGACGTGCTCGACCGCGTCGGGGCCGGGGCGTCGTGGTGTGCGCAGCTCGTGCTCGCCGACGATGCGGCCGGTGATGTCCGCGACGGCCGCGACGATCCGCGACGGCGTCACGTCCAGCCCGGCCACGTGCCCGGCTCGCGGGTTCACGGCGTACAGCTGGGCTCGCGGGCCGGGTCCACCGGACGAGCTGCCGCTGGCCACGACCAGTCCGGCCTCCTCGAGCCGTGACAGCAGCTGTGAGGCGGTCGGCTTGGACAGGCCCGTGAGCTCGCCGAGCCGGGTGCGCGACAGCGGCCCGTGCTCGAGCAGCAGGTCGAGGGCCGCGCGGTCGTTCATGCCGCGCAACATCCGCGGTGTGCCGGGCCTCACCGGCGCGTCACTCCGGCGATTCGCGTCATCTCGCTCCACATTAGACAGGAAAGTTTCCTATCAGACTGCACCACCTCCGGTTCGCTGCGCAAGGGTCTCGCGGGTGGAGGCTGGCTACATTGACGCGGTGAGCCCCCGCAGCGACTCCCGGCGTACCCGGCTGTTGCGGCTGGGGTTCGAGGACCCCGCGAGGGCCGGCGAGGATCTGGAGCGGCTGGGCGCGGCGGCCGACCCGCTGGTCGCCCTGATCTCGCGCACCGCCGACCCCGACCAGGCGCTGGCCGGGCTGGTGCGGCTCGCCGAACGGGCCGAGCCCGGCCTGGCGGCCGAGCTCGCCGACGACGAGGGCACCGCGATGAGGCTGTTGTCCGTGCTCGGGGCGAGCCAGGCGCTCACCGACCATCTGTGCCGTCATCCCGAGCAGTGGCGCGAGCTCGCCGACCCGTACCTGGGATCGACCCGACCCGCGTCGTACGCCGTGCGCGGCGCGCTCCTGCGGGCGGTCGGGGCCGACCCGGCGAGCGACGTACCCACGGCGTCGCCGGCCCATCGGGACACCGTGGACGCGCTCCGTGTCGAGTACCGCCGTCTGCTCACCCGACTGGCCGCTCGCGACCTCGCCCACCATCTCGGCGTCGACGACGCGTCGGCCGAGCTCTCCGACCTGGCGGCCGGCACGCTCGAGGCGGCACTGGCGATCGCTCGCGCCCAGGTCGACGCCTCGTCGACGGCCCGACTGGCGGTGATCGCGCTCGGGAAGTGCGGGGGGCACGAGCTCAACTACATGTCCGACGTCGACGTGCTCTACGTCTGCGAGCCCGCCGGGCTAGACGAGGCCAGCGCGACCCGGGTGGGCACCCAGCTCGCCTCGGGCCTGATGCAGGTGTGCTCCGAGCACACCGGCGAGGGGACCATCTGGCCGGTCGACGCCAACCTCCGCCCCGAGGGCAAGGCCGGTCCTTTGGTGCGCACCCTCGCCAGTCATCGCGTCTACTACGAGCGATGGGCCAAGGCCTGGGAGTTCCAGGCGCTGCTCAAGGCGCGGCCGGTGGCAGGCGACCTCGCCCTCGGCCGGGAGTTCCTGAGCGTGGTCGAGCCGATGATCTGGGAGGTGGCCGAGCGTGAGGGCTTCGTCGGTGATGTGCAGGCGATGCGCCGGCGTGTGCTGGAGACGATCCCGGCGCGCGAGGCCGACCGGCAGCTCAAGCTCGGCGCCGGTGGGCTGCGCGACGTCGAGTTCGCGGTCCAGTTGCTTCAGCTCGTGCATGGCCGCACCGACGATCACCTCCGTGACCCCGGGACCCTGCACGCTCTCGACGCGCTGACCGCGCGCGGGTACGTCGGCCGGGAGGACGGCGAGGCGCTGCACGGGGCCTACGAGTTCCTGCGCACCCTCGAGCACCGGATCCAGCTCCAGCACCTGCGCCGCACCCACGTCGTACCCTCGGACGAGGCGTCGCTGCGGCGGCTCGGGCGCGGCATGGGCTTCACCAAGGAGCCGGCGATGGCACTCGAAGACGCCTGGGCGCACCATCGCCGTGAGGTACGCCGGCTCCACGAGAAGCTCTTCTACCGGCCGCTGCTCGAGGCGGTCGCACGCGTCCCGGCGGACGGCGTGCGGCTCACCGCCGAGGCGGCGGTTCAGCGTCTCGCCGCCCTGGGGTACGCCGACCCCGCGGGCGCCCTGCGTCACCTCGAGGCCCTGACCAGCGGGCTGACCCGCACGGCGGCGATCCAGCGGGCCCTGCTGCCGGCGATGCTCGAGTGGTTCGCCGACGCTCCCGATCCGGACGCCGGGCTGTTCGGCTTCCGCCGGATCAGCGAGAGCCTCGGCTCCACCCACTGGTATCTGAAGACCCTCCGCGACGAGGGCCAGGTCGCCGAGCGGCTGGCGCGTCTCCTCGCGACCTCGCGCTACGCCACCGACCTGCTCGAGCGCGAGCCCGAGGGGGTCCGGATGCTCGGCGACGACCTCGCCCCACTGGGGTCCGAGGCGATCCTCGAGCGGATGCGCGCCTCGGCGGAGCGGCAAGAGGATCCGCAGGAGGCCGTGCGGTCGATCCGGGCGATCCGCCGTCGGGAGCTGTTCCGGATCGCCGTGGGAGAGCTGTTCGGCGAGACCGACACCCCCGACGTGGGCGCCGCCTTGTCGCGGCTCACCGACGCAACCCTCGAGGCGACCCTGGCGGTCGCCGGCCGGTCCGTGCGCGAGGAGCGCGGCCTCGCGGAGGCGCCCACCCGGATGGCAGTCGTGGCGATGGGACGCTACGGCGGCTTCGAGCTGTCCTACGGCAGCGACGCCGACGTGATGTTCGTGCACGATCCGCTCGCCGACGACCACGGTGGGGAGGCCACGGCGTACGCCCATGCGGTGGCCAACGAGCTGCGGCAGCTGCTGATCGCGCCGGCCACCGACCCTGCCCTGGTGGTCGACGCCGACCTGCGTCCCGAGGGCAAGCAGGGTCCCCTGGTGCGCTCGCTGGCGTCGTACGCCGCCTACTACGCGAAGTGGTCGAAGGTCTGGGAGGCGCAGGCACTGCTCCGCGCCGACGCCGTCGTCGGCGACGAGGGGGTGCGCGAGGGCTTCACCGCACTGATCGACCCGCTCCGGTACCCGTCCGGCGGCCTCGCCGACGCCGACGTCACCGAGATCCGGCGGATCAAGGCTCGGGTCGACCGAGAACGGCTGCCACGCGGTGCCGACCCGCACACGCACCTCAAGCTCGGCCGCGGCGGTCTCGCCGACATCGAGTGGACCGTCCAGCTCCTCCAGCTCCGGTACGCCGGTCAGGTGGCGGCCATGCGCAGCCCGCGCACGTTGACCGCTCTCGACGCCGCCCGCGACGCCGACCTGCTCTCCGCGACCGACCATGCGGCCCTCGACCAGGCCTGGCGCACGGTCAGCCGGCTGCGCAACGCGATCACCCTGGTCACCGGGCGCAGCGGTGACCAGGTGCCGCGCGACGCCCGCGAACGCTCGGCCGTCGCGGGCATCCTCGGCTACGGCGCCGGTCGCTCCGACGAGATGGTCAACGACTACCTACGCACGACGCGCCGCGCCCGAGCCGTGGTCGACCGGGTGTTCTGGGGCTGACCGCTCGTGGCGCTCACCGGCAGTGCCGCGGGGTCGCCCTGAGCGGTGGGTGATGCACCGATTCATGGCGCGGGATGGTGGCTGGCTCACCGCCAGTGCCGCGCGTCGCCCCTGCACCGGTGGGTGATCCACGGATCGACGCAGCGAGACCGTGGCATTCTCACCGGCGCGCGGGCGCGGCACCGACCTGTCGGCGGCGACCGACATACTCGGGCCCATGACCTCCACCGCCGAACGGGCCACGGCCCTGCGCGCCCTGCACACCGACCCCAAGCTGCTCACGCTGGTCAACGTCTGGGACGTCGCCAGCGCCCGGGTGGTGTCGCAGACGCCGGGCACGACCGCGATCGCCACCGCCAGCCACGCCATCGCGGCGATGTACGGCTACGAGGACGGCGAGCACATCCCCGGCGACCTCATGCTCGAGGCGGTCGGCCGGATCGTCGACGCGGTCGACCTGCCGGTCACGGCAGACCTCGAGGCGGGATACGGCGACGCCGGTGAGACGGTGCGGCGTGCGATCGGGCTCGGCGTGGTCGGGTGCAACATCGAGGACCAGGTGAAGCCGCTGACGGAGGCGACGGCCGTCGTCGCTTCGGTGATGGCGGCAGCGACCGCCGAGGGCGTTCCCGACTTCGTCCTCAATGCGCGCACCGACGCTTTCCTTCATGCCGGAGACCGCGACCCCGACGAGGTGCTGGCCGACGCGATCGAGCGGGGACGCGCCTTCCTCGACGCCGGTGCCCCGGTGGTGTTCGTTCCCGGACGGCTGAACGAGGAGCAGGTCGTCGCGCTGGTCGAGGCGCTCGGCCCGCAGCGGCTGTCCCTGCTTCCGGTGGGCGGGCCGCCGCTCGCACGGCTCGAGGAGCTCGGTGTGGCGCGGGTCAGCTTCGGCCCGTTCCCGCAGCGCGTCGCACTGACGGCCTTGCAGGAGATGGTCGAGGGCGTCGCCCGGGGTGAGGGCATCCCGGAAGGCACCCGCCCCCTGACCTGAACCCGTTTGTCGCGGCCCCGGGCGACTGGTTGGCTGACCGTCGTGGACGACGAGCTGAGGCAACGACTCGAAGCGGCGTCGAAGGCCTGCGAGACCACGGTCTTCCGGCACGCCAAGCGCACCCCGGCCGAGGCGCTGCGGGCAGTGGCCGACGCGGCGGAGGCGCTCGGCATCGACGAGTGGGACATGTACGCCGAGAAGGGTGTGGTCGCGCGGCTCGAGGACGAGGTGGCCGAGCTGCTGGGCAAGCCGGCCGCGGCGCTGTTCCCGAGCGGGATCATGGCTCAGCAGGCGGCGCTACGCGTCTGGTGCGACCGCGGTGGGTCGAGGCGGGTGGCGCTCCCCGACCTGTCCCATCTGCTCAAGCACGAGGAGGACGGCCCGCGCCGGCTGCACGGCTTCGAGTTCGACCACCTCACCGAAGGGCCGAGGGCACCGAGGTCCGACGACATCCGTCGGCTGTCACCCGGGCTGGGAGCGGTCCTGGTCGAGCTGCCCCTGCGCGAGGCGGGGTGCCTGCTGCCGACCTGGGACGAGCTCACCGCCCTGTCCGAGACGGCTCGGGAGCTCGGCGTACCTCTGCACGCGGACGGCGCCCGGATCTGGGAGTCGCAGCCCTTCTGGGGCAAGCCGCTGGCCGAGATCGCGGCCCTGGTCGACAGCATCTACGTGTCCTTCTACAAGGGGCTGGAGGGGCTCGCCGGCGCGGCACTCGCCGGCCCCGACGACGTCATCGGCGAGGCCCGCACGTGGCGGCGCCGGATGGGCGGCACGCTCTACCACCTCACGCCGTACGCCGTCTCCGCGCTGGCCGGGCTCCAGGAGCGGCTGCCGCGGATGGAGGAGTACGCCGCGTGGGCGCGGTCGCTCGCGGCCGAGCTGACCCGGCGGGGCGTCCGGGTCAACCCCGAGCCGCCGCAGACCAACACCTTCCAGGTCTTCGCCGACGGCGAGCCCGACCAGCTGATCGAACGCGGTATCGCCCTCATGCAGAGGGAGCTGGTCGAGCCGTGCGGTGGTTGGTGGCCTTCGCCCGTCCCGGGGGTCGCCATGACCGAGCTGGCCGTCAACGAGGTCGCGCTCGGGCACGACCCGGCCCGGGTCGCGGGCTGGATCGCCGAGATCGCGCTGGGCTGAGCAAGGGGTCGACCTCCGCGGGCGACGTTCCGCCACGGCCGACACCGTCGTACCGTGGAGCGACCAACCCGAGGAGGCTGTGATGCCTGTCGTACGCGGTCTCGGACTCATCCTCGCCGGCGCCCTGACCGGGGGACTCGCGGTCATGACGTACGCCGCCGAGGCCGGCGGCGGTAGAGCACCCGCCGTGACCCCGGTGAGGTTCGACAAGCCGGTGGCGAACCCCTACTTCCCGCTGACGCCCGGGCTCGTCACCCGCCTGCGGGGCGTCGACGGGGGGAAGCGTCACGAGGTGGTCCGGGTCACCGGCAGGACCAAACAGATCCAAGGTGTCGCCGCGACGGTCGTCAAGGACGTCCTGCGCCGGGCCGGGGACGGCACCATTGCCGAGAAGACGCACGACTGGTACGCCGACGACAACGACGGGAACGTCTGGTATCTCGGAGAGGACACCGCGACCTACGACCGCCACGGTCACGTCCGCAGCCGCGAGGGCTCATGGGAGTCGGGCGTGGACGGTGCGACGCGTGGCACGATCATGCCCGCGCATCCGTCGGTCACCGACGCCTACCGGCAGGAGTACTGGAAGGGCCACGCCGAGGACCAGGCGTGGATCGTGCAGCGCGGCCGTTCGACGACCGTGCCGGCGGGGACCTACGACCACGTGGTGAAGACCCTCGAGTGGTCGCGCCTCGAGCCCGACGGGGTCTCGGTGAAGCTGTACGCGCCGGGGGTAGGGATCGTCGCCGAGCACGACCTGGCCGGCGGCCACGAAGCCTTCCAGCTGACCTCCGTCAGCCACTGAGTCGCCCGGCCCTTGAGCCCGGGACCCGCCTGGCCTAGCGTGGAGGGGCCACGTCCGGAGGAGGCAGCGATGACACTCACCCGGATGACGTCCGTTCTCGGCGCGGTGGCGCTCGGCGGGGTCCTCGTGGCCTCGACGTACGGCGCCCAGGCGGCCCGACCGCCGTCCGCGCCCGACCGAGCGACCCTCAGCCACCACGGCCACCACAGCCGGACCCTGCCGGTCGACCACTTCCAGGCACCCGCCCCGCACAAGTACGGCGCCAACGGGATGCGGATGGGCCTGCACTGCGAGACCACGGACATGTCGTGAGAGGCATTCTGCTCCGCGCCGGTGGTGCGGTGGTGCTCGCTGCCCTGTTGGTCGGACCGTCGGCGCAGGCTCACGCGCCCCGCGATGCGGCCCGGCCACACCCGGCGTTCGGTCACACGACCAACGAGTGGCTGATGATGGGCCGCAACTGCGGCGCGAGCATCAGCTGACCGTTCGGGCTCAGACACGCCCGTCGAGGAACATCCGGAGCCGGTTGCGGGTCGACTCCGGGTCCTCGACCAGGGTCTGGTTGGCGGCCCGGCACGCCCACCCCAGCCTCAGCGCGAGCGGTACCGCGTCACGGAGCTCTGGCCGCTCCGGGTCGTAGCGGCGCAGGTAGCGGTCGATCAACGGCTCGATGTCGACCGAGCCCTCGACGTCGTCCTGCCCCCACGCGACGACGCCTTCGAGGGTCACCGACAGCGTGAAGAGCGGGTGGGAGATCACGCAGTCGCCCCAGTCGAGGATCAGGTGCCGACCTTCGCGGACGAACACGTTGCCGTCGTGCAGGTCGTCGTGCTGCAGCGTCTCGGTCACGTCGTACGACGCGAGCTCCTCCGCCATCTCGCGCACCCGCGGGACGGCGTCGCGGAACCGCTGCTCGACGTCCTCGTGCTCGACCGCGGCGGCGTACCGATCGGGCAGGACCGCCAGACGCATGTCGGGCACGCCCGCCGCCAGCAGTGCGTCCACGTCGGGCTCGAGGGCGCGGGCGATGTCGGCCGCCCCGTCGAGGACGTCCTCCCAGCGCGAGAGATCGCGATCCTCGGCGATGACCTCGCGCAGGCGCCGCCCCGCGTCGTCCATCAGCATCCAGCCGCGCTCGGGGTCGTCGGCCAACAGAGGGGGCACGCGTGCAGGCACGCGACGGGCGAGCAGCAACGCGACGGTGGCCTCGTGCCGGAGCTCGGGGATGTTCGCCTTGAACCACACCGGCCCGTCACCCGTCGGGACCCTGATCGCGGTCGCCCAGGGTCGGATGTGCACCTGCTCCGGGTCACCGGTGCGCGGTCGTCCTGCCACGGCGAGCATCCCGTCGATCCAGGCGACAGCCGTCGCGAACCAGGCGGGGTCCTCCCAGGGTTGCTCCACGGCGCGCAGTCTGGCTCACCGGGCCCCTGCGGGGCCTCCCGATTTGTCGGCGCGGAGCAGGTCTTCGCAGTGGGCGTCGGCGTGGGTGGTGGCGACCGCGCCGTCGGCAGCCGCGATCGCCGTCCTCGTCGTACGCCGCCGCGTCAGTCCGCGTCGTCCTGGAAGAGGGTGAGCTGCAGCCCGCCCGGCGCCTCGAGCCGGCCGTTCAGCGAGCGCCAGGGCGTACGCGTGGGTGGGGCGACGACCTCGGCGCCCGCGTCCTCGGCGCTCGTCGTGGCGTGCGCGGCATCGTCCACGCGGAGCGCGAGCCGGACCTGCCCCGCGACCCGACGACCCACCTCGACCTCGTCGACGTACGCCGCGTGCGGACCGTCGCCGATCTCCAGCGTGGCGACGCCGGCCTCGAGGATCACCACGCGGCCCTGCTCGGCGGACAGGTACTCGGCCGACACCGGCATGCCGAGCACGTCCCGGTAGAACGCGACGGCCGCGTCGTAGTCGTCGGTGGTGAGGATCAGCCGGAGCTCGCGGACGCCGCCGGCCCGGGGGTGCTGCTCGTTCATGGCGCCATGGTGCCCGGAACGGCGACCCTGGAGAATCGGACGATGGCGGCGATGCTGGTCTACGACGGTGGGTGCGGGTTCTGCACCCGGTGCGCTCGATGGCTCGAGCCTCGCGCGCACGACGTCGAGGTCGTTGCATGGCAGTCGCTGGACCTCGCCCAGGTCGGTCTCACCGAGCAGCAGGTACGACATGCGGCGTACTGGGTCGACGGCGAGGTCGTCGAGGGAGCGGAGCGCGCGATCGCGCGCTCACTCCTCGCCTGCGGCGGCGCGTATGCCCTCATGGGTCGCGCGCTGCTCCTTCCCGGCGTACGCCGGGTGGCCGCGGTCGGCTACCGGTTCGTCGCCCGGCACCGCGGTCGGATCTCGTCGCTCCTGCCGCGCCGCTGATCAGACGCGACGCCACCACCGCTTCTTCCGGAGCGGAAGTCCGTCGGGACCGACCTCGACGCCGTTGAGCACGATCGATCCGTCCGCCTCGGTCGGGACCGGCGCGCGCGCCTCGACCGCGAGGTCCTCGGGCTCCGGCGCCACAGGGTGGACATCGGAGGTCGTCATCGTGAACCGGAACCCGGGCCGCATGCCGGCGCGGCGTACTCGGGAGACCTCGGTCGTCTCGGTCGCCACGAACCGAGCCGTGTAGCGTCGGTGGCCGGGCTCGGCCCTGCCCTCGAAGACGTCCGGGACGCCGTTGTGGTCCTCGTCCGGGAGGGCCTTCGCCAGGAGGTGGCGCACGTCCTCGGGGACGTCGTCCCACGAGTCGTACTCCACGCCGTTCAGCCGGAAGGTCATGCGAGGTGACGATACGCGGGCGCACGGGGTGGAATGAGCAGGTGAAGCGCCGTATCCCCAGACGCCGCGACCTGACCCCGCTCCTCAGGTTCAAGAAGCCGGTGCTCTCTCCCAAGCGGCGACGGCTGGCCTCGGCCCTCACCGTCGAGGACCTGCGGCAGGTCGCGAGGCGGCGTACGCCACGGGCGGCGTTCGACTACACCGACGGCGCCGCCGAGGGGGAGGTGTCGCTCGCCCGGGCACGGCAGGCCTTCGCGGACGTGCAGCTCAACCCCGCGATCCTGCGCGACGTCTCGATCGTCGACACCTCGCGAGAGGTGCTCGGATCCCGCTCGGCCCTGCCGTTCGGCATCGCACCCACGGGGTTCACCCGGTTGATGCAGACCGAGGGCGAGATCGCCGGCGCGACCGCCGCGGGTGCGGCCGGCATCCCCTTCGCCCTCTCGACCATGGGGACGACGTCCATCGAGGACGTCGCCGCGGCCAACCCGGACGGCCGGAACTGGTTCCAGCTCTACATGTGGAAGGACCGCGACCGGTCGATGGCTTTGGTCGAGCGAGCCGCCCACGCCGGCTACGACACGCTGCTCGTGACCGTCGACGTCCCGGTGGCCGGGGCGCGGCTGCGCGACGTACGCAACGGCCTGACGATTCCTCCCACCCTGACTCTCCGGACCGTCCTCGACGCCGTACCCAGGCCGGCCTGGTGGTTCGACTTCCTCACGACCGAGCCGCTCTCCTTCGCGTCGCTGGAGTCCTGGTCCGGCACCGTCGCCGACATGATCGACGCGATGTTCGACCCGACCGTCACCTACGACGACCTCGCCTGGATCCGCGAGCAGTGGCCGGGCCACGTCGTGGTCAAAGGGGTGCAGTCGGTCGCCGATGCCCGGCGGCTGGCCGACGCCGGCGTCGACGCCGTCCTGCTCTCCAACCACGGCGGCCGCCAGCTCGACCGGGCCCCGGTGCCCTTCCACCTGCTGCCGGAGGTCGTCGCGGCCGTCGGCGACGCGGTCGAGGTGCACCTCGACACCGGCATCATGTCGGGCCAGGACATCGTCGCCGCCGTGGCCCACGGCGCCCGCTTCACCCTGATCGGCCGCGCTTACCTCTACGGCCTGATGGCGGGCGGTCGCGACGGCGTCGACCGCACGATCGAGATCCTGCGCGGCCAGATCGAGCGCACGATGCGCCTCCTCGGCGTCCGCACCCTCGACGAGCTGGAGCCCGAACACGTCACCCAGCTGGTGCGACTGGCCCCGCGGGGGAGCGTTTGAGGAACCGCACAGCGGGCACGTGCATCGCAGAACTCCCGGTCGATGGACCGGTAGGTGCTCGTAGGAAGGGAACTGTCATGGGCTTTCTGCTCTGGATCCTGGCCGTCATCCTGGTGATCGCCGGGATCGTGACGTTGTTCAAGGGGGGCATCATCCTCGGGATCGTGCTGATCATCCTCGGGTTCGCGGTGGGCCCTGGCGGATGGAGCATCTTCAAACGGCGGTCGTGACGTTCGGCTGGTCGTCAGGAGGACCGCGATGGCTCGCGCGATCTGGAGCGGCTCGATCTCTTTCGGCCTGGTCAGCGTGCCGGTCCGCACGCACTGGGCACGGATCGTCCATCGGTCGGGCCGCAGCTCGGGATCCTCGAGGTGCTCAGCTGAGCTCCGGTCTGGATCAGGGCGTCCGGCTGACAATGCCTGACGACGCCTCGGCACCGTCGATGTCTCCGACGGTGATGGACGCAGGGGACTCGCCGAAGCGCCTTCTGAACGTCGCCACGGCGGTGTCGATCATGTCGTCCAGAGGCCGATGAAGCACCGTGTCGCCGCGTCTCACAGTCAAGGTCACCTCCACGACCTCGGCGACGCTGGTCCGGTCATCTCGTGGCCGCGTGAAGTCGACCCCCTGCTCACGCAACAGGTGAGCAAGCGCGCCGACGAGGATCGTCGGCCCTCGGTAGTTGACTGTCTGGGTGAGCTGAGTCTGTGTGGCCATGAGCCACCGCCTTCGGTTGCTGCGGAAGAACCGGACAGAACCTGTACTCGGTGATCTGCGGCCGCAGTCGTGCCAGCCTAGCGCGCCGGGTCGGTGACGAGGGATCCGCGAGCTCACCGCTCGGTGGGGGGCGGGGATTACTGTCGAGTCCATGAGCGATCAAACCGGCGATGCGCTGGAGAGGGCTGAGGCAGCGCTCGCGGTCGAGCAGTCCAAGACCGAGCGCTGCGAGCGGGAGCTGCTCGACCGTATCGCCGCGGGCCTCCCGAGCGCCGTCGACGGCATCGCCAGGCGCGCAGCGCAGTCCCAGCCCGAGGTCACCAAGCAGCTCGGGAGCGGGGGGATCAGGGCCCTGCGAGCGGAGCTCGCGGACAAAGCCGAGCAGCTGGCCACCGACGTCCGGGCGGCACAGATCAGCTGGCCGCATGCGCAGTCGGTGCGGTACGGCGAGGTCCCCACCCGCCACCTGGATGCTGCCTTGTTCAGCTACTTGCACGGTCGACGGATGGATGTGCTCGTCGAGGTTCTTCACCGCCATGGATTCTCGGTCCGCGACGACGGGGAGCACGGAGCCCAAGACCTCATCAACCCCCACGACTTGTACCGCGCAGAATGGCTGTCCCCGCTGGCCGAGGCTGGCACCACCCTGGCGTCCTCCGAGTCCCGTGTCCGTGCCGTGAAGCGATCGGACGCCGATGACGCTGTCCGGTCGATCTGGGACGGCAGCCAGAAGTAGCGCGGGCCTGCCGGGTGTCGCGGCGAGCCCGTCGCCGTGAGTCGGGAGGGCAGGGGAGCACGGGGCACCACCCGGGGGCGCACCCCCTGGGACCGTGGGGGTCGTGACTCCTCGGATCCGGATGCCAGGCGAGGTAGTCTGGATTCACTGCGAGCATCAGGTCAATGATCAGGGCCCCGGACCCCGGCCCGGCCGGTCGACTGAGTCTGACCGCCGCAGCGACTGAAGGCGGCGGCTGATGGCCACGCATCTCCCTACTTCACGCTTCGCACTCCGGCCGGTCTTCGACCGGCACCTGCCTGACGGTGCCTGGTGGCCCGAGAATCGCCGGTTGAGCGACCAGCTGGGTGGGCTCTTCGCGTTCTGGCCCCCGGAGCGGGGTCGGATCGCTCGGGTGCTGTACTCGCCACCGGACTGGGAGGACCACCCTCGTTCTGTCCACGTGCCGGGGCGGATGGTCAAGACAGGTTCGTTTCCCCGAGACGACACCCACCAGGTCACCTTGTCCCTCATCGATGGAGGTCGTCGCTCGATCACGGTCATCCCTCCGGACACTCCTCCTCGCGACGCGCAGGAGATCCTGGCCGGCGTGCGGGGCGTCGCAGCCGTCCGTGCCTCCCGTCGCCGCGCCGAGCCGCAGCCTGCGTGGGACAACGAGGGCGGCCATGTCTAGGCCCGCGCGATCACCGGTGCCTCAACCAGCGGTCGCCACCGTCGGTCTCCCGCGGTTCGGACGTGAATCCGACGGGCTGGTTCGAGATCCGCGCGGCGGGTATGGAGAGCTCACCGCTCACATCCGCGAGCTCGGCCTGTTGGGTCGAAGGCCGTTGTCCTATGCCTTCACCTTCGCGGTGGTCCTCACGGCACTGGCCGGCGTGGTCATCGCGATGCTGCGGTGGCGAGACTCGTGGTGGTTGCTGGCCCTCGCCCCCGTCCTCGGCGTGATCGCCACGCAGCTGGGATTCCTCGGCCACGACGTCGGCCATCTTCAGGTGACGCGGAGCCCCACTCGCAGCCGGATCCTGGGCCTGATCGACGGCAACCTGTTGGGCGGGCTCAGCTACGGCTGGTGGGTCGCCAAGCACAACGCCCACCACGCCCACCCCAACGACCTCGAGCGCGATCCGGACGTGCGGGCCGGGGCACTGGTCTTCGCGCCCGGCCAGGCGACCGACCGGCGCGGCATCGAGGCATGGACCACGCGCCATCAAGCGCTCCTGTTCTTCCCGTTCCTGCTCGGGGAAGCGGTCAATCTCCACGTCTCCAGCATCCGCCGGCTGTTCCTGCCCGGCCTGCGTCTGCGAGTGCCCGAGGCGATCCTCCTCGGCACCCACTTCGTCGGCTACGTCGTCCTCCTGGCCACGACCCTGACCTGGCCCCAGGCCCTGCTGTTCGTGGCGATCCACAAGGGGGTTCAGGGCCTCTACCTGGGGTGTTCCTTCGCCCCCAACCACAAGGGCATGCCGACGCTCGATGCCGACCAGGCTGCCGACCCGCTGCTGCGCCAGGTTCTCACCTCGCGCAACGTCACCGGCGGCCCGGTCATCGACACCGTCCTCGGCGGACTGAACTACCAGATCGAGCACCATCTGTTCCCCAGCATGCCGCGCGCCAACCTGCGCCATGCCCAACCCGTGGTAGCGAGCTTCTGCGCCGAACGGGGAATCCCCTACGTCCAATGTTCGATCGTCGCCTCCTACACCGCGGCGGTCAAACACCTGCACGATGTCGGCTCAAGCCTGAGATCGAGCTGACGGCAGCCCACGCGCCGCGCCCAAGCGGTGAAGCGAGTGTGCCCGGCGGCTCTCCTGTATGCCGCCAGGCACACTCACGCTGACGTGACGATGCAGAGCGCGGTGGGTCGGAAACGAAGAGCGCTACCAGGATCCGGGGCAGCATCTCACCGAGCCGAGCTGGGCGACCGGTGCGCGAGCGAACGGACGGCCCGGGGCCGACGCGCGCCCAAGAGGGTCCAGCTCGCGGAGGTCCCGGTGGACGCCAGACCGGCGATTGCGCCGGTAAGGCCGAGACCTGATGGGGGCTGGGATAAGGTCCAGACCTGTGTGGGATCGACGCCTCGCAGGGGTACAGCCTGCTTCGCGCCCGCATGATCCGGACCTTCCGATCCTGACGGCCCAGATCGCCGTTCGGGAACTGGAGCAGCCTCACCCTGAGCCCGGCGGCACCCGCGGTCGCCGGGGGCAGCCCTGAGCCGACCTCGCCTCCCGAGCCTGCCGCTCCAGCACTCCAGCGTGCGTCGCCGCACCTACCCTGAGACCCGGTAACCTGGAGAGGTCCTCGAGACGAGGGCAGCATGCACGACACGGACACGGTCCCCCTCGATCGCGGACGACAACCTCGCCGGCAGGAGCCGCGGCCATCTCCGAGTTCACGTCCTCCGGCACCACACCGGGTGGTGAACGTGAGTGGTCACGGGTGCGGGCACTGGTCCGCGGCAGCCCGGCGGCAGCGGGCGCGCCGATGCTCACCCGATTGTGCGAGGTGGCCGTCAGAGAGCTGCGGATGTCGGGTGCGGTGGTGAGCCTCATGACCCCCGTCCACAGGGCGCCCGACCAGTCGGGGACCATCGCGGCCGCCTCCAGCGACCGGGCACGATCCGTCGACGAGCTCGAGTTCAGCCTCGGAGAAGGACCCGGAACGGACGCCTTCCTGGGGTCCCGGCCGGTTCTCACCGCTGACCTGGAAAAGGCCTTCGACCGGTGGCCCGGCTACGTGCCCGCCGCCCTGGACGCCGGCGTGCGAGCGACTTTTGCGTTCCCCATGCTCATCGGAGCTGCCCGTTTCGGAGTCGTCCACCTGCACTGTTCACGGGCGAGAACCCTGACCGACCACGACACCTCGACCAGTCTGATGCTCACCGAGCTCGCGACCGAGATCGTCCTGGACACCTACGCCCCCGTCGGAGACCACACTCCCGCCGACGTGCCTCTCCTCGCGCCGGACTATCGCCGCGACGGGATCTACCAGGCGCAGGGCATGCTGATGGTCGCACTGGGAGTCAGTCTCCAGGAAGCCCTGGCCCGCATGCGGGCACACGCCTTCGCGACCGATCAAGAACTGGCGGCAGTCGCGGCCGACATACTCGCCGGGCGGACGCACCTGGAGCCGGACCCGGAGGTAGCACCATGACCTCGAACAACACCGAACGAAGGACCCAGCCATGATCTCCACAGAGCGCATATCGGACCTGTTCGTGGAGGTCGCCGACACGCTCGTCGACCGGTTCGACGTGATCGACTTCCTGCACAACCTCACGGTCCATGCGGCAGGCATCAGCGGAGCCGACGCAGCCGGTCTGATGCTGACCGATCAGATGGGTCGTCTCCAGTTCATGGCAGCCTCCAACCCCAACGGCGAAACCCTCGAGCTCTTCCAGCTCCAGAACTCCGAGGGCCCCTGCCTGGACTGCTTCACCACGGGACAACCTGTCGTCAACGCGGACCTGGCCCATGCCGCCGACCGCTGGCCGATCTTCGCCCCGCGCGCCATCCAGCTGGGCTATCAGTCGGTGCACGCGTTTCCGATGCGGCTCCGAGAGCACATCATCGGCGCGCTCAACCTGTTCGGCTCCGCGGACGCCCTCTTCGACGCGGGCGACGTGCGCGTCGTGCAAGCACTGGCCGACATCGCCACCATCGCGTTGATGCAAGAACGCACCATTCGTCGCGCCGAAGAACTCACCGAGCAACTGCAAGGCGCCCTGACCAGCCGGGTCGTGATCGAACAGGCCAAGGGAGCCGTCGCAGCCCTCGACGGCATCACCACCGACGAAGCCTTCGAGCTCCTCCGCAGTCGAGCGCGGTCGAGCCAGAAGCGCCTGGTGGAAGTCGCACAGGCAGTGCTCGACGAGGGCTGAGGGCTACCAGGCATCTCAGCCGGACGTCGACAGTCGGTCGTTCGCCCTGGACGTTTGGGCCCACTGGACCGTTGGCATGCACCCGGATCTGGCCGACGTCAGCCCGTTCGGCGTGGTGACAGGTTGCGAAGCGCGCCGTCGCGCCGAGTCGCTGTCGCGACCGTCCTTGGTTCGGACCGACCCGTGGTAGGACGCGCCGAGGTCGGGATAGGTCGGGACCCCAGTCCCGTGCGCGCGGGACAGCGCCCGGGGAACGTGGTTGTCATCCAACTTGCTCGGGACTGACATCTCCTGGAGGACGACATGCCACGTATCACGACCGCACCGGCGTCACATACGACGTGGGACCGACTCGGCGCCGCCGCGGGGGCGGCCTATGTGCTGCTGATACTGGTCGGTAGCGGGTTGTCCAGTGGCAATGGGCAGGACGCGCACCCGAGCGGCGCCAAGGATCTGGCCGACTTCTCCTCCTCGGTGGGCGTGGCCGACAAGGTCGGGTTCACGATGGAGTTCCTCGGCTTCCTGGTCTTCACCTTCTTCCTCGGCTGGCTGGTGCACGCACTGCGCGCACGCGGTGGTGCCGCCGCGTGGCTGGGCGGTGCCGCCGGGATCGCGGGAGCGATCACCCTCGCGGTCAAGGTTTCGTCGGTGATGCCGATGGCGGCGGGACGGCTCGACCACGCGGAGCTTTCCCCGACCACGGCGAGGGTCCTGACCGACATGAACGCCGCAGCGTTCGTGCTCACTTTCCTCACCTTCGGCACCTTCCTGCTCGCGTGCGGCCTGGCCATCTTGGCCTCGGGCTTCCTTGGGCGGGTCGCGGGATGGACCGCAGTCGTGCTCGGGGTGCTGGCCGTGGCGTTGACCCTGCTGACCAATGTGGATCCCGCCAACACCAACCCGATGCCGTTCCTGGCCGGCCTGCTGTGGGTCCTGGTGATCAGCGTCCGGCTGGCCTGGAAGGGTCCTCGCGTCGTGACTGCTGAGCCGGTCGGGTCCCGGGTCGCTGTCGCGGCCTGAGCGCATGACGGTTCGGCTGCGGCGCCGTACCCGCTGGGTGGATCATGCGCCCATGCGGGTACGGCGCGCACCGGTGCTGTGGCTGCTCGCCTGGTGCGGGCCGCTGCTCCTGATCGGCTACGCCGTGGTGCTCTGGCGGATGGATCGCAGCATCCTGCCCACCGGTGACGGCACCGGTCTTCAGGTCGTCTACCCGAACGTCGTGTTCGGTGCTCTGACACCGCTCCTCGGCGCGCTGGTGCTCAGCCGGCTTCCCGGACACCCGATCGGCTGGCTGTTCCTGTGCTGTGGACTGGCCAGCGCGGTGACCCTGGCCGTCTACCCGGTTGCTGAGCTGGCCCTTGCCCATCACCTGCGTGTGGGCATCGCGGCAGCGTGGGTCTCGGAGTGGGTCTGGGGCCTGGGCTTCATCCCGCTGGTGACCCTGGGCGTCCTGCTGTTCCCCGATGGCCGTCCGCCGGGACCACGCTGGCGCCTTCTGCTCCTCGGCGACCTGGTCGCCGTGGTGCTGGTGTTCCTCGCGAACGCGTTCCACCCGGGGCGTCTGGATAACCACCACGCCGCGGACAACCCGCTCGGGCTGCCGTTGCCGATGGGGGTCTTCGTCGTTCTGCGGTCGGTGGGCATGGCGCTGTTCGCCGTCGGCCTGGTGGCCGGCGCCGTGGGCGCGGTGCTGCGCTGGCGCCGAACCGACGCAGTCGAACGTGCCCAGCTGGGCTGGTTCGCCTTCGCGATCGCCGGTCTGGCCGTGGCCGTCTTGATGCCCGGTCCCCGCGGTGCGGGAGACGTGGTGTTCCTGATCGCGGTGCCTCTGCTTCCGGTCTCGGTGGCGGTGGCGATCCTGCGCCGCAACCTGTATGGCATCGAGGTCGTGGTTCGCCGGTCGCTGGTCTACGCCGCGGTGACGACCGTCCTGCTCATCGGCTACGCGATCATCGTGACCGCGCTCGGGTCGGTGCTGCGCGGACGAGCGTCCGACGCTGCCGCCCCGGTCGCCACCGTGTTCGTGGCGATCGCGTTCGCTCCCCTCCGTGCGCGGTTGCAGCACGCTGTCGACCGGATGTTGTACGGCGACCGCGGCGACCCCTACGCCGTCCTCACCGGGCTGGGTCGAAGCCTCGAAGGCGCCGAGGTCGGGGGCGCGGATCCACTGACCGAGGTGGCCGCCACCGTGGCCGCCTCGCTGCGGCTGCCCTACGTGCGGGTCGAGGTCGAGCGCCAGGAGTGGACGACGTTGGTCGGCGTCCACGGCGGCCCAGTACCGGACCTGCACGAAGTGCCGCTGACGTTCCGCGGCGCGCACCTGGGGCGGATGCTGCTCGCGCCTCGGACCCCCCACGATCCGTTCCGGCCGGCGGACCTGCGGCTGCTGGAAGACCTCGGCCGGCAGATCGGGGTGGCCGCGCACGCCATCCGGCTGGCCGCCGACTTGCAGCGGTCCCGCGAGGGACTGGTGAGCACCCGTGAGGAGGAACGCCGCAGGATCCGCCGCGACCTGCACGACGGCCTCGGTCCGGCGCTCGCGGGCGTGGCGCTGGGGCTGGACGCGGTGCACCGGCTGGCCGCCCACGATCCCGCCCGGGCCGCAGTCCTGGCCGAACAGCTCAGGGACGAGGTGCAGGCATCCCTGGCCGACGTCCGCCGGCTGGTCGAGGACCTGCGACCACCGGCCCTGGACCAGCTCGGACTCATCGGCGCCGTCCGCCAGCAAGCGCGGATGCTCACCGAGCGCGACCCGGGCCTCGAGGTCGCAGTGGAGGCGAGCACCGTGGGCGAGCTGCCCGCCGCGGTCGAAGTGGCGGCATACCGGATCACCACCGAGGCCCTGACCAACGTCTCCCGGCACGCCTCAGCAAGGCACTGCAGGGTCTGCATCTCGCTCAACGGCGACAGCGTGCTGAGGCTTGAGATCGAGGACGACGGGATCGGACTGACCGAGCGCCGGCGCCACGGCGTCGGGCTGACCGCGATGCTGGAACGTGCCGCGGAGCTCGGCGGCAGCTGCGAGACCGGCCCGGGTGCGCTCGGCGGCACCCGGGTCTCGGCCCTGCTCCCGGCGGCGACCCGATGATCCGGGTGCTGCTGGTCGACGACCACCCGGTCTTCCGGCACGGCCTCAACGCCCTCCTCGGCGCACTCCCCGACGTCAAGGTGGTCGCCGAAGGCACCGACGGAGCCGAGGCAGTGGTCCTCGCCCGCGAGCATCGCCCCGACGTAGTGGTGATGGACCTGCAGATGCCGAGCATGGACGGTGTCACCGCCACCAGACGGATCATCGAGGAGCACCCCGAGATCGGCGTCCTGGTGCTAACCATGTTCGAGGACGACGCGTCAGTCTTCTCCGCGATGCGCGCCGGCGCCCGCGGGTACCTCGTCAAGGGCGCCGACAGCCCAGACGTCCAACGAGCAATCACCGCCGTGGCGCAGGGCGAGGCGATCTTCGGACCCGGCGTTGCCGAGCGCGTGCTCGGCTACCTCACCCGGCCACTGTCGGCCCACGACGACGTCGTCTTCCCCGAGCTCACCGACCGCGAGCGCGAGGTGCTCGAACTCATCGCCACCGGTCTCGGCAACGCCACCATCGCGACCCGGCTGAGCCTGAGCCCCAAGACCGTGCGCAACAACGTCTCGAGCATCTTCGCCAAGCTGCAAGTCGCCGACCGCGCCGAAGCAATCGTCCGGGCCAGACGCGCCGGCCTCGGCACCGGTCCTCATGACCACCACTGATCCCCAGCACCTGACGATCGCACCGAGCCACTCACGCACAGCAGGCCCTCTCCGGGCCGTGCCGGAAGCCCACCCGATCCGGCGAGCCCTCCCCCCGCTGACGCGGGTGCCTGAAGCCTCCGGCGCAGCGCAGCGTGGGGCCGACCGGTCGCCTGGCGGCGAACCCCGCGCACCCGCGAGGGCCCATCGCCGACGCTGTCGTCCATTTCGGCGAGCTCGGCTCCCTCTGTCACTTCGCCGTCACGCTGAGTCGACGGAGCGGGGTCTGTCAAGTCAACGGTGTAAGTGGCGTCCATCTTGTTAGTGGTTCTCGGCGGCCGGCATCCGGTCGGCGAAGGTGACGGCGAAGGCGTTCAGGGCGGGCTTCCACCGCACTGCCCATCGTGTCTGGCCGGTGCCCTTGGGGTCCAGGGACCGGGTGACCAGGTAGAGGCACTTCATCGCGGCCTGTTCGCTTGGGAAGTGGCCTCTGGCCTTGATCGCCCGGCGGTAGCGGGCGTTGAGGGACTCGATGGCGTTGGTCGAGCAGATCACTCGCCGGATCTCCAGGTCGTAGTCCAGGAACGGGACGAACTCGCTCCAGGCATTGCGCCACAGCCGGATCATCGCCGGGTACCCCACTTCTCGTCGAGCTCGTCGAGGGCCTGTGCTGCAGCCTGGGCGTTGACAGCCTGGTAGATCGGCTTGAGGTCCTTGGCCAGCTCCTCCCAGTACCGACGGGATGCGTACCGGAAGGATCCGCGGATCAGGTGGATGATGCAGGCCTGCACGATCGCCTGCGGGAACACCGCGTTGACCGAGTCGGGCAGCCCCTTGAGGCCGCCGCAGACCACGAAGAACACATCGCGGACGCCGCGGTTCTTCAGCTCGGTCAGCACCGCCAGCCAGAACTTCGCCGACTCACCATCACCCTCGCCGGCCCACATCCCCAAGATGTCCTTGTGGCCGTCCAGATCGACCCCGATGGCGGCATAGACCGGGCGGTTGCGGACCTGCCCGTCACGGATCTTGACCATGATCGCGTCGATGAACACCGCCGCGTACACGACCTCAAGCGGTCGGGTCCACCAGGCCTGCATCTCCTCGATCACCCGGTCGGTGATCCGGGTGACGGTGTCCTTCGACACCGACGCGCCGTAGACCTCGGCGAAGTGCCCGCTGACCCTCGCCGGTGGTCAGGCCCTTGGCGTACAGCGACAACACCACCGCATCGACATCGGACAACCGCCGCTGCCGCTTCTTGACGATCACCGGCTCGAAGCTGCCGTCCCGGTCCCGCGGCACCTCGATGTCGACCTCGCCGGCCGCGTCGGTCAGCACCGTCTTGGACCGCTTCCCGTTGCGGGAGTTGCCCCGGTTCCGGCCCACCGGCTCGTGCTTGTCATAGCCGAGGTGGTCCGACATCTCCTCCTCGAGCGCGGTCTCGATCACGGTCTCGATCACGGTCTCGATCACGGTCTTGGTCAACGCCTTGAGCAGCCCGTCCGGGCCGCATCAGGAGCCCTTTACGTGGTGTACGAGATCTCAGATGTCGTAGTAGAGCTCGAACTCGTGGGGGTGGGGGCGCAGGGCGACCGGCTGGATCTCCTGGGTGCGCTTGTAGTCGATCCAGGTCTCGATCAGGTCACTGGTGAAGACCCCGCCCTCGAGCAGGAACTCGTGGTCGGACTCGAGGGAGTCGATCACGGCGCCGAGGGTGGCGGGCACGGTCGGGATGTCGGCGTGCTCGTCGGGCGGCAGCTCGTAGAGGTCCTTGTCGACGGGCTCGTGGGGCTCGATCTTGTTGCGGATGCCGTCGAGGCCGGCGAGCAGCATCGCGGAGAAGGCGAGGTAGGGGTTGGCCGAGGGGTCGGGGCAGCGGAACTCGAGCCGCTTGGCCTTGGGGTTGGAGCCGGTGATCGGGATGCGCACGCAGGCCGAGCGGTTGCGCGCTGAGTACACGAGGTTCACCGGTGCCTCGTAGCACGGCACCAGGCGGTGGTAGTAGTTCGTCGTCGGGTTCGTGAAGGC
>JAICSK010000191.1 GCA_025936915.1 Nocardioides sp.
GAAGGCCAGGTCCGCGGCCGCCGTAACGCCATGCTCGACGACTACGACGTCCACTGGCACCGTCAGATCAATTCCGCGGTCGGCGGGGTCACCGCCGCGGTCACCGGCGATCCGGCGGTCGTCGTGTCCGTCTCCGCCGCCCACCAGGGCCCCGACGGCGGCGGCCCCGTCGCCGCCATCGTCGACCTGGGAGAACGCTGACCCGGCAGAAGTGCGGCCAGGAGCGCTGACCCGGCAGAAGTGTGCGCCTCACACGCGTCGACCCGGCATATGTGTTCGGGACAGCACAGTGCCTTACTGCCGGGTCGGCTTCGTACGGCGGGACACTTCTGCCGGTCGGCGTCAGACATGATGGACCCATGAGCGAGTCGCGGCCGGTGCACACCTGGCTGACCGACATGGACGGCGTGCTGGTGCACGAGGAGGACCCGATCCCCGGGGCGGCGGAGTTCATCGAGGCGCTGGAGAGCAGCGGGCTGAAGTACCTGCTGATCACCAACAACTCGATCTTCACCCGCCGCGACCTGCGGGCCCGGCTGCTCGGCAGCGGCATCGACGTGCCGGAGGACCGGATCTTCACCTCAGCCCTGGCCACCGCCGACTTCCTCGACCAGCAGCGGCCGGGCGGTACGGCGTACGTCGTCGGGGAGAGCGGGCTGATCACCGCGATGCACGACATCGGGTACGTGATGACCGACCGCAACCCCGACTACGTCGTGCTCGGCGAGACCCGCACCTACTCGTTCGAGTCGATCACCCGCGCCATCCGGCTGATCGAGAACGGCGCGCGGTTCATCGCCACCAACCCCGACCCGAGCGGCCCCAGCCACCAGGGCACGCTCCCGGCGACCGGCAGCGTCGCCGCGCTGATCAGCACGGCCACGGGCCAGAAGCCCTACTTCGTCGGCAAGCCCAACCCGCTGATGATGCGCAGCGCGCTCAACCGCATCCAGGCCCACTCAGAGACCACCGTCATGGTCGGCGACCGGATGGACACCGACATCGTCAGCGGGCTCGAGGCGGGCCTGCGCACGATCCTGGTCGGCACCGGGTCGACCCGGCCCGACGAGGTCCCGCGCTTCCCTTACAAGCCGACCCGGGTCGTCGAGTCGATCGCCGACGTCGTGCCGCTGGTCGCCGAGCTCGCCGGGGAGGGCGGCGAGGAATGACCCGGCGTCCCGCCCGCATCCAGCTGCGTCGTACGGCGGGCTGGCGCAAGCCCGAGGGTGCGATCGTCGTCTCGCGGCCCTCGCGCTGGGGCAACCCGCACCCGTTCGAGAGGCCGACCCGCGAGGAGCGTGCGCGTGTGGTCGAGCTCTACCGCCGCGACCTGGGGGCCGGGTGCCTCGCCTTCACCGAGGGCGACGTACGCCGTGAGCTCGCCGGCCGCGATCTGGCGTGCTGGTGCCCGCTCGACGGTCCGTGTCATGCGGACGTGCTGCTCGAGGTCGCCAACCGGCCCTGAGCTACTCCTCGAGCCAGGCCCGGATCGCCTGCGTGTGCTGCCCCAGCGTCGGTGGCGCGAGATGCTCGACGCGCCCGCCGGAGAACGCGTTGTCGTCGAAGCGCAGTGGCGACCCGGACAGCGTCAACGGCCCGTACGCCGGGTGGTCCACCTCGAGCACCAGGCCCTGTGCGTGCACCTGTTCCCAGCCGTAGACGTCGTCCATCGACCGGACCTTGCCCGCCGGGATGCCGGCGTCGTGCAGCAGGCGCAGCCAGTGCTCCGCGGGCTCGGTGGTGAAGTGGTCCTCGAGCACCGCGATCAGCTCGTCGCGGTGGGCGACCCGGTCGCGGTTGGTCGCGAACCGCGCCTCGTCCGGGTCCATCCCCACGACCGCGGCGAACCTCCGCCACAGCCCCTCAGAGCCCACTGCCACCTGCACCGGCGCCGAGCCCGTCGCGAACATCCCGTACGGCGCGATCGCTGGGTGGTGCGCCCCGGACACGCCGGGCACCCGTCCACCCTGCAGCCACGCCGTGCCCTGGAAGGCATGGACCCCGACCACGCTGGCCAGCAGCGACGTGCGGACGACGCGGCCGACGCCGGTGGTGTGCCGCTCGTGCAGGGCTGCCACGACGCCGTACGCCAGGTTCATCCCGGCCAGCAGATCGGCGATCGGCACGCCGACCTTCGTCGGCTGCTCGATCCCGGTCACCGACATCAGCCCGCCCTCGCCCTGCGCGATCTGGTCGTAGCCGGCACGGTCGGCCTCCGGGCCGTCGTGCCCGAAGCCGGTGATCGAGCCGATCACCAGCCGGGGGTTGAGCCGGTGCATCCGCTCGACGGTGAAGCCGAGCCGGTCGAGGGTGCCGGTGCGGAAGTTCTCGAGCAGCACGTCGGCTCGCCGTACCAACGCGGCCAGGACGTCGGCATCGGCGGGGTCCTTGAGGTCGAGGACGATCGACTCCTTGTTGCGGTTGGCCGACATGAAGTACGTCGAGTCCTCGTGGTGACCTGCCGCCTCGCCCGCCCACGGCGGTCCCCAGGCCCGGGTGTCGTCGCCGGTGGGGCTCTCGACCTTGATCACCCGCGCTCCGAGGTCGCCGAGCATCATCGCCGCCTGCGGACCGGCCAGGGCCCTGGTCAGGTCGACCACCAGCAGGTCGGACAAGGGACCGGTCTCCGTCATGGCCGCCAACCTAGTGGGGTCGTCGGCGCCGGATGGTTGGCTAGGTCCATGCCGGACCACACGACGTACCGCCTCGTGCGTCCGGCCGCCGTCGACGCGCAGCTGGTCGGCAAGCCGGTCGACCTCGACGCCGACCAGCGGCGGGTCGTCGACCACGTGTCCGGGCCGCTGCTCGTGCTCGCCGGCCCGGGCACCGGCAAGACGACGACCCTGGTCGAGGCGATCGCCGACCGGATCGAGCACCGCGGGGTGCATCCCGACGCCGTCCTCGGGCTGACGTTCTCGCGCAAGGCCGCCGAACACCTCCGCGACCGGGTGGCCGCACGGGTCGGACGCACGATGTCGGGCTCGACCTGCTCGACGTTCCACTCCTTCGCCTACGGCCTGATCCGGCAGTGGACCCCCCGCGAGCTGTACGACGAGCCGCTCCGGCTGCTGAGCGCGCCCGAGCAGGACGTCGTGCTCCAGCAGATCCTCACCCGCGAGGCGGAGTCGATCGTCTGGCCCGAGGCGATCACGGGCGCGATCGGCACCCGCGGCTTCGCGACCGAGGTGGCGCAGGTGCTGGCCCGCGCGCAGGAGAAGGGGCTCGGCTGGGAATCGCTGCGCGAGCTCGGCCTGCGCGAGGGCCTGCCGGAGTACGTCGCGGCCGCGGCGTTCATGGAGCAGTACGACGTGGTCTCGGGCAGCCAGAACTTCCTGGACTACGCCAGCCTCATCGCCACGGCGGTGCGGATGCTGCAAGACCCGGAGCAGCCGGTGCGCGACGCGCTGCGCCGGCGCTACACCCACGTCTTCGTCGACGAGTACCAGGACACCGACCCGGCGCAGGTCGCCCTGCTGCGCGCGATCGCGGGCGACTCGGAGCCCGGGCACGAGCTGGTCGTCGTGGGCGACCCCCACCAGTCCATCTACGGGTTCCGCGGCGCCGAGGTGCGGGGGATCCTGGAGTTCCCCCAGGCCTTCCGGCAACCGGGTGGTGCGCCGGCCGAGGCGGTCGTGCTCGGCACGACCCGGCGCTTCGGGTCCCACGTCCTGCGTCCGGCCCAACGCGTGGCCGCCCGCCTCCCGGTGCCGGCCGGCATTCCCCGCGACGCGCTGCAGCGCTTCCTCCATCCCCGGTCCGAGGCCGACGACGACGGCCGGGTCGAGCTGCTCACCTTCGACACCGACCGGGCCGAGGCCGAGCACCTCGCCGACATCCTGAGGCGAGCCCACCTCGAGGACGGCCTCGGCTGGTCCGACATGGCCGTGCTGGTCCGCTCCGGCCGCACGTCGATCCCGGGGCTGCGACGCGCCCTCCTGGCCGCCGGCGTGCCGGTCGAGGTCGCCGCCGACGACACCCCACTCGTGCGCGAGCCGGCCGTCGCGCCACTGCTCGACGCGCTGGCGATCGCCGTCGACGCCGGTGTCACCGACCCCGGCGACCCGGCGTACGTCGACCCGGGCAGGGCCGCCGACCTGCTCGCCTCGCCGCTCGCCGACATGGACGCCTCCGACGTCCGGACGCTGGCCCGACGGCTCCGCGTGCGCGAACGTCGCGACGCCGAGTCAGGGGGCCGTACACCGCGTCCGTCTCCCGAGCTGCTCCGTGAGGCTCTGCTCGACCCGGGCGTCCTGGCCGATGTCGCACACCCCCACGACGCCGAACGGCGGGCGCTCGTGCTCGCCCGGTTGGTCCGCACCGTCCGCGACGAGCTGTCCGGTGGCGCCACGGTCGAGCAGGCTCTCTGGGTCCTCTGGGACGGCACGTCCTGGCCCGAGCGGCTGCGTTCGGCGACCCGTCGCGGCGGGATCGCCGCACGGATGGCCCACCGCGACCTCGACGCCGTGGTCGCGCTGTTCGACGCGGCCGCGCGGGCGGAGGACCAGCAGGAGCACACGTCCGCCGAGACGTTCCTGCACACCCTGCGGGCGCAGCAGATCCCGGCCGACACCCTGGCCGAGCAGGGCGTCCGCGACGACTCCGTGCGCCTGCTCACCACCCACCGCGCCAAGGGGCTCGAGTGGCCACTGGTGGTGGTCGCCCACGTGCAGGAGGACGCCTGGCCCGACCTGCGCCGTCGCGCCACGCTGCTGCGCGCCGACCGGATCGGGGTCGGCGGCCGGCTGGTCCCGCCGACGACGACCCGTGAGCTGCTCGCGGACGAACGACGGCTCTTCTACGTCGCGTGCACCCGCGCCCGCAGCCGCCTGGTGGTCACCGCGGTCGCCTCGAGCGATGACGAGGGGGAACAGCCGTCGCGGTTCCTGTCCGAGCTGTATCCCGACGACGACGGACACCGGATCGTCCACGTCGAAGGCCGGCCGCGGCGGCCGCTGTCGCTGGCGGGTCTGGTGGCCGAGCTGCGTCGTACCGTCGCCGACGAGGGAGCGGACGGTCCGCTGCGCGATGCCGCCGCAGCCCGCCTGGCCCGGTTGACTCGCGAGCACCGCTCCGGGACGGTGCGCGTGCCCGGCGCCGACCCGGCCACCTGGTGGGGCACCCGCGACTGGACCGCCGGCGATCACCCGCTGCGACCCGTCGACGAGCCGGTCGTGGTCTCCGCGAGCGCCCTGACCAGCCTGACCCTGTGCCCGGCCCAGTGGTTCCTCAACCGCGAGGCCGGCGCCGAGCGGGCGACCACGCAGGCCCAGGGCTTCGGCAACGTGGTCCACGCCCTGGCCGACCGGATCGGTCGCGGCGACGAGCCGATCAGCGGCCGCACCAGGGCCGAGGTGGTCGACGCGCTCATGGTCCACGTCGACCAGGTCTGGGGCCAGATCCCGTTCCGCACACCCTGGTCCGGCGGTCGCGAGCGGGAGGAGGCCCGGCACGCGCTCGACCGGTTCCTGGTCAAGCACGAGGCCGCGGCCCGCGCGCTGATCGCCACCGAGGTGCCCCTGCGGGCCGAGGTCGCCCTCCCCGACGGCCAACACGTGCTCCTGCACGGGTACGCCGACCGGCTCGAGCTCGACTCCCAGGGCCGGGTCGTCGTGATCGACCTCAAGACCGGCAAGGGCACGCCCACCCAGGCCGAGATCGCCGACCACCCGCAGCTCGGCCTCTACCAGCTCGCGGTCGAGAACGGCGCGATCGAGGGGCACACCGAGTCCGGAGGTGCGGAGCTCTGGCACCTCCGCCAGGAGCTCGGCGGGGCGATGCGGGTGCAGGCGCAAGAGGTGCCGACGCCAGACGCCGACGGCGTACGCGCCATCGACCGCCAGCTGATGGAAGCCGCGAGCCGCCTGCGGCACGAGGAGTTCCCGGCCCGGCCCGGGCCGCACTGCGACCGTTGCGCGTTCGAGCGGTTCTGCCCCGCGCTCACGGCCGGGACGGTCCTGTCATGACGTCGCCACGGATGACCCGCGAGATCCGCACGCCGGCCGAGCTGCGCCGGGTGATGCGCACGTCGTACGACGTGAGCCCGCAACAGTGGGCGGCGATCAGCGCCCCCCTCGAGCCAGCGGTCGTGATCGCCGGTGCCGGCTCGGGGAAGACGTCGCTGATGGCCGCGCGCGTGGTCCATCTCGTGGTGACCGGGCAGGTCACGCCCGACCAGGTGCTGGGCCTGACCTTCACCAC
>JAICSK010000107.1 GCA_025936915.1 Nocardioides sp.
AGCTCGACCACGAAGATCGCGCCGAACGCGATCGCGACGACGGCGAGATCCATCCGCCGAACCTATCGAGTGGCGTTTCGGCAACGTTCACCGCGCTCACACCCGCAGCCCATTGCCAGGGGATGGCCGGAGGTGTTGAGTCGACACGGGGTCGACCCACCTCATCAGGGAGACGACGATGGCGAAGTTCGAGCACTACGAGCAGGGCACGCCGAGCTGGATCGAGCTCAGCACGACCGACCAGGCCGCGGCCCAGGCGTTCTACGGCGAGCTGTTCGGCTGGTCCTACGACGACCACGACATGGGTGACATGGGCCACTACTACATCCCGACGCTCGACGGCGACGAGATCGGCGGGATCGGCGGGCAGCCGCCCGGCATGGAGGGGCACCCGGCGTACTGGGGCGTCTACCTCGCTGTCGACGACGTCGACGCGGCCACGGCCAAGGTCGAGGACGCGGGCGGCAAGATCGAGGCCGGTCCGTTCGACGTCGACACCTTCGGCCGGATGTCGGCCATCCAGGACCCCACCGGCGCACGGGTCGGGCTCTGGCAGGCCCGCGACACGATCGGCACCCAGCGCGCCAACGAGCCGGGGACGCCCACCTGGAACGAGTGCGTCACCAGCGACGTCGCTGCCGCCGTCGCGTTCTACGGGGCGGTGCTCGGCATGGGCAGCGAGGCCATGGACATGGGCGAGGCCGGCACCTACACGGTCCTGACCAACGTCCAGGGGCGCCAGATCGGCGGCTGCATGGACCTCGGCATGCTCCCGGAGGGCACGCCCCCGCACTGGAACGTCTACTTCAACGTCGAGGACGTCGACGCCAGCGTGGCCAGGGCCGAGAGTCTCGGCGGGCAGGCCCTCGTCCCCGCGATGGACGTGCCCGGCGTCGGCCGGATGGCGATGGTCGCCGATCCGCAGGGTGCCGGCTTCTGGGTGATGTCACCTCCCGACGCGGCCTAGCGCGAGACGGGCCCGTGTAACCGACCATTGTGGTTGCGACACGCCGGGGCCACCTCGGCGTGTCCCAACGCAAGAGGTCGGTTACACAGCTCCCGATCGGCCCCGCCGCGCAGCAGGTCAGACGCCGGCGCGGAACGGATCGGCGGGGTAGACGCCGAGCACCTTCACCTCGGTGGTGAAGAAGGCGAGCTCCTCGAGCGCACGATGCACCGGGGGGTCATCGGGGTGACCGTCGACCTCGGCGAGGAACTGGGTCGCGGTGAACTCGCCGCCGACCATGTAGCTCTCGAGCTTGGTCATGTTCACGCCGTTCGTGGCGAACCCGCCGAGGGCCTTGTAGAGGGCGGCGGGCAGGTTACGCACGTTGAACACGAAGCTGGTCACGACCGGGCCGTCGCCGCGGGTCGCCAGCTCGAGCTCGCGCGACAGTACGACGAACCGCGTGGTGTTGTGGTCCTCGTCCTCGATGTCGTCGAGGAGCACCTCGAGCCCGTAGATCTCGGCGGCCCAGGGCGGTGAGATCGCCGCCTGGGTCGGGTCGCCGGCCTCCTTCACCTCGCGGGCGGCACCGGCGGTGTCGCCGGAGATGACCGGCACGAAGCCGTGCTCGCGGATCACCCGGCGGCACTGTCCCAGGGCGTGCACGTGGCTGTGCACGGTCCTCACCCCGTCGAGGGTCGCGCCGGGGATGCCCAGCAAGCCGAACCGGATCCGGAGGAAGTGCTCACCGACGATGTGCAGCGGTGAGGTGGGCAGGAAGTGGTGGATGTCGGCGACGCGGCCGGCCACCGAGTTGTCGATCGGGATCATCGCGAGATCGGCCTCGCCGTTCTCGACGGCCGCGAAGCAGTCCTCGAAGCTCGCCGTGGCCACCGGCTCGAGCGCCGGGTAACGCTGCTGGCAGGCGAGGTGCGAGTTCGAACCCGGCTCGCCCTGGTAAGCGATCCGGTGCCGTCCCTCGTCGGCGATGGGGGTGCTCACGCGCGTCAGTGTCACACGGGGCCATCGGCGCGATTACGCTCGCTCAGCGTGTGGATCATCGACGTCGTCGCACTCGTGGTCGCCCTCGCGGCGGCCGCGCTCGCCGTCGTCGCCCTCCGCCGGCAGGCGTCGTACCGCCGGGCGCCCGCGACCGACGCGCTGCCCGAGGATGTCACCGGGCTCCGGCAGGAGGTGGCCGCCCTCAGGGTCGAGGCCCGCGACGCGCTTCGGCACCTCGCGGTCGTCCGGTACGACGCGTTCGGCGACATGGGCGGGCACCTCTCGTGGTCGCTCGCGCTGCTCGACGACGCGGGGAACGGCGTCGTCCTGACCTCGATCCACGGGCGCTCGGACGCCCGTACCTATGCCAAGAGCATCACCTCCTGGACCTGCGAGCAGCAGCTCTCGCCCGAGGAGGACGAGGCCATCCAGCACGCGCGTCCCTGACGTGCCGCGGCCGGCGTCCGATGCCAGGTCACGAGTGGGACACGGTCGTGTGGCCGGAGCAACTATCGGGTACGTCCAGACGTCCTACCGAGTGACAGGTACTCGGGGACAACAGGGGACGCGATGGCCACCATGCACGCACCGGGCACGGGTGTCGGACCAGGTGATGCGGGGAAGCATCGGCGATCGGCCGTGATCGCCGGAGTGGTGCTGGCCTGCGCCGCGATCGCCGTGCCGTTCGGTGTCCGCGGCCTCGACCGCGACGGTGCGCGTGCCGCCGCGGCGCAACCGACCGACCCGATCACGGTCACCTCGCCTCATCGCGGCGGAGGCTCGCCGAGCGCGGCCGCCCTCGGACCCCAAGGCGACCTGCCCCCGCTGCTCGCCGCGTCGTCGTTCGGCGTGCGGGCGGGCCTGCAGGACGGCGAGCGCGTCCGGGTCGGCGACATCACCGACGGCACGCTTCGGCGTACGCCGGGGGTCGGCTGGCAGGTGCTCGTCCGGTGGGACGGCCGGCTCCAGCCACTGACCCTCCGCGGACCGGTGTCGCTCGCCCAGGCGTCCTGGGTCTCCGCCGCCGGCCTGCTCTACACCCGGGTGCCCGATGGCGCTCCCGGGAGGTTCCGCGTCTACGCCTGGGACCCGCAGGGAGGTTCGGCGTACACCCCGCCGTCGTTGGTCGCCGCCAGCCTCGGCCGGGTCTGCTTCAACACCTCCTTCACCGCCTTCGGCAACTGCCGGGCCTCGGGATAGCCGGTCCGCCTCGAGCCACCTCCGGGGCTTGTCCGGGTAGTCCGTGACGAAATCGTCCCGAAACCGCCCGTGGGAGGACGATTTCGTCACGGACTATCTCGGCACGCGCACCAGCACCCGGCCGTGGAGGCAGGTCATCCGGAGCTCCTTGCCGACGCCGAGAGGGTCCCCGTCGAGCTGGCGGGGAGTGGGCGACGCGGCCCGGATCGTGACGGTCCGGCCACGCATCCGGGCGATCGTCTCGTCGGTGCGAGGCCGCTTGGCCAGCACTCTGAAGGCCAAGGGCAACCAGGACACGAAGCGCTTCGGGTAGAGCAGCACGACGTCGAGCAGGCCGTCGTCGATCGAGGCGTCGGGCAGCAGCGGCATCCCGGCCTGGAGGAAGCCGACGTTCCCGACCACGACCGTGCGAGCACGGTGCGTGGTGAACTCGGCGTCGTCGACAGAGATCTCCATCCGTACCACCGGCGACGTCAGCGCCTTCAGCCCCGACACGACGTAGGCGACCCAGCCGACCTTGGCCTTCAGCTGCTCGTTGACGCCCTGCATGATCGCGGCGTCGAGACCCATCCCGGCCATCACCATGAAATGGGTGTCCTCCATCTCGTCGCCGGACACCTCGACCAGGTCGACGGCCTGGTCCTGACCGGTCAGGGCGACGTCGATGGCGGCGCGGAGGTAGAGCGGGATCGAGAGGTTGCGCGCCAGCAGGTTGCCGGTACCGGCAGGGATGATCCCGACCGGGATGCCCGTGCCGGCCAGCTCCGCGCACACCTCGCGCACGGTGCCGTCGCCTCCGCAGACGAGCACGAGGTCGGCGCCGCCCACCGACGCCTCCTCCGCCATGCCGGTGCCCGGGTCCTCGACGGTCGTGTAGTGCCACGTCGGTCGTGACCAGCCCGCCTCCGCGGCCATCGAGGCCACGATCGAGCGGAACTGGCCGACGTCCTCCAGCTTCGACGGGTTCACGACCACGGCGAGCCTGCGCTCGGAGGGCACCGACTCCGTCAGCGGTACGGCGAACTCGGCATGGCTGCGGGGAAGAGGGCTGTAGATCGCCAGCCAGAACAGGGTCACGCAGGCGCCGAGCAGCCACCCGGCGAGCACGTCGGTGGGGAAGTGCCGGCCGAGCAGCACCCGGTCGGCTCCGACCACCAGCGCGACCAGCACCGCCGCGGCACACACGACCCGCCGCAGGTTGGAGCGGCGTACCAGCATGACGGACAGCACGATCACGACCCCGGCCAGCGCGGCCGTGCTGGCCGCGTGCCCCGACGGGAACGAGCGGGACGCCAGGTGTCCGGTGGGGTCCTGCCACGACGGCCGGGTCCGGCCGTAGAGCACCTTGATCCACGTGTACAGCAGCGTGGTCGTGAGCACCACGAGCACGGTGTAGACCGCGGCCCGGCGGTGGTGCCGGATCCACAGCGGTACGGCGACCAGCAGGGTCAGCACCGTCATCCCGATGCTGGCGAACGCGGCCTCGATCCAGCGCAGCACCTGGATCAGCCCGCTGTGGTTGCGGGCCCAGTGCTCCGCCGTACGCCCCAGGTCGTCGAAGCCGTTGAGCGGTGCCCGGCTCAGGTGGACCAGGAACGCCAGCACCCCGAACAGCAGGGCGCACACCCCGGCCCAGGCCAGGATCCAGGGGCGGGGTCGATCCAGCACGCGCGTCAGTATGCACGGCGGTCCGAGGGCCCACCCCATCCACCGGGAGGAGCGAATCGATGTGCTGCGGCCCGTGGCGCGCGGATAGCCTTCCCTCTGTGATCGACCCCAAGGTGCTGCGAGAGGATCCCGACCGCGTACGAGCCGCCCAGGCCAAGCGCGGGCTGTCCGACGACGTCGTCGACCGGGCCCTGGCCGCCGACACCGCCCGGCGCCGGGCGATCGCGACCTTCGAGGCCAAGCGGTCGGAGCAGAAGACGCTCGGCAAGCAGATCCCGGGGGCACAGGGCGAGGACAAGGCCGCGTTGCTGACCCGCACCAAGGAGCTCTCGGCCGAGGTCAAGGCCGCCGAGTCGGCGCAGACGGAGGCCGAGGAGGCCTGGCGCGCGGCGCTGATGGACATCCCCAACCTCGCCGCCGACGAGGCGCCCGCGGGCGGCGAGGAGGACTTCGTGGTCCTCGAGACGGTCGGCACCCGGCCGGAGTTCGACTTCGAGCCGCGTGACCACGTCGAGCTCGGCCGGATGCTCGGCGCGATCGACCTCGAGCGCGGGGCCAAGGTGTCGGGGTCGCGGTTCTACTTCCTCACCGGGATCGGTGCCCAGCTCGAGTTCGCCCTGATCAACATGGCGATGGACATGGCACGCGCCAACGGCTTCATCCAGATGACGCCGCCCTCGCTGGTCAAGCCGCGGGCGATGGAAGGCACCGGCTTCCTGGGCCAGGCGGCCGACGACGTCTACCGGATCGAGGGCCAGGACCTCTACCTCGTCGGAACGTCGGAGGTCCCGCTCGCGGCGTACCACTCCGACGAGATCCTCGACATCGCCACGCTCCCACTGCGGTACGCCGCCTTCAGCCCGTGCTTCCGCAAGGAGGCGGGGTCGCACGGCAAGGACACGCGTGGGATCTTCCGGGTGCACTGGTTCGACAAGGTCGAGATGTTCGTCTACACCACGCTCGAGGAGTCGTACGCCGAGCACCAGCGGCTGCTGGAGTGGGAGAAGGAGTTCCTCGACAAGCTCGAGCTCCACTACCGGGTGATCGACGTCGCCGCCGGTGACCTGGGACTGTCGGCGCAGCGGAAGTTCGACTGCGAGGCCTGGATCGCCAGCCAGGGTCGCTACCGCGAGCTCACCTCGACCTCCAACTGCACCGACTTCCAGACCCGTCGGCTCGACACGCGCGGCCGGTTCGCCGGCGGCGACATCGGGCCGGTCGCGACGCTCAACGGCACGCTGTGCTCGACCAACCGGCCGATCATCGCCCTGCTCGAGACCCACCAGCAGGAGGACGGGTCGGTCCTCGTGCCGCAGGCTCTCCGGCCCTACCTCGGCGGGCTCGAGGTGCTCAAGCCGGTCGTGGCGTGACTCCCGCTGACGGCTGGCGGCCGCGACTGGTCGCGCTCGACATCGACGGCACCCTGCTGAAGTGGATCGAGGGCGTCGGCACGACGTACGAACAGGTCAGCCCGGCGGTGTACGCCGCGGTCCGCCGCGTACTCGACGCCGGCGCCCACGTCGTGCTCGCCAGCGGCCGCTCGCCGCACGGCATGACGCGGGTGGCCGACCTGCTCGACCTGCACGCGTCGCCCGGTGGCGACGGCGAGCGCCTCTGGGTGGTCGCCAGCAACGGTGCGGTGATCTTCCGTTACCCACCGATGGAGGTGGTGCACGAGGAGACCTTCGACGCGGCCCCGGCGGTCGCAGCCGTCCTCGAGGAGCATCCCTCAGCGCTGGTGGCGGTCGAGGAGCGCGGAGTGGGGTACCGCGTCAACCGGCCCTTTCCCGAGGGTGAGCTCACCGGCGAGTTCACGATCGCCGACGTCGAGGACCTGGTCGCCCTTCCGGTCAGCCGGGTGATCATCCGCGACCCCGACGCGACCGCCGACGACTTCGTCGCCCTCGGGGAGCGGCTCGGGCTCCAGGGCACCGACTACGTCGTGGGCTGGACGGCATGGCTCGACCTCGCGCCGGTCGGTGTCAGCAAGGCGTCGGGCCTGGAGTACGTCGCCCACGAGCTCGGCGTGGACGCGGCCGACGTGCTCGCGATCGGCGACGGCCGCAACGACATCGAGATGCTGCAGTGGGCCGGACGCGGGGTCGCCATGGGACAGTCGATCGACGTGGTCAAGGAGGCCGCCGACGCGGTCACGGCGTCGGTCCACGACGAGGGCGCGGCCGTGGAGCTCGACCTCTGGTTCCCCGCCGACAGCTCCACCCGGGCGCGACCCGCATGAACGTGCCCCGTCTGGTCGCGACCGATCTCGACGGCACCCTGCTGGACGACGCGGGGCTGCTGAGCCCACGCTCGGAGGACGTGCTGCGTCGGCTCCAGGAGAGCGGGGTGCGCGTCGTGATCGTCACCGCGCGGCCGCTCCGCTGGATGGAGGAGCTGTGGGCGCGCGTCGGCGGCGGCCGGGGGGTCGGCATCGTCTCCAACGGCGCCATCACCTACGACATCGACAACAGCGAGGTCCTCGACCTGCACGGCATCTCGGCCGAGGTCGGACTGCCGATGGTCGAGACGATCCGCGAGGCGGCACCGGGGACGGCGTTCGCGCTGGAGTGCCTCGGCGGCTACCGCCACGAGCCGTCCTACGTCGACCTGCACCCGACCCCGCCGGACATGCGGGTCGCCGTCCTGGACGAGCTGTGGGACGAGCCGGCCGTGAAGGTGCTCGCCCAGCACCTCACCCTGGACCCCGACGACTTCCGCGCCCGGGTGATCGACGCCGTCGGCACCACCGCCACGCCGACCTGGACGATCGACCGGCTGATGGAGATCAGTGCGGTCGGGGTGACCAAGGGTGGTGCGCTGGCGGCGTTGTGCGAGCGGCTGGGGATCCCGGCCGACGACGTGGTCGCGTTCGGCGACATGCCCAACGACATCCCGATGCTGACCTGGGCCGGCACGTCGTACGCCGTCGCGAACGGGCACGAGTCGGTGCTGGCCGCCGCCGACCACGTGGCTCCACGCAACTCCGAGGACGGTGTCGCGGCCACCCTCGCCGGGCTGTACGGGCTCTGAGCCCAGCGTGGTGCTGTGGTGTGATGGTGGGATGACCGGGTCCGTACGGCGCCTCCTCGGCGCGGCCGCCTGCGCCGCGATGACGGTCTGTGTGGTGCAGCTCGTGTCGCCGGTCCCGGCCCAGGCACGCGGCCTCGCGCCCTGTCCGCAGCCGAGCCTCCACCGGCAGATCAAGCAGGCGGACGTCGTGTTCCGCGGCGTGGTCGACCGGGTGCGTCCGGTGCACGGCAAGGGCAGCCACCGGACCCGCACCTACAAGGTGACGGCCGACCGGGTCTACCGCTCGTCGCTGGTCACCGACTCGGTCGTGGTGACCGCCGAGGTCGGCGCCGCCTGCCCGCCCCCGGTGCTGGCCCGGGGCGAGCGCTACATCTTCTTCGTCACCGAGCAGGGGACCCGCCTGGTCTCGACCGCATCGACCGCCCGGGCCACCACGAGGCTCACGGCGCAGGTCGTGGCCAAGCTCGGCAGCGGCGTACAGCCTCATCCGCCGCCTCCGGCCAAGGCCGTGTTCACCAGGGTCGCCCATGCCGCCCCGCCCGCGCTCTCCCGGCTGCTCGCCCCGGGCGCAGCGCTGCTCGTGGTGAGCCTGCTCGGGCTGGTGTTCGCCGGCCGGATGAGGCGTCGTACGACCTGACGTCGCCTCGTACCGTCTAGAGGTACATCCCGTTCTGGGACTGCCCATCGTCGTTGCCCGCCGTCTGCTGGGGCGGCATCCCCGGCGCGCGCAGACCGGGCTGACCGGGGACCGGCTGCCCTCCGGGCAACGCCCGGCGCATCTGCTCGAACTGGGCTCGCGCCGACACCTGCTGGGCGTAGATCGCGGTCTGGATGCCGTGGAACAGCCCCTCCAGCCAGCCCACCAGCTGGGCCTGGGCGATGCGCAGCTCGGCGTCGGACGGCGTGACGTCCTCGGTGAACGGCAGCGAGAGCCGCTCGAGCTCCTCGACCAGCTCGGGAGCCAGTCCGCTCTCGAGCTCCTTGATCGAGGAGCGATGGATCTCCTTGAGCCGGTTGCGGCTGGCGTCGTCCAGCGGCGCCGACTTCACCTCTTCCAGCAGCTGCCGGATCATGCTGCCGATCCGCATCACCTTCGCCGGCTGCTCGACCAGGTCGGTGAGGTCGCGGAGGTCGTCGCCGTCCTCCTCGTCGCCGCTCGCGGACGACACCGCCTCGGCCGGTACGGCGACGGGCTGGCCGTCCGGCCCGACCACGATCACGTGCTGCTGTCCGGACTGGTCCTCGCTCATGCCCTCCACCCTACAAACGAGGGCGACCACCCGGACCGTCAGGCGACGAGCACGATCTTCCCGGTGTTCGCCCCACTCTCCATCAGACGGTGGGCTTCGGCCGCCTCGGCCAGCGGCATCGTCCGGCCGATCACCGGGCGGATCGTGCCGTCGGTGACCAGTGGCCAGACGTGCTGGGCCACCTCGGCGCAGATCGTGGTCTTCTCCCCGACGGGTCGCGCGCGCAGGCTGGCCGAGAACACCGCGCCCCGCTTCAGGAACAGCGTCCGCAGGTCGATCTCGGCCCGCGACCCGCCCTGGAACCCGATCACGACCAGCCGACCCTCGAGCGCCAGGGTGTCGAGGTTGCGAGAGAGGTACGACGCCCCCATGTTGTCGAGGATCACGTCGGCCCCGTGACCGTCCGTCACGTCGGCGACCACCGGGACGAAGTCCTGCTCGCGGTAGTCGATCGCCACCTCGGCGCCGAGCTCACGGCACAGGTCGAGCTTCTCCGGACTCCCGGCGGTGGCGATCACCCGGGCCCCGACGGCCGCCGCGAGCTGGATCGCGAACGTCCCGACGCCGCCCGCACCGCCGTGCACGAGCAGCACCTCGCCGGGCCGCAGCCCGGCGACCATCATCACGTTGGACCACACGGTCGCCGCGACCTCGGGCAGGCCGGCCGCCGTGGCCAGGTCGACCCCGGCCGGGACCGGCATCAGCTGCCCGGACGGGACGGCGACCTTGGTCGCGTAGCCGCCCCCCGCGAGCAGCGCGCAGGCCCGCCCGCCGACCTGCCATCCCTCGACGCCCTCGCCCACGGCCGCGACCGTGCCGCTGCACTCGAGCCCGAGGATCTCCGAGGCGCCCTCCGGCGGCGGGTAGTGACCCTGCCGCTGCACCAGGTCGGCCCGGTTGACCGCCGTGGCGGCCACGTCGAGCACCACCTCGCCGGGCCCCGCCTCGGGATCGGGCGCGTCGACGTACTCCAGGACCTCCGGGCCGCCGGGCTTCCTCGGAAGGACCGCCTTCACTCGTCGTACTCGTCGTCGCTGTGGTCCACGCCGGTGTCGTCGGGGACGACGTCGTCGACGTCGACGGGGTCGGCCGCGCCCGGTGGCCGGTCCCAGCCCTCCGCCAGCGCCTGGGCCTTCGCCGCGAATCGCTCCACCTCGGCCTCGTCCGCACCCGCGGCCCCGGCGGCGTACCCCACGAGGTACGTCGTGACCGGGGCGGCCATCCGGACCACGTTGTCCGCCGCCACCTTCGCCAGGTCGAGGATCAGTGCCTCGTCGACCTCGGTCTCGATGTCGAGGGCGTCACACAGCTCGTCGATCCAGTCGTGCAGGTTCACGAGCCCAATCTTGCGAAACCGCGGCCCACCTTCAAGTCCGATCGTGCGGCGCCACGCCGGGCGATTCGCCGCCGGCCAGCCGCGCCACGTCCTCCCACGTGTCGACGTCGTCGGCCTCGTCGCCGAGAGCCGGTACGTCGCGCACGCTCCCGGCCGTCATCAGCAGACGCGCCGGTGCTCCGTGCGCGTCGGCCTGCGCCGGTACCAGCGAGGGGCGGACGACCCCGGCGAGCTGTCTCCGGCCGTCTCGAGAGGTCAGCCAGGCACCGTCCACGTCGGCGCTCGCCGCCAGGAGACGCGCGACCGTCGCCGCGGTCACCCGCGGCATGTCCACGGCCAGCACCACGACCCGGTCGTGACCCGATCTCAGGGCCGCGACTCCGGCAGCCACCCCGGCCAGTGGTCCGCCGCCGGCCGGGTCCTCCCGGGTGACCAGGACGTCGGACGGCAGCCCGGTCGCGGGCCCGACGACCACCACCTCGTCGGCGCCGGCGACGGCCGCGACCGCTCGGTCGAGCAGCGAGCGCCCGGCCAGCTCGAGCCCCGCCTTGTCGAGACCACCGAGCCGCGACGCCGTCCCACCGGTCAGGATCACCGCGGCCCACGTCACGGGTGCATGGTGGCAGGCTGGACCCATGCGCGTCGTACTGGTGCAGGAGGAGTCGTCCCTCGAGCCGGCGGACAACCGGGCGCGGCTCGAGGCCGTCGTCCCGCAGGGGGCGGACCTGGTGGTGTTCCCGGAGGCGTGGCAGCGCTTCTTCGGCGAACCCGGCTCCGACCTCACGGCGTGCGCCGAGCCCCTGGACGGCCCCTTCGTGACGGAGGTCGAGCGACTGGCGAAGGAGCGCGACACCACGATCGTCGCCGGGATGTTCGAGCACACCGGTGCCACGCCGCACAACACCGTCGTGGTGCGAGGCCGCGCCCACCTCGACTACCGCAAGATCCACATGTACGACTCGTTCGGCTACCAGGAGTCGAAGGTGATCGCGCCCGGCCCGATCGAGCCGGCGACGTTCGAGCTCGCCGGCACGACGGTCGGGATACTCACCTGCTACGACCTGCGGTTCCCCGAGCTCGCGCGGTGTCTCGTCGACGACGGCGCCGAGGTGATCCTGGTGCCCGCGGCCTGGGTGGCCGGGCCGCGCAAGGTCGACCACTGGACCACGCTGCTGCGCGCCCGGGCGATCGAGAACACCGCGTACGTCGTGGGCGTGGGGCAGCCTGCTCCCAAGTCGTCGGGTCACTCGATGGTGGTCGACCCGTTCGGCGAGGTCGTCGTCGAGGGCGGCGACGAGGCCGAGATCCTGACCGCCGACCTCGACCTGGGTGTCGTCGCCGAGGCCCGCCGCACCAACCCGTCGCTCGCCAACCGCCGCCTGTAGCCTCACGGCCGTGTCGAAGGCCGAGTCCCGGGCAGCTCGCCGGCGGGGTGAGCCTCGTGGCCGGCGAGCAGCGGACCGGCCCCCAGGCCGGTCGCTACGTCGTCGCGCCGTGCACGGGGTCGGCCTCACGGTGTGGTTGCTCGTCCTCCTGGCCGCGGCCGCGGCACTGGTCGCCGCTCTCCTGGGACACGTCGGCGACCGGGTCGGCGACGCCGGCGCGATCGCCACCGGCACGACGTACGCCTGGGGCCTGGCCGCCCGCACCGGCGGCCGTCCCGTCGTCTTCTCCCTGCTCGCACTGGTGCTCGGGGGTGCGGTCGTGGCCGTCGACCAGGACCCGCTGCGCAGCGGCGCCGCCGTGGTGACCGCCGTGCTGACGGCGGTGTTCGCGGTGATGATCACGGTGCCGGTCACCGGCTTCGTCGGCGCCACGCGCGAGACGGTCGTGGCCCTCCTGGTCTCGGCGGTCGGCTCGATGGCGACCCTGGCGTGGTCGCCCGTGGTCGACCTGCGTCGGTTCGAGTACACCGTGCTCGCGCTCTCGCTGGTCGCGTCGTTCGTCACGGTCTACCGGCTCGGGGCCGGCATCCACGGTCTCGGCGGCCGCGGCGTCGTCACCGTCATCGGCGGCAGCGTGCTGCTCGCGGTCACGGTCGGGTACGCCGAGCTCCTGCAGCGCTACGGCACCCACGACCTCGTGCAGTCGCTGGACGACGCCGTGCGCTGGAGCCACCACCACCTCGGTGCCTTCCCGAGGCCGATCATCGCGCTGGTCGGCGTGCCCGCGCTGACCTGGGGCACGCACATGCGCTCGCGCCGCCGGCAGGGGTGGTGGGTGTGCGCCTTCGGGATCGCGGTGACCGCCCCGGTCGCCTACGCCCTCGTCGACCCCGGCCGCAGCGTGAGGGACGTCGCGCTCGCCACGACGTACGGCGCGGTGATCGGGCTGCTCCTCGGGCTCGTGCTGATCCGGCTCGACCTGCGGCTGACCTCGCCGCG
>JAICSK010000059.1 GCA_025936915.1 Nocardioides sp.
ACATCGGTCCGTCCGACTACGTCGCCTGGCTCGACGACCGCAAGTGGGCCTACGTCCGACTCGAGGGTCGCGCTTTCGGTGACGTCCCGCTGAACATGGAGTACAAGCTCGAGGTCTGGGACTCCCCCAACTCGGCCGGCATCATCATCGACGCACTCCGCGCGGCGAAGATCGCCAAGGACCGCGGCCAGGGTGGCCCGGTGATCTCGGCATCGTCGTACCTGATGAAGAGCCCGCCGGTGCAGCTGCCCGACGACGAGGGCCGCGCCCGGGTAGAGGCCTTCATCCGCGGCGAGGAGTGACCTCCACGTCCAGCTGAGGCTGTTGCTTCGACTCGGACCCCGGTCCGCCATCTGGCGGTCCGGGGTCCTGGTCATCTCCTGCCCGTGGTTCCGGCCGATCGGACGGTGACACCACTGCGGATCCGACCTAGATTGACCGGCCGGATCGGCTCACCGGAGCCGTCGGATGGAGGAGAGTCCATGAGCTACTCGTCACCACCACCACCTCCCGAGAGCCCGTCGCCGTACGGCGGGAGCGGCGCGGGGAACGTCGGCGCCGGCGGGTTCTTCAGCGCCCTGTTCGACTTCAGCTTCAACGAGTTCATCACCCCCAAGGTGGTGAAGTTCGTCTACGTGATCGCAGCGATCCTGATCCCGCTCATCTGGATCGTCTGGGTCCTGGTGGGCTTCAGCCAGAATGCGGGCCTGGGCCTCGCGTTGCTGATCATCGGCGCGGTCGTCGTGATCTTCTACCTGGCCCTGATCCGGATGACGCTGGAGTTCTACCTGGCGATCGTGCGGATGAGCGAGGACATCCACCACCGCCTGCCACCTCGCTGACGCGGCTCAGACGCGGCAGGCCAGCGCGAGCGGCAGCACCTCGGTCGCTCCGGCTTCGCGCAAGGCGCGAGCAGCCAGGGTGACGGTCCAGCCGGTGACCACCTGGTCGTCGACCACCAGCACCGGCCCCGGTGGGACATCGGCCTCGAGCCGGTAACGACGGGTCACCGCGGCCACCCGCTGGGCGGAGTTCATCGCGCCCCGGCCCGGCTCCACCGACGGGTCGACGATCGCCCAGCGGCCCACCAGCGGCTTCTTCAGGAAGCGCGCGAGGCCGTCGGCGAGGTCGGCGGTGAGCGTCGGCCGGGTCGCGGACTCGACCACCACGATGCCGTCGACGTGGGGGCGCCAGTCGTGGAGCACCTCGATCACCGCGCGGACGAGGCGCTCGGGTACGCGCTGGTCGGTCGCCGGCTCGGCGAACAGCTCGCGCAGTGCCTGGCCGTGCCCGAGGTCGGTCAGCCTGGCCACGGCACGGCCGGGCACCGCGTTGTCCTTGATCCGACCGGAGAGATCCAGCCCCAGCTTGCCCAGAGCGGTCGGCCACATCACGCGCGGCTCCACGACGACACCGGGCCGCTCGAGCCGGGTGCGCGCCTCGACGACGGCGGCGTCGGACACCGACGTCGAGAGGTCGAGACCGCCGCAGGTGTCGCAGCGGCCACACCTGGTCGCCTCGTCGACGTCGGGATCGTCGAGCTGGTCGCGCAGGAACCACATCCGGCACTGATCCGTGTCGAGGTAGTCGAGCATCGCTCGCTGCTCACGCTTGCGCGCCTGGTCCACCCGCTCGTAGCGATCGGCGTCGTAGGTCCACTCCCGTCCGGTGGCCTCCCACCCGCCCCGCACCCGGCGTACGGCGCCGTCGACGTCGAGCACCTTCAGCATCTGCTCGAGCCGGCTGCGGCCGAGGTCCACGAGCGTCTCGAGCGTGCCGACGCTCGCGATCCCCTCCTCGGACAGCACCCGGAGGGTGTGGCGCACCTGGTCCTCGCGCGGAAAGGCGAGCGAGGCGAAGTAAGCCCAGATGTCCTGGTCCTCCTGCTGCGGCAACAGCACGACGGTCGCCTCGTCGATGCCGCGGCCGGCACGACCGACCTGTTGGTAGTAGGCGACCGGAGACTGTGGCGCGCCGAGGTTGACCACGAAGCCCAGGGGCGCGTCGAACCCCATCCCGAGCGCACTGGTCGCGACCAGCGCCTTGACCCGGCCGGACGCCAGCTGCTCCTCGAGGACGAGACGCTCGGTCGGCTCGGTCTGCCCGGAGTACGCCGCGACGTCGTGACCGCGGGCGCGGAGGTGGTCGGCGACCTGTTGGGTCGCGGCCACGGTCAGGCAGTAGACGATGCCCGAGCCCGGCTGGTCGTCGAGATGGTCGGCGAGCCAGGCGAGCCGCTGCTCGGGCGTGGGGAGCCGGACGACCCCGAGGCGGAGCGACTCACGGTCGAGCGAGCCGCGCAGCACCAGGGTGTCGCCGCCGAGCTGCTCGGCCACGTCGGCGCTCACCCGCGCGTTGGCGGTCGCCGTGGTGGCCAGGACGGGGATGCCGGCGGGCAGCTCGGCCAGAAGGGTGCGGATACGGCGGTAGTCGGGGCGGAAGTCGTGACCCCAGTCGGAGATGCAGTGGGCCTCGTCGACCACGAGCAGCCCGCAGGTCGCGGCCAGCCGCGGGAGCACCTCGTCGCGGAAGCCGGGGTTGTTGAGGCGTTCGGGACTGACCAGGAGGACGTCGACCTCACCGGCGTTGACCGCGGCCTGGATCTCGTCCCACTGCTCGGCGTTGGTCGAATTGATCGTGACCGCGCGGATGCCCGCTCGCTCGGCCGCGGCGATCTGGTTGCGCATCAGCGCGAGCAGCGGAGAGACGATCACGGTCGGCCCGGCATGCTCGGCGCGGAGCAGCAACGTGGCCACGAAGTAGACCGCGGACTTGCCCCAACCGGTGCGCTGGACCACCAGGGAACGACGGCGGTCCACCACCAGCGCCGCGATCGCCGCCCATTGGTCGTCGTACAGCACGGCGTCGTCTCGCCCGACCAGCGACCGCAGGTGGCGCTCGGCCTCGGCGCGGACATCGGTCGCGGTCGGCATGCGTCCTGTCTAGCAGCGCGCGCCGACTCGCGCCGACACGCCTCCACGGGCGAACCGAGGCATCCCGCGCGGCGCGGCCACGCGGTGCCGCAGTGAGGCCCGTCCCTGCGCTTACTGGCCGTTCCAACCCCCAGCAGGCACCGGTTCCCCCGGGTCCGGGTCGCGTCCGCCTCGTGGGGACCAGTGGGACACCACGGTGGAGTCCTCGATGGTCCTACGATGCGCTGCGTGGAGGACCTGGCGCGCGAGCTGGTGGACGAGCTCGACGCGCGCCTGGGGGCTGAGGACGACGCGCTGGTGGCGCGGTTCCCCGGTGAGCGTCCCGGGCGACAACCGGTGCACACCGTGTACGTGCCGGCCGACCGGTACGACGCCGACCTCACCCGGTCGTGGGGCGAGCAGGCGAGGCACGCGATGGCAGACCACGCCCTCGTCCTGCGCGAGTGTCTCGACGAGACCGCCCCGGAGCTACTGCCCTTGGTCGTCGACAAGCTGGAGCGGGAGCCGATCGAGGACCTCCGGATCGACTTCGAGGACGGGTACGGCGTCCGCCCCGACGAGGTCGAGGACGCCGACGTTGCCCGTGCGGCCGCGGCCGTCGCCACGGCGGAGACGGACGGGACGCGGCCGGCGTCGTACGGCATCAGGTTCAAGTCCTTCGAGCGACCGACCCGACGGCGCGGGGTCGCGACGTACGTCGGTTTCGTCGACCACCTGCTCGACGCCGGGGCGAGCCTCGAGGGTTTCGTGGTGACGCTGCCCAAGGTGACGTCGGTGGCGCAGGTCGAGGCGATGACCACGGTGTGCGACCGCGTCGAGGCAGCCCGTGCGTTGCCGTCGGGCACGCTGCGCTTCGAGATCCAGATCGAGACGCCGCAGTCGATCCTCGGCCCGGACGGCGCCGCGCCGGTCGCGCGGATGGTGCACGCCGCGCCGGGCCGGGTCGTGGGACTGCACTACGGCACCTACGACTACTCCGCCTTCTGCGGCATCGCCGCGCCGTACCAGTCGCTCGACCACCCGGTAGCCGACCACGCCAAGGCGGTGCTGCAGGCGGCTGCGGCCGGCACCGGCGTCCGCCTGTCCGACGGCTCGACCAACATCCTCCCGGTCGGTGACGCCGAGCAGGTACGACGTGGCTGGGCCCTGCACCTGCGGTTGGTCCGTCGTTCGCTCGAGCGCGGCTTCTACCAGGGCTGGGACCTCCACCCCGCCCAGCTGCCGACGCGCTATGCCGCGACGTACGCCTTCTACCGAGAGGGGTTCGCCGACGCCGCCGATCGCCTGCGGCGCTACCACGCGCGCAGCGAGGGCGGGGTCCTCGATGAGCCCGCCACCGCTCGCGCCCTGGCCGACTTCATCGTCCGCGGTCTCGAGTGCGGCGCCCTGCACGAGGACGACGCCGCGCAGGCCTCCGGGATGTCCGCGGCGCAGCTCACCGATCTGGCGCGACCCGCGCGGGCATGACCGAGAACGACCCTGAGCAAGACACCCTGAGCAAGACGACGGAGGGAGCACCGATGGCGATCGTCCTGGGGGACAACCGGTACGGCAAGTCCGAGACGCGCGTAGTCCGGATCGTCCGCGACACCGATCGGCACACCCTCCGCGACCGCAACGTCTCCACCTCCCTGCGCGGCGACTTCGTCGACGCCCACGAGACCGGCGACCAGGCGCACGTGCTGCCCACCGACACCCAGAAGAACACGGTGTTCGCCTATGCAAGGGAGCACGGTGGCTCCGCCCCCGAGTCGTACGCCGTGGCGGTGGCCGACCGACTGCTCGCGGCCTGCCCCTACGCCACCGGCGCGCAGGTGCGGGTCGAGGAGTACGCGTGGGACCGCATCCCGGTCGGGCCCGCGGATGACCGCCGCGGCCACGACCACTCGTTCGTACGACGCGGCACGGAGGCGCGCGCGTGCGCGGTGACCGTCGAAGGACGTGGCGACGAACGGCGGGTGCACGTGCTGTCCGGGCTGACCCAGCTGACCGTGCTCAAGTCGACCGGGTCGGAGTTCAGGGGCTTCCTCAGGGACGAGTTCACGACCCTGGCCGAGACCGACGACCGGGTGCTGGCCACGTCGCTGACGGCGTGGTGGCGGTGGGGGCCCGACCATCCCGCCGACTTCGACACGGCGTACGAGACGGTGAAGGCGACGCTGCTGGAGACCTTCGCGACGACGTACAGCCGGGCCCTGCAGGAGACCCTCCACCTGATGGGGAAGGCCGTGCTCGAGGCCCAGCCGGCGCTCGCCGAGATCAGGTTCTCGGCGCCCAACAAGCACCACTTCGTCGTCGACCTCTCGCCGTTCGGGATCGACAATCCGGGCGAGGTGTTCCACGCCGACGACCGGCCGTACGGCCTGATCGAGGCCGTCGTACGTCGTGACGACGCGCGCGACGACGCGGTGGCGTGGCGCGACGTACCGGGGTTCTGCTGATGCGCTTCGACGAGCTTCCCGAGGAGGACGCCCGCGCCCTCCTGCTGCGTTGCATGGCCGCCCCGGACTGGGCCGAGCAGGTGCTCGCGGGGCGTCCGTACCGATCGCGCGAGGAGCTCCTGGAGGCCGCCGACCAGGAGGCGCGGGACCTGTCGGACGACGACCTCGAGACGGCCCTCGCCGGTCATCCGCGGATCGGCGAGCGTGCGGCAGCGGGTCACAACGAGGCGGCCTCGGCCCGCGAGCAGGCGGGCGTGGTGTCGACGAGCTCGACCACGCAGAAGCTGGTCGAGGGCAACCAGGCCTACGAGGAGCGCTTCGGCCACGTGTTCCTGATCCGGGCCGCGGGCCGATCGGGCGACGAGATCCTCGCCGAGCTCCAGCGGCGGCTGGCCAACTCACCCGAGGCGGAGGCCGCCGAGACGGTCGACAACCTGCGCCAGATCGCCCTGCTCCGCCTGGAGAACGAGGTCTAGACGATGCCCACCCTCAGCACCCACGTGCTCGACACGTCGCAAGGTCGACCCGCCGCCGGTGTTCCCGTCCACCTCCTCGACGCCTCGGGCACGGCGCTCGCCGACGGTGTGACCGACGACGACGGCCGCATCGCGTCGTTGGGCGGCGACCTGCCGGCAGGCGTCTACACCGTCCGCTTCTCGGTCGGGGTCTACCAGCCGGACGGGTTCTACCCCGAGGTCGCCGTCACGTTCACCGTCGCATCAGACGAGCTCCACTATCACGTGCCGCTGTTGCTGAGCGCCTACGGCTACTCCACCTATCGTGGCAGCTGATCTCGACCTCGTCGTCCGGGCGCGACGTGCGGTCGTCGGCGGGGTCGAGCGTCCCGTCGCCGTCGCCGTCTCGGACGGATGCATCGCCGGCGTCACGTCGTACGACGAGCCGATGACGGCCGCGCGCACCGTCACGCTCGAGGACGACGAGGTGTTGATCCCCGGACTCGTCGACACCCATGTGCACGTCAACGAACCGGGCCGCACCGAGTGGGAGGGCTTCGACTCCGCGACCCGTGCGGCAGCCGCCGGTGGCGTGACGACGATCATCGACATGCCGCTCAACTCGATCCCGCCGACCGTGACCGTCGAGGCTCTGCGGACCAAGCAGGAGGCGGCTCGCGGTCAGGTGCTCGTCGACGTGGGCTTCTGGGGTGGGGCGGTGCCCGGCCACCTCGGCGACCTGGAGGCGTTGCACGACGCCGGGGTCTTCGGCTTCAAGTGCTTCCTGCTCGACTCGGGGGTGGCGGAGTTCCCGCCCCTCTCGGCCGAGGGACTCGAGGCCGCGATGTCCGCGGTGTCCCGGCTGACGTCGCTGCTCCTCGTGCACGCCGAGGACGGCCGCCTCGTCCGAGATGCGGCCGCGGGTTCGTCGTACGCCGGGTTCCTGGGGTCGCGGCCGGCGGAGTCGGAGCACGCCGCCATCGGACTGGTGATCGACACCGCCTCGCGGACCGGGTGCCGAGCCCACGTCGTCCATCTCTCGGCGGCGGGCGCGCTGCCCTCCCTCCGTGCGGCTCGAGCGAGTGGCGTGGACATCTCGGTCGAGACCTGCCCGCACTACCTCACACTGGCAGCCGAGGAGGTGCCCGATGGCGCCACCCAGTTCAAGTGTTGCCCTCCGATCCGGGAAATCTCCAATCAGGAACTTCTCTGGAGCGCAATGATCTCCGGCGACATCGACTTCGTGGTCACCGACCACTCGCCGAGCACCGCGGACCTGAAGGTCTCCGACTTCGCCGCGGCCTGGGGAGGGATCTCGTCGTTGCAGATCGGGCTCGCCGCTGTGTGGACGGCGGCCCGACCCCGCGGCATCTCGCTCGTCGACGTGGTGCGGTGGATGGCCACGGCCCCTGCGGCCCGTGTCGGCCTCCCACGCAAGGGGCGGATCGAGGTCGGGGCCGACGCCGATCTCGCGGTGCTCGCGCCGGAGGAGTCGTTCGTGGTCGACGTCTCGCGGCTGCACCACAAGAATCAGGTCTCGGCATACGCCGGTCGCACCCTCCAGGGCGTGGTGCGGCGTACGTTCCTGGCGGGCCGCGAGGTGGACGACGAGCCTCGCGGCCGACTGCTGGCGAGAGGAGCGGTTTCGTGAGCTACGCCGTACCCCCGGGCGGCCTGCCGCCGCAGACCCGGCTGACCACCGACCGGGCGCGCTTCACCGCGGCCTACGCCGTGATCCCGCGCGGATCGCTGACCGACATCGTGGCGTCGTACCTCCCCCACTGGGAGCAGACGCGGCTGTGGATCCTGGCCCGGCCGCTGAGCGGGTTCGCCGAGACGTTCACCCACTACGTCGTGGAGGTGGAGCGCGGCGGTGGGTCCGACCGGCCCGAGCCCGACGTGGACGCCGAGGCCGTGCTCTTCGTGACCTCGGGTCGGCTACGGCTCACCCTCGACGGCACGCGCCACGACCTCGCTCCCGGCGGCTACGCCTATGTGCCGCCCGGCACGGTCTGGTCGCTGCACAACCGGCAGGCACGCACGGCGACCTTCCACTGGATCCGCAAGGGCTACGAGCGGGTCGACGGGGTCGACGTACCCCCGGCCTTCGTCACCCGCGAGCAGGACGTCGAGCCGATCGAGATGCCGGACACCGACGGTGCCTGGTCGACGACGAGGTTCGTCGACATCGCCGACCTGCGCCACGACATGCAGGTCAACATCGTGAACTTCCAGCCCGGTGGCGCCATCCCGTTCCCCGAGACCCACGTGATGGAGCACGGGTTGTACGTGCTCGAGGGCAAGGCCGTCTACCTGCTCAACACCGACTGGGTCGAGGTGGAGGCCGGCGACTACATGTGGTTGCGCGCCTTCTGCCCCCAGGCCTGCTACGCCGGCGGCCCCGGCCCGTTCCGCTACCTGCTCTACAAGGACGTCAACCGCCACCCCCGGCTCCGCCTGTAGACGCTGACCTGGCAGAAGTGTCACGCAAATCCACGCTGACCTGGCAGAAGTGTCACGCGGATCCACGCTGACCCGGCAGAAGTGTCACGCGGAAGCCGCGCACTTCTGACGGCTCGACGCGTTCTGCTGAGACATTTCTGCCGGGTCAGCGCATCTGGCTGGGACATTTCTGCCGGGTCAGCGTTCGGCGACGGGGACCGGCGGCATAGGTAGAGTGGGGGCACGGCCTGTTGTTCGCATGGATAACCAGCAGGCACGCGGCAGGACCAGCAACCATGCCTCCGGTGCCATCAGCGCACACCACGCAGACTGCAGGTGGAGGGAGGTGACATGGCCGAGCCATCCGGGATCGTCACCAGCGCCATCACCGACGCCGTGCTCGTGAACGGCGAGCGGCTCGCGCTCGAGGGGGTCACCCCGCACACCACCGCTCTGGACTTCCTTCGCGACCGCGGTCTGACCGGCGCGAAGGAGGGCTGCGCCGAGGGCGAGTGCGGCGCGTGCTGCGTGCTCGTCGCCCGGCCACCGGCCGACGGGTCGCCCGGCACGGAGTGGACATCGATCAACGCCTGCCTGATCTCCGCCGCCGCCCTCATCGGCCAGGAGGTCGTCACCGCCGAGGGACTCGGTACGCCGGACGACCTCCACCCCGTGCAGCAGGAGATGGCCGAGCGCGGCGGGTCCCAGTGCGGCTACTGCACTCCGGGCTTCGTCTGCTCGATGGCGGCCGAGTACTACCGCGCCGACCGCGCCCCGTCCTCCTCCGCCAACGGCACCCATGGCGACAACGGCTTCGACCTCCACGCCCTCAGCGGCAACCTCTGCCGCTGCACCGGATACCGACCGATCCGCGATGCGGCGTACGCCCTGCGCCAGCCGCCGCCCGACGACCCGTTCGCCGTACGCCGCGCCGCCACGGCCCCGGTCCCCCCGCCGACCCGGCTACAAGGAGACGGCGCGGCGTTCGTCCGACCGCGCGACCTCGCCATGGCGCTGGCGCTCCTCACCGACCGCGACGCCGTCCCGGTCGCCGGCGCGACCGACCTGGGGGTCGAGATCAACCTGCGCGGCTCGCGGCCGGGGTTCCTGGTGGCCGTCGACCGCCTCGAAGGTCTGCGCCGCCTCGAGTGGCACGACGACGAGCTGCGTATCGGCGCCGGTCTCACGCTGACCGAGATCGAACGCCGGCTGGCCGGTCGCATCCCGGTCCTCGACGAGTTCTTCTGGCAGTTCGCGTCGCGCCCGATCCGCAACGGCGCCACGCTCGGCGGCAACCTCGGCACCGGATCGCCGATCGGCGACAGCCCGCCGTTGCTGCTGGCGCTCGGGGCCGACGTCGTCCTGGTCTCCACCGAGCGCGGCGAGCGGCGGGTGCCGCTGACCGACTACTTCACCGGCTACCGCGCCACCGTCCGGCAGCACGGCGAGCTGATCAAGGAGGTCGTGGTCCCGCTCCCGATCGCCCCCGTGACGGCGTTCCACAAGATCGCCAAGCGCCGGTACGACGACATCTCCAGCGTCGCGGTCGGCTACGCCCTCGATGTCGAGGACGGGGCCGTCAGCTCGGTCCGGATCGGCCTCGGTGGTGTCGCGGCCACGCCGATCCGCGCCTACGACACCGAGGCAGCACTGACCGGACAGCCGTGGACCCAGGACACCGTCGACGCGGTGGCCGAGGTGCTGGCGGCGGAGGGTACGCCGATCGACGACCAGCGCTCCTCGGCCCGCTACCGCTCAGCGATGCTCGGCCAGTCGCTGCGCAAGCTGTACGCCGAGCAGGGGGCCGGCCGATGAGCGAGCTCTCCCAGCGCCCCGAGCACGCCGTCGTCGGCGAAGGCATGCCGCACGAGAGTGCCGCCCTGCACGTCACCGGACGGGCGATCTACACCGACGACCTCACGCCGCGCACCAAGGGCGTCCTCCACGCCTGGCCGGTGCAGTCACCCCATGCCCATGCCCGGATCACCCGCCTGCACATCGAGCCGGCGTACGGCGAGCCGGGCGTCGTCCGGGTGCTGACCGCCGGTGACGTGCCCGGGCTCAACGACTCGGGGATCAAGCACGACGAGCCGCTGTTCCCGACCGAGGTGATGTACCACGGCCAGGGCGTCTGCTGGGTGCTCGGCGAGACCCTCGAGGCGGCACGTCGTGGAGCAGGCCGGATCGAGGTCGACTACGAGCCGTTGCCCGCTCTGCTGACGATCCGCGAGGCGATCGCGGCCCGGAGCTTCCAGGGTGTCATGCCCGGGGCCGGTCGCGGCGACGTGGAGGAGGCGTTGGCCCGCGCCGCCCACGTCTTCGAGGGCGAGACCGAGATGGCGGGCCAGGAGCAGTTCTACCTGGAGACCCATGCCTCGCTCGCGGAGGTCGACGACAACGGCCAGGTCTTCGTTCAGTCCTCGACCCAGCATCCCACCGAGACGCAGGAGGTCGTGGCCCACGTGCTGGGCCTGTCGAGCCACGCGGTCACCGTGCAGTGCCTGCGGATGGGCGGCGGCTTCGGCGGCAAGGAGACGCAGGCCAACCCGTACGCCGCGGTCGCGGCGCTCGGTGCGACCGTGACGGGCCGCCCGGTCCGCGTCCGCCTCACCCGCGCGCAGGACATCACGATGACCGGCAAGCGCCACGGCTTCCACGCCGGCTGGCGGGTCGGGTTCGACGACACCGGCCACCTGGTCGCCCTCGACACCACCCTGACCTCCGACGGCGGCTGGAGCCTCGACCTGTCGGAGCCGGTGCTGGCCCGGGCGATCTGCCACGTCGACAACGCGTACTGGATCCCCGCCATCCGCATCCACGGCCGGGTCGCCAGGACCCACAAGACCTCGCAGACCGCCTTCCGTGGTTTCGGCGGACCTCAGGGGATGCTGGTGATCGAGGACATCCTCGGCCGGTGCGCCCCACTGCTCGGGATCGACCCGCTCGACCTGCGCCGCCGCAACTTCTACGCCGAGGGCCAGGAGACGCCGTACGGCCAGCCGGTGCGGCACGCCGACCGCGTCCGGGTCGCGTGGGACCAGGTGCTCGCCACCGGCGACGTGGTGCGCCGCACCCAGGAGATCGCGGCCTTCAACGCCGCCCACGCGCACACCAAGCGGGCGCTGGCGGTGACGCCGGTGAAGTTCGGCATCTCGTTCAACCTGACCGCTTTCAACCAGGCCGGCGCGCTCGTCCACGTGTACAAGGACGGGTCGGTGCTGATCAACCACGGCGGCACCGAGATGGGCCAGGGCCTGCACACCAAGATGCTGCAGGTGGCGGCCACCTCGCTCGGCGTACCCCTGAGCCGGGTGCGGCTCGCGCCGACGCGCACCGACAAGGTGCCGAACACCTCGGCCACCGCCGCCTCGTCCGGCTCGGACCTCAACGGCGCGGCGATCAAGAACGCCTGCGAGCAGATCACGGCCCGACTCGCCGAGGTCGACGACGGTCGCAACCTCGCGTGGGACGAGCTGGTCCGCGAGGCGTACTTCGCCCGTGTGCCCCTTTTCGCCGCGGGCTACTACCGCACGGAGGGCCTGCACTGGGACGCGACGGTTTTCCGCGGCACGCCGTTCAAGTACTTCGCGTACGGCGTCGCGGCCGCCGAGGTCGAGGTCGACGGGTTCACCGGCGCCTACCGCACGCGCCGCGTCGACATCGTGCACGACGTCGGCGACAGCCTGTCGCCGCTGGTCGACCTCGGGCAGATCGAGGGCGGCTTCGTCCAAGGAGCCGGCTGGCTGACACTCGAGGACCTTCGGTGGGACACCACCGAGGGTGAGCATCGCGGCCGGCTGACGACTCAGGCGGCGAGCACCTACAAGCTCCCGAGCTTCTCCGAGATGCCCGAGGACTTCCGGGTCGCGACGCTCGAGCACGCCCACGAGGACGGTGCCGTCTATGGTTCGAAGGCCGTGGGCGAGCCGCCGTTGATGCTGGCGTTCTCGGTCCGGGAGGCGCTGCGCCAGGCCTGCGCGGCCTTCGGTCCCGCCGGGATCAGTGTCGAGCTGCCCAGCCCGGCGACGCCCGAGGCCGTCTACTGGGCCCTCGACACAGCGCGTCGGGCGGTGGCTCCCGAGCCGGCGGGGGCCTGACCCGTGCGCTGGTTGCAGGCGGTCGAGAAGCTCCGAGCCGAACGCCGGCCCGGCGTCCTGGTGACGCTGACCGCGGTTCGCGGACACGCGCCGCGCGAGGCCGGCGCGAAGATGGTCGTGACATCGGACGCGACGTACGACTCGATCGGCGGCGGCAACGTCGAGGCCACGGCGATCACCCGCGCCCGGGAGCTCCTGACAGCGGGCGAGACCTCGCCCTCGACGTTCACCCTCGACCTGTCCGACAAGGCACCCGGCGAGTACGGCGTGCAGTGCTGCGGCGGTGAGGTGACGGTGCTGCTGGAGCCGATCGGCGTACGTCCGGCTGTCGCGATCTTCGGCATCGGCCACGTCGGACTGGAGCTGGCGCGCATCCTGGCGCGCCACGACCTCGACCTCCACCTGGTCGACTCGCGGCCCGGCCAGCTCGGCGACGACGTCCTCGCGCCGCTCGCCGACGCCGAGGCCCGGGTGCACGTGCACCACGAGGCCGTCCTGCCCGAGCTGGTGCTCGCCGAGCTCCCGGCCGGCACCCACGTCCTCGTGATGACCCATGACCACGCGGAGGACCTCGCGCTGCTCGACGCCGCACTGAGGTCCGCGCACCTCGGTCCGGTCGGAGTGATCGGTTCGTCGGCGAAGTGGTCGCGATTCCGGTCGACCCTGCTCGCCGACGGCCATGACGCCGCGGCCGTCGACGCCGTCGTCACGCCGATCGGGCTGCCGTCGCCGGCCGGCAAGGACCCGGCGTCGATCGCCGTCTCGGTGGCGGCAGCGCTGTTGCAGGCGTTCGCCGGCGAGACGGCTCACGCGCCCCGGGCCGCCACGTGAAGCTGTTCCGCGGCACCTTCCTCGACACCCCCGACGACCCGTTCGCCGGGGGTGCGCTCCGCAGCGAGGAGGACGGCGGCGTTCTCGTCGACGACGGCGGCACCATCACCGCGCGTGGCGCCTTCTCCGCATTGGCCCCGGCACACCCGGACATCGAGGTGGTCGACCTGCGCGGCGGGCTCGTGCTGCCGGGGTTCGTCGACACCCACGTCCACTACCCGCAGCTGCGCTGCATCGGGGCGCTGGGGATGCCGCTGCTCGACTGGCTCGAGGGCTGCGCGCTCCCGGAGGAGGCGCGGCTCGCCGATCCGGCGTACGCCGGTGAGCTCGCCCGCGCCTTCGTCGGCGCCCTGGCGCACGCCGGGACGACGACGGCACTGGTGTTCGGCGCGCACTACCTCGACGCGACCGAGATGCTCTTCGCCGAGGCCGACCGGGTGGGACTGCGGATCACCAGCGGCCTGGTCGTCAGCGACCGGGAGCTGCGCGCCGACCTGCTCACGACGCCCACGCGGGCCTATGACGAGTCGCTGATCCTGGCCAAGCGCTGGCACGGCGTACGCCGGAGCCGGTACGCCGTGATCCCTCGCTTCTCGCTCTCCTGCACGCCGGAGCTGCTCGACGCCTGCGCGGCGCTGCTGACCGACCTCCCCGGCTCGATGTTCACCTCGCACGTCAACGAGAACCCAGCCGAGGTCGCCCGTGTCCGCCAGCTCGACCCCGAGGCCTCGTCGTACGTCGACTCCTACGCGCGCCACGGTCTGCTCGGGCCCGAGGCGATCCTCGCCCACGACGTCCACCCGACCGCTGACGAGCTCTCGGTCCTGGCCGCCGCCGGGTCCGCGATCGCCCACTGCCCGACCAGCAACCTCACCCTCGGCAGCGGCCTGTTCCCGCTGCGCGCGCACCTGGACGCCGGCGTCCGCGTCGCCCTCGGCTCCGACGTCGGCGCCGGCACCGGGTTGTGCCTGTTCAAGGAGGGTCTCCAGGCGTTCTTCGTCCAGCAGGCGCTGGGCGCCGACGGGGTGAGGCTCACGCCCGCCCACCTGCTGCACCTGGCCACCACCGCCGGCGCCGCAGCACTCGGCCTCTCCTCGACCATCGGGTCCTTCACCGAGGGCAAGCAGTACGACGCCCTCTGGCTGCGTCCCGAGGCCGACAGCCCCCTCGACATCCTCCTGCGCACGGCAGCCTCCCCGGACGACGCGCTGGCCAAGGCCTTCGCCCACGGCACGTCGACCGACGTCGCGCAGGTCTGGGTCGCCGGCGAGGTGGTGGGTTGAGTCGGGCCGGACAACCTCGCCCGATGCCCGAGCTGCAGCGTCTGCGAGCCGAGCACGCTCCGGCCGTGCTCGCCTTCGAGGTGGCCAACCGCGCCTACTTCACGCGGTCGATCTCCGACCGAGGTGACGACTACTTCGAGCAGTTCACCGAGCGGTACGACGCGCTGCTCTCCGACCAGGAGTCCGGCGGCGGCGCCTACCACGTCCTGGTGGACGACGACGGCAGCGTGCTCGGCCGGTTCAACCTGATCTTCGTCGCGGACGGGGTCGCCGAGCTGGGCTACCGCGTGGCGGAGCGGGCGGCCGGACGCGGCGTCGCCACCTCCGCCATCCTCGAGCTGTGCTCGCTGGCCGCCTCGCGATACGGGGTGCACACGCTCCGAGCCGCGACCTCGGAGGCCAACGAACCCTCGAGGCGGGTGCTGCTCAAGGCCGGCTTCGTGGCGGACGGCCCCGCCGACCCCGCTCACCTGGGCGGGAAGCAGGGCTCCTGGTTCAGACGGGTGCTCGTGCGCACCGGGCCCTTGAACGGCCGTTCAAGAACGGAGTAGCCTGCGGAGTCAGCACCGAGCTCCGGGAGGCACCGTGGGCCGTCGAGCGTGGTACGCCGCCGTCGCGCTGTTCGCCTGTCTCGCAGCGGCCGCTCCACTTCACGCAGACGCTGCCGGTCCGGCACGTGGCTCAGCCCTCGAAGGTGTCCCGCGCTTCGGCCACGTGTTCCTAGTCGTCGGCGAGAACACGACGTACTCCCATCTGAACGCCACCAACGCGCCGTACCTGATGCGCACGCTCCGCCCGGCATCGGCGTGGCTCACCAGGTATCGCGCGGCGACGCACTGGTCGCAGGCCAACTACATCGCCCTGACGTCGGGAAGGTTCTCCCGGTGTGAGCAGCAGGACGGTGGCGCGACGTGCCACGACGACGTCAACAACCTCTACCACCAGCTCGACGTCCGGCAGCTGACGTGGACGACCTGGCTCGAGGGCGGCACCGCCAAGTGCGACACCGGCTCCGGAGGCTCGTGCCCACCCCAGGGTCCCTGCCCGCTCACCGGCTTCTACACGACCGGGAACCCCCCGATCAACTACGCCGACATCGAGGGCGAGGGCGGCGTCTGGTCGGCGACGCACAGGTCGCAGGAGTGCCTGAGCCGCGACATCTACGCCGGTCCCGACGACGACCCGATGGGCACCTTCGACGACGCTCTGACCTCCGGCGACGTGCCGGCGTTCAACCTCGTGCTGCCGAACGGCTGCGAGGACGGCGAGGCCAACTGCAAGCCGACCAACAAGCGGATCCGGCAGTTCGACGACTTCCTGGCACGAGAGGTGCCGCGGATCGAGGCGTCACCGGCGTTCGGCAGCGACGGCGTCATCGTGATCACCTACGACGAGGACCAGCGCAAGGACGGCCTGGCCAAGAAGCACGGCTTCGGCTCGGGCGGTCCCGTGGCGTGCGTGATCCTGAGTCCCCTGGTGAGTCCCGGCGACTACGGCCGCCGGCACGTCCACTACAGCGTGCTCCGGACCCTCGAGGACGGCTTCGGCATCCGGCACCACGTGGGCCACGCCGACGACGTCCGCCCGATATCCGAGATCTGGCGCTAGGCCACCCGTCGTACCCCCGGAACCCTCAGGGCGTCAGCTCGCCCAGCCACTGCGTCGCGCCGTGGTTGTCGTTGACCGCCGTCGACCACATGAGCTCGCCCGCGGGCGTGGGACCGCCCATCGAGAACATGCTCATCCCGTGGCTGATGCGCAGGAACCGGTCGGTGCTCAGGTCGTAGGCGTAGGTGCCGAGAGCGGGGGATCGGTCGGTGGCGAAGATCGTGACGACGTCGTCGCTCCCGTCGACGCTGAACGTCCCGCCGCCGATCCCGCTGTCCTGGATGGTGACGATCTGGTCGCCGTTCGTGGTCAGGATCTGGATCCGGTCGTCCCGGACGCCGGCGGAAGACTCGCCGCAGAACTCGTCCAGCACGACGCGGTCGGCCGCCGCCGACACGGACAGCAGGTTGCATCGGGCTCCCGCCTGCGGGTCGAACGTGGTCTCGTCGCCGGTGGTCATGTTGCGCACGTGGATCAGTCCGCCGGATCCGTTCGTGCGGTCGCTCCACACCATCGACGTCGACGTGAAGGCGATGCTGCCGACCGACATGTTCTCGTCGCGTACGTCGGACGGGTCGTCGAGCGAGACCGACCACAGGTCGTAGGTGTCGCCCGCCGCGCCGGAGTCGTCGGCCTCCTTGTTGCGGCCCAGCGGCCAGTCGCCCTCCGGGACCTTCCCCTGGGTGGCGAGGACGGGCACGTACAGCCTGCCGTCCGGACCGAGGACGCCCGTCGGGCCGGCGACCTCCGGCAGGCTCGGCCACGTCACCGTGCTCCACTGCCAGGTGTCGCGGTCGAAGACGTGCCCGATCAACGCCCCCGAGCGGTTGACGCCGCCCTGGCTGACCAGCACGAGACGGTGGGCCCCCAGCTCGACCGGCATCGTGTCGGCCTGGCCGATGTTCAGCCGGGGAAGCCAGGTCTTCGCGCCGGTGGCCGGGTTCATCAGCGCGAACCGCGGGTAGAGCTGGTCGAACCGCGGACCATCGCGGAACAGGATCATCCCGTCGTCGGTGACACCGTCGAAGTACTGACCGTTGTCACCGTCCAGGTTCTGGTTCGTGTGGGTCGCGAGCACCCTGAAGTCCCGGCCCTCGACAGCCTGAACGGCATCCGACAGGTGCAGCGTCGGTCCCGCCGGCGACGGCGGCGCGGTGGTGGAGGTGCCGCCGGTGCCGGTGCCGTCGGGTGCGCCGGCGGGGCCGGCGTCGCCGGATGACGCGCGGGGGGCGGCGACGGCCGCGACCAGACCGACCGCAACGACGGCCGAGGCCACACCTGCTCGGCCCAGCCGCTGGGTGCGCGCTCGGCGCCGGCCCGCCACCATCACGTCGTGCAGGTCGAGGTCGTCGTACGGCTGCTCGGCGACGGTCTCCCGCATCAGGTCCTGGAGCTCGGTCATGACGGCACGATCCCTTCTCTCCCGACGAGGAGCTCGCGACGCGACGCCTCCTCGAACATCGACTTGAGCGAGGCGAGTGCCCGTGAGGTCTGGCTCTTCACGGTCCCCTCGCTGCAGCGCATCGCGGCCGCCGTCTCGCGGACGTCGAGCTCCTCGAAGTACCGCAGCACCACGCAGGCCCGCTGTCGCTCGGGCAGCCTGGCCAGGGCCGCCATCAACGCGGCCCGGTCCGTCACGGCGTTCGCGACGTCCTCGTCCGACGAGCGGTCCCACTGCTCGGGCTCCGGCCGCTCGGTGCTCGACCGCTTGCGGCTCGCGTCGAGGAACGCGCTGACGACGGCCTTCCGGGCGTACCCCAGCTCACCCCCGCGCCGCACCAGCCGTGGCCAGGCGACGTACACCCGGATCAGGCCCTCCTGCACGTAGTCGGACGCCCGACTCCAGTCGCCGCACAGCAGGTACGCCGTGCCGCGCAACCGGGCCCGGCTCGCGACCGCGAACTCGGTGAAGGCGGCGTCCGACGCCGCGTCTCGGCCCATGCTCACCAAACGACCTCACCCGCCGATCGGTTGCCTGCGGTTTTCGCGCGCGCTCGGCGTCCGCTCGTCCATGATCCCGCCGCCGGGGCCGCAGCACACTCATCCTGCGCGCCCGTGCCGCGTCGAACCGCCGCTGATGTTCCCTCACAGGTAGCTCCGTACGGAGAGAGGTGGGACGGCAGCCTCTTCGCTCTACACAACTGCCACGAGCTGAGCGAGGATCGGTCGCGTGAGCGACGAGAAGAAGAGTTGGCTCCGCGAGGCACGCGACAAGATCGAAGGCAAGGTCGAGGCTCAGAAGTCGCAGCTCGAAGCGGGCAAGGCACAGGCTGGCAACCTCGTGATCGAGAAGAAGTTCGGCGGTCACGACGTCTCCATCTTCGATGGTGGCTTCATCCGGATCGGGAGCGGCTTCCTGTCTCCCTACGAGAAGCTGAAGTCGATTCAGTACAGGCAGCAGACCCGGGACAAGAGCACGTCGGAGATGGTGGGAACCTTTGGACTCGCGTCCAAGGAGAGGATCGAGTGCTCGCTTGCGATTGTTACCGACCGCAAGACGCGAACCCTGAAAGGGACCGTTGGGTTCCTACAGCCCGACGACAAGAACGGAATGGCCCTTG
>JAICSK010000169.1 GCA_025936915.1 Nocardioides sp.
CGTGTGCGTGGGTCACACTCCGGGGCGCGAATTGCGCCCTGGATACTCTAAGGCCGGTGGGACGTCCGGCACCTTGCTCACCTGGGCGCCATGCGGTGTGATGTGCTGCTGCTCATCGAAATCTCCGAGCGGGTCGAGATCGGTGACCCGACCCCGCCCCTCGCATCCCCGCGGCACCGGGCGACGTGACGGCGTTAGCGTCGCTCGAGTGGCCTCGCCGTGCGCGGCGGTCCGTGACCGGGCCTCGTCGGCAGGCCGCCGAAGGCTCCGATGACCAGCACCACCACAAGCACGACGACCGCGACGGCGGTTCTGCCGTTGCAACCTGAGGTCATGACACCCGCCCAGCTCGCCGCCATGCCGGCACCGTCCCGGTGCTGAAGGCGCTCGAGGCCTGCCGGGCGACCGCATCACCGGGCCGCTCGTCCTTCGGCCAGAGTCCGGAAAGCCGATCGACCGCCGCGACGTCTACCGCATGGTCCGCCGCATCGCCAAAGCGGCGGGATCGCGAGGCACATAAGTCCGCACTCTCTGCGGCACGCAGCGATCACCAACGCGCTCGACGCCGGCGAGTCGAGGATGTCGGCGGTCGCCACTGTCGAAGTCGCCGACCATCGGTTTCATCTGGGTGACCACCTGGTCAGAGGTCCGACTCCATGTCACTGGTCGCCTGAAGTGATGACCTGCTGCCGGCGAGGCGACGGGCGGTAACGAGTCAGAACGAGCAGGCCAAGAACGGTCCTTCGCCATGGCGGGTGAACCAGCGCACGCACACATGGCCGCCTACGCCGAGGAGGATAGATCCCCCTTCTTCACCGTTGCTCCCCAGTGCTTGACATCGTCAGTCCGCATCATTCGGCGCAGCACCGCGCCGAGGCGGTGTATCTCGTCCTCAGTGTTGTAGAACGCCAAAGACGCCCGAACGCTGCTTTCCACACCGAAGCGGCGTAGCGCGGGCTGCGCACAGTGATGTCCGGATCGCACCGCAATGCCATGCTCGTCGAGGACGCGGCCGATGTCGTCGGTGCGCATGCCCTCTACGACGAAGGACGCGACCGCAACCTTGTGCGCCGCGGTGCCGATGAGGCGCACCCTTGGAATGTCGGATAGAACGTCGGTGAGGAGCCGCGCGAGCCGGTCCTCGCGAGCCGCGATGGCCGGTAGCCCGAGCGCGAGCACATACCGGAGTGCAGCGCCGAGGCCGACCGCGTCGCCGATGGACGGGGTGCCGGCCTCGAAGCGGGCGGGCGGCCCCGAAAAGGTGGTGTGCTCGAACGTGACGTCGCGGATCATACTGCCGCCGCCCTGCCAAGGGGGCAGCTCCGCGAGCAGGTCGCGGCGGCCGTACACCGCTCCGATGCCCGTCGGACCGAAGATCTTGTGGCCCGAGAAGACATAGAAGTCGGCGCCGAGCGCGGTCACGTCGACGGGCAGGTGCGCGACCGCCTGCGCCCCGTCGACCACGACGGAAATGCCACGCGCCTTGGCCATCGCGATCATCGAGTCGACGGGCAACACGGTGCCGAGGGCATTGGAGACGTGGCTGAGCGCGACGATCTTGGTCCTCTCGGTCAGCAGTGCGGCGTAGGCGTCCAGCTGCACCTGGCCGGAGTCGTCAACCGGCACCGGGCGCAGACGCGCGCCCACGGACTGGGCGAGGAGCTGCCAAGGGACGATGTTGGCGTGGTGCTCGAGGGTGGTGAGCACAATCTCGTCGCCGGCGCCGACCCGCGACCGGCCCAGAGTGTTGGCCAACAGGTTGACGCCCTCGGTGGTGCCGCGAACGAAGACGATCTCCTGCGGGCTCGACGCTCCCAGCAGCCGGGCGACCGTCGCCCGCGCGTCCTCATACGCATCGGTCGCGCGCGCCGCCAGAGTGTGCGCGCCGCGATGGACGTTGCTGTTGTCCCGTTCATAGAAGCGGGTCATGGCCTCGAGCACGACGCGGGGCTTCTGCGTCGTGGCCCCATTGTCGAACCACGCGAGCGGATGGCCGTTGACCCGCTGGTGCAGGGCGGGGAAGTCTGCGCGGGCGGCCCTGACGTCGCCGGTCGCCGTCCCCTCGTGAACGAAGCTCGGGAGACCGGCCTTGCCTGCGCGCGCCTCGTCGAGGAAGTAGTACGACGAGGACGCATCACTCATAGTTGTGATACCGGGCGACCTCGACGTCGGTGAGCACGGCGACCGCGTCGTCGGCCATCACGGCGACCGATGAGTACAGCGACAGCAGGTAGGACGCGACGGCCTGATGATTGATCCCCATGGGATGGATGGACATGCTCGGCACGCAGGGGTCCTCGCCGGGCAGCCCGGGCTGGTGCAGCCCGACGACGCCCTGCCGCTCTTCACCGACGCGTAGCAGCAGCACCTGGGTGCGGTGCGACGCGCCGCGGGCGTTCACAGCGAGCTTGTCGGTCGGCACGATCGGCACGCCACGCCAGGTGAGGAACGGCGAGCCGTGCATCTGCACCGTGGGTGGCGGGACCCCGCGCCGGGTGCACTCCCGGCCGAACGCGGCGATCGTTCGGGGGTGCGCGAGGAAGAAGGCGGGCTCCTTCCACACCAGGCTGAGCATCTCGTCGAAGTCATCCGGGGTCGGTGCGCCGAGCCGGGTCGGGATGCGCATTGATTCGGCCACCTGCCCCAGCAGGCCGGTCTGCGGGTCGTTGATGAGGTCCCACTCCTGGCGCTCACGCATGCCCTCGACGGTCAGACGCATCTGCTGGTCGAGTTGGTCGTGCGGGGAGTTGTAGATGTCCGTGACGCGGGTGTGCATCTGCAGCACCGTCTGTACGAGGTTCAACCCGATCTCGCGCGGCGTGTGGTCGTAGTCGACGAACGTGCGCGGGACGTCGACCTCGCCCTCGTGGCCCGACTGCACGTCCGGGACCTGCTCGCCGAAGTCGTTCACTCCCGGCGGGGCCTGGCGGCCGGTCGCGCACAGCACCCGGATGTCCGTCTGGTCGGCCGTCAGTGCCTCCCACCGGGAGCGGGTCATGACGAGCAGGGTCACGGGGGTCACGGCGCGGATGCTCGGTGTCGGCGTCAGCTCGGCGTCAAGCGTCTCCTGGCCGAGGTGCGAGCCGCGGCCGAGCAGCGCGCGGCGGACGGTGATGCCGTGCGGGTCCTGATCGAGCGCCTCGATCTTGCCGGAGACGACGATGACGAAGCGCGACTCGCCGTCGCCGTCGTGGACCTGCGCACCGGCGGGGTACTGCTCAACGCTCATCGCGTGCGCCATCGTCGTCAGGAAGTCCTCGGCCACGTATTGCAGCGCCGGCACCGACCGCAAGGCGGTGCTCGTGATCGACGTCTCCGCGCCCTGGTCCACGATCGGCACGAGGCGTCCCGGCGGCGCGGTGACCCGCAACCGGTTGATGCGGAACGTGCCGGCCTCGAGCGCCCGCCACGGCAGGAACTGCATGAACCAACGAGGGCTGCTCCCGATGTACTGCGGGGCCGACTTGGTGGTGGTGGCCAGCAGCCGGGCGGCCTCGGTGGACAGGCTCTGCTGCGCGATGTGCGGTTGGTCGGTCATACGCGTCGTGCCTCCATGGCGTGCCGGGGCAACCACACCCGTAGGACGGTCTCACCTGGGGGCAGGTCGATGCTGATTTCGCCGCCGTGCCGCCCGACGACGACGCGCCGGGAGATGTCGAGACCGAGGCCAGTGCCCTGCCCCACCCCCTTGGTGGTGAAGAACGGCTCGAACGCTCGCTCCCGTGACGTCGGGTCGCTCCAGCTGCCGGTGTTCGCGACAGCCACCACGACGCCGTCGCGCTCGGGCCGGATGGACAGTCGCAGGACGCCGGTGCCGTCCATCGCGTCCAGGGCGTTGGTGATCAAGTTCGTCCACACCTGGTTGAGCTCGGCGGGGATCGCCTCGATCGGCGGGGTGTCGGGGGCGTAGTCGCGGACGATGGTGACGCCGGGCGGCATGCGGTGACGGAGCACGACCAGGGTGCTTTCGAGCCCCTCGGAGACCACCGTCTGCTGAACCGAGGCACGGTCCATCTGGGAGTAGCTCTTGATCGCACCCACCAGCTCGGAGATCCGGCGCGTGGACTCGTTCACTTCCGAGAGCAGGTTGCTGACGCTCAGCGTGCTTGTGAGCCAGGCCAGACCGGCGGCCGGGGAGCCGTCGAGGATGTGCGCCACGCGCTCACACCAGGCCGCATCTATACCGGCCGCCGCCAGCGGCCCGGCGAGCTGCCAGCCGTCGGCGACGTCGTGGTCGTCGAGCCAGTCGGTGAGCTCTTCCTCCAGGTCGGCAAGCGCCATCGGGCTCAGCGGGGCACGAGGCGTGGCCGTGAGCTCGCGCCGCAGGACGTCGAGCTCCCCCAACTGGCTCGCCGTGACGTCATTCGCGGTGAGCCCGCCCAACGTGTCGAGCAGCCGCCCGCTGGCGCCGTCGAGCGCATGGACCGCACGTGTGGCGGCCGCCGCCGGATTGTTCAGCTCGTGGGCGAGGCCGGCGGACAAGGTGCCTAGCGCCACCAGAGCGTCACGCTGCCGCGCCGCAGACTCGACGGTGCGCGCGGTCCGGAACACTCCCTCGATGAGGTGGGCACCGAAGGGATCGCGGGCGCTGGCCCACTCCTTGAGATCAGTGGAAGAAACGCGCAGGGCGCGCCCGTCGGTGGCGGCGCGACCGTTCGCCAGGTAGACGGCGTGCTCGTCCCAAGCCGTGAAACCGCCGGCCCACTGCCCCGGCTGGGCCATCGCGCCAACCCGGGTCTCCTCGTGGCCCGCAAGGCGGACGAGGTCGACGCGCCCCTCGAGCACCACCCACCAGCACTCCGCCGGACCGCCCTGCACCCACAGCTCGTCCCCGGCGTTGAAGACGACTTCACCGCCGCGGGCGAGAAGATCCTGCAGCTCTTCTTCCGTGACCTTCTCGAACAGCGCGAGGCTGCGCAGCTCCGACCTGGTGATCACATCGACGCCAGGTAACGGTGGACGAGGTAAACCGTCATGGCGCCTTCGCCGACCGCCGACGCGACCCGCTTCATGGAGTCGAGCCGGACGTCGCCCGCGGCGAAGACACCGGGCACGCTGGACTCGAGGGCGTACGGCGTGCGGGCCAGCGGCCACGCCCTCAAGTTCGACGACGCGAGGAGGTCGTTGCCCGTGACGATGAAGCCGTGCCCGTCGCGGACGACGGCATCGCCGAGCCAGTCCGTGCGTGGCTGTGCACCGATGTAGACGAAGAGCCAATTCGTCGATGCCTCCTCCAGAGACCCGGCGCCCGTCGCAATCGAGATTGCCTCCAGGTGCTCGGTGCCGCGAGCGGCCACGACCGAGGCGCCGAGCCGCACCTCGATATTGTCCGTCGCCTGAATCTGGGCGACGAGGTACATGGACATCGAATCCTCGAGCCGCGCGCCGCGCACCAGCATGACGACGCGCTTGGCGTAGCGGGCGAAGTTCAGCGCGGCCTGACCTGCCGAGTTCGCGGCCCCGACGACGTAGACGTCGTCGCCTTGGCACTGGACCGCCTCGCCCGCCGAAGAGCCGTAGAAGACGCCACGACCGGCGAGCTCCTCCAGACCGGGGCCCTGCAACCGGCGGTAGGAGACTCCGCTCGAGATGAGCACGGCGCGGGCTTCGATGTCGTCGGAACCGGCAAAGCGCACGGCCCGGACCGGACCACGGGTCTCGATACCAACGACGTCGCGGGCCAGCAGCATCTCCGCACCGAAGCGGCTTGCCTGAGCTGTTGCGCGGCGGGCCAGGTCGGCGCCGGACAGGCCCTTGGGGAAGCCGAGGTAGTTCTGGATCGATGCGCTCTGGCCGGCCTGGCCGCCGGGCGCCTCCTTCTCCACCACCACCGCCCGTAGTCCCTCCGAGGCGGCGTACACCGCTGCAGCGAGACCCGCCGGGCCGGCACCGACGATGCACAGGTCGTACAGCGGCTGCTCTGCGCGGGTGCGCAGCCCCAGGGCCTCGGCGAGCGTTAGAGTGCTCGGCGCGCGCAACGGCTCGGCGTCTGGAACGATCACGAGCGGCAGGTCTGTCACGCCGGCGCCGGCGAGATCGGCGAGCCGCCGGGCCTCATCGTCACGCTCCAGCTCGAGCCACTGGTACGGCACATGGTTACGGGAAAGGAAGGTCTTCAGCTCGTGGCTGGCCTGCGACCAGCGATGACCCACCACCCGCAGTTCGCCGGCGTCGTCGGGGTGGCCTTGCCGCCAGTCACCCAGCAGGTCGTCAATGACGGGGAAGAGCTGTTCCTCCGGCGGGTCCCAGGGCTTCTGCAGTTAATAGTCGAGCCCGACCTCGTTGATTGCCGCGATCGCAGCGTCGGTGTCGGCGTAGGCCGTGAGCAGCAAGAATTTGGCGTCGGGTGCGTGCTCACGGGCGCGGGTGAGCAGCTGCACGCCCGTCATGCCCGGCATCCGCTGGTCAGAGAGCACCATCGCCACCGGGCCGGCCCGCAGCGCGAGCTCGGCAAGCACCTCGAGGGCCTGCTCGCCCGAGGAAGCTCGCATGATCCGGTATTCGCCCGCATAGCGCGACCGGAGGTCGCGCGAGATGGACGCAAGCACCTGCGGGTCGTCGTCGACGGCCAACATCGTCGGCTTGCTCATGGTTTACCTCGGTCGCTCGTGGCGAGCCCTTCGCGTGGAGCGGTTGGAACGTAGCACGACAACCCGTCTCCGCCCACGGGTACGTCCGGTTCCACCTGCCAGCGTCGTGACATCAACGGGTGCCAGAGTTCTATTCGTCGAGCCTCGGCCTTCGCTTGGTGGAGCTGGGGGACCAACCGGTTCACGCGTCGGTTACGTCACTGCGGAAGCCGATGTTGGATGAGCACCCGTCCCCATCCCATCGCTCCAAGAGCAGCCTCACATCGTCGCTATCCTCGCCAAGTTCGATGGCGTTGTCCGCGATATAGGTATCACGCTCGCATGGAACGTCACCTACCCGGTGTCGCCTCCCTCCAGCCTGGCGGGAGGTTTACAGTGGACCTCACAGCCGCCAGCCCCTCGGCTCACGTCGTGAAGTGCCTGAGGTGTTTCCAACTCACCTGGCCCTCCGCGTTTCATAGTTCTCGAATTCGTCGATGCGCTCGGCTCACGCTGCCAGAATTGCAATGGCCACATCAGGCGGCTTGACGACGGGGCATTACTGTCTCCTCGGTTGATAAATTGGCGCAACGCATCAGTGCCTTGGGCTGGCCTTATCGATGAGTTCGCGTGGGCGGCGTTTCGCGAGGCGACGGATGGCACGACTCAATTGCCGACCGACCCCAAGGGGTTTGTAGGCGACTTGCCAGGGCTTGACTTCGCTGATATCCAGGATTGGCACCAAAGAATCTCCGATTGCCGGTACACAAGGCCCGGCACTATCGACCATACATACCAGCCTCGGATGATAACCCGGCTCGTGATAAGCGCCGAGGCCGACGTTCGGGTGCAGAAGGTGTTCGCTTTTGCGGCCGATGCGCCGAAGGGTGCGCTGGTTTACGTTGGGGTGACTGAAGTCCGCCGGTGGAGACGCCACCTCGCTGCAGGTGCTCTTGGCACGATCTCGTGTCGGCAAGGCGCCGGGCGGTGGCCTGTGCGTTCGCATCCGTGTGTCTTGCCGCCGCGAAGCGAACTTTTATCGGTCCGGCTGTCAGCGAGCGCAACCCGGTCAGGCGCGCCTGCTCCCAGACGTGGACTCGACGTTTCAGGTCAGCGATTCGTACGAGTCCTGGAGGGTCTCGGCTGTGAACTGTCTCTGGTCGGGTGCAGTGGCTCGCCACGATCGATGGGGTTCACCCGCAACCTTCTTGATCAACTCACCGGACTTGAGGATCTCGATGCCATAGACCCAGTTCGCCATCATCAGCAAGGCAGCCTGGTGC
>JAICSK010000267.1 GCA_025936915.1 Nocardioides sp.
CCTGGGCGTCCACGCCGGCCGCCGAGCGTGCCGCCATCCTGAACCGGGTCGCCGACGGGGTCGAGAAGCGGATCGAGGACCTCGCCCAGGTCGAGACGCGCGACAACGGCTCCTTGTTGCGATCGCACCGGCGCGGCGTGATGCCTCGCGTGGCCATGAACATCCGCTTCTTCGCCGACCACTTCCTGGCCCTGTCCCACCCCGACTTCGACACTCGCGGGCATCGCAACCACGTCAGCTGGGACCCCGCCGGCGTCACCGCGATCGTCACCCCGTGGAACGCGCCACTCATGCTGGCGACCTGGCGGATCGGACCGGCCCTGGCAGCCGGCAACACCGTGGTCGCCAAGCCGCCGGAGTGGGCGCCTCTCACCGCGTCGCTGTTCGCCGACATCGCCCACGAGGCGGGTCTCCCCGACGGCGTCTTCAACGTGGTCCAAGGCCTCGGCACGGAGGCGGGGGCGCCCCTGGTGGCCCATGCCGGCGTACGGCGTATCTGCTTCACCGGCTCGGTGCCGACGTCGGTCATGATCGCGGAGTCCGCCGCCCGCAACGTCACTCCGGTGAGCTTCGAGCTCGGCGGGAAGTCTCCGCTGCTGGTCTTCGACGATGCTGATCTCGACCTCGCCGTCGACCTGGCGATCGAGCAGTTCGACAACTCCGGGCAGGTCTGCCTCGCAGCCGTCCGGATGCTCGTCCAGGACGGGATCTACGACGAGTTCCGGCAGCGCTTCCTCGAGCGGGCCGCGACCCTGGTCCAGGGCGACTCGCGCGACGACTCCGTCGACATCGGACCTCTCGTCGGCAGGACCCACCTGGACCGCGTCGACGGTTTCGTCCGACGCGCGCGAGCCGAGGGTGCCCGGGTGATCCTCGGCGGAGCGCCGAACACCGAGCTCAACGAGGAGACCGGCGGCTTCTACTACCGACCGACCGTCTTCGAGGGCGTCGACAGGGCCATGGAGATCACCTGCCAGGAGGTGTTCGGGCCGGTGCTCACCCTGCAGCGCTTCCGCACCGAAGACGAGGGTCTGGCCATGGCCAACGACACCGACTACGGGCTGGCCGCCACGATCGCCACGGGCAGCCGAGACCGCGCCGAACGGGTTGCGTCGCGGGTGCGGGCGGGGACGGTGTGGATCAACTGCTTCTTCGTGCGTGACCTGTCTGCGCCGTTCGGGGGGAGCGGGCGGTCGGGCATCGGCCGTGAGGGCGGCACCTGGTCGTTCGACTTCTACTGTGACGTCAAGAACTCGGTCTACGCCCCGAGAGGATGGGAGTGACCCATGGGTGAGGTGGTCGGTGCCGGGATCCTCGCGCACGTACCCACGATCATGCTGCCGCCGGAGACCCGGCTGGAGCTCAACGAGGGCCGGGAGATCTCGCTGGTGCCCGGGCTGCGACAGCTCAGGGAGGAGGTGTTCGAGACCCTCGACTACGACACCGTGGTGGTGCTCGACTCCCATTGGTTCACGACCGTGGAGTTCGTGGTGACCGCACAGGACCGGCGGGCCGGCCTGTTCACCGCCGAAGAGCTCCCGCGGGGCATGTGCCGCATCCCGTACGACTGGCGTGGTGACCCCGAGCTCGCCCACGCGATGGCGGCGGCCGACGCGGAGCACAGCACGTGGGTCACCGCCATCGACGACCCCTTCCTGCCGCTCTACTACGCGACGTTGAACCTCTGGAAGTTCCTCGGCGAGGGCCTCGACAAGCGCTGGATCTCGGTCAGCGTGGCGCAGACCGGTGACACGGAGGACTTCCTCCGTGCCGGCCGCGCCCTCGGGGACGCGATCGCCGCGACCGACCGCACGGTGCTGCTGCTCGGGTCGGGCGCACTGTCACACACCTTCTGGAAGCTGCGTCAGCTGCGCGACCACGAGGCCAGCGACCCCGCCCACATCCGCACCCCGGAGGCCTACGCCGCCGACCTCGAGCGCATCTCGTGGTTCAAGGACGGTGACCACAAGCGGGTCCTGGACACGATGCCGGAGTTCATGCGCTACCGGCCCGAGTCGATGTTCGCCCACTACCTGATGATGATCGGCGCGCTCGGTGAGGAGGACTGCAGGGCGCAGGCCCGACAGTACGGCGAGTACGAGAACTCGATCGGCACCGGCCAGGTGCACCTGTGGTTCGACCGGCCGGACGGCGGCTTCCCGGCTCCGCAGCGGACGCCCGCGGATCCCGACTACGTCCGTCAGAACGGCGGCCCCGACCTCACCGCAGCGGGCTGAGGAGGCGAAGGTGACGGAGTACCGACGCATCCTGCTCGATGGCGCCGCGGTGCAGGTCGAACGGCGTGGCGACGTCTTGGTCGCCGGTGACGGTCGTGAGGTCGGCGTCGACCAGGCCCAGCACCTGCCTCCGACGGAGCCCTCGAAGATCATCGCGGTCCACCTCAACTACGCCAGCCGGACCGAGGAGTTCATGACCCGCCTCCCCGCGGCTCCGA
>JAICSK010000062.1 GCA_025936915.1 Nocardioides sp.
CAAGGAGCCGTTGTCGCGCGTCTCGACCTGGGCGAGGTCCTCGATCCGCTTCTCGACCCCGTCGGCGACCCGGTTCAGGATGGCGGCACGCTCGGCGGCCGGCGTGGACGCCCAGGTCGGGAAAGCGCTCCCCGCGGCCGCCACAGCAGCCTCGACCTCCGCTTGGCCCCCGCGGCTGACGGTGGCGATCACCTGGCCGTCCAGGGGTGAGACGTCGTCGAACGTGGCGGCGCTCTCGACGCGCTGTCCGCCGATCCAGTGCCGCGTGTCCACGTCGACGCCGGCGACGTTCGCAGTGGTCATGGTTGCCTCCGTGGGGGCCGCGGCTGAGGGGTCGCGGGCCGGAAGGGCTGGTCAGGGCATCGCAACACAGATATCGTTCGGATACAAACGTTATTGCCGTCGTACGGGAGCCGTCAAGAAGATGTCCACACCGCCGCTCGTGGTGATGCCGGCTCGGTTCTCGACCACGGCCTCGGCCCACCGCTATCGCGCCCTGAGCAGCGCCCGCGCCTTGTCCGAGGGCGTGCTGCGGGCGGGAGGAGAGCCGCTCACGATCCATCCCTGGGCACCCGACGGCGAACCCGACCCCGCCGAGGTGGATCGTCGGCTCGGCTTCGCGGACGCCGTGCTGCTTCCGGGTGGTGGCGACGTCTCACCGCAGCTGTACGGCGAGACCATCACCGACGACGCGGTCTACGGCGTGGACGGGGAGCAGGACGCCTTCGACCTGGCGGTCGCTCGTTGGGCACTGCAGACCGGCACCCCACTGCTCGCGGTCTGTCGCGGTCTCCAACTGGTCAACGTGGCCCTGGGCGGCGATCTCGAGCAGCACATGACGGCGCCCCACACCCAGGTCGTGCACCAGCTCCAGGTCCGTCCCGGCTCGGAGCTGGCGACGGTGACCGGCCTGGAGCCGAGCGTCTCCTGCTTCCATCACCAGCGGGTACGTCGCCTCGGCGCAGGACTCACCGTGGTGGCCACCGCCGCGGACGGCACGGTCGAGGCAGCCGTCCGGCCCGACGGCCCGGGCTGGTTCCTGGGCGTCCAGTGGCACCCCGAGGACACGATCGACTCCGATCCGGTCCAGCTCGGTCTCTTCGGGGCGTTCGTGACCGCGGCCGCGGCGTACTCCTCTCGCCGCCGTCATCGCCTGCCGACGGACTCAGGCCTCCTCGGCCCGTTGCACCAGGGCGCGTAGCCCACGGGCCAGCTCTCGCTTCTCGGCACCGGACAGCTCGGTGGTCATCCAGGCCTCGACTCCGTTGAACTCGGGGAACACCGCGGCCATCAGCCGCTCCCCCTCCTCGGTCAGCGACAACAGGACACGACGCGCATCGTCCGGGTGGACGGTCCGGTCGACCAGCCCCTTGGCTGCCAACGTCTTCTGGACGCCGGTGAGAGTGCCCTTGGACACGCCCGCCTCGGCGGCCACGTGGCGGCTCTCGATCTCGCCCCAGATCCAGATCACCCAGAGCACCACCCACCCGGTCCAGGTGAGCCCGTGCTTGGTCAGGACGGTCCGCTCGAGGTGGTTGCGCAGGGCGTTGGCCGCGCGGTAGACGTTGGACACCACGGCCATCGCCGACATGTCGATCTCCATGCCCTGCAGACGCTCCGCGACCGCTTGCTCCGTGGCGTCCAGGGTGAAGTCGCCCGACGCGCTTCCCTGCTGCTCGGCCGCGGCCGTCGCTGCCGCGTAGCGGCTCAGCGCACCCGACGAAGAGCCGGCGCTCGAGGCGATCGGGTCGCGGTGCGTCCTGGTCATGGTCGCGACCTAGGAGGCCCGGTCGCGGGTGCCTCGCGGAGCGATCCGCCCGGCCACGAGGTCGAGGAACCTGTCGACCAGCCGGTGTGCACGCAGCTCGGCCGACCCGGCCAGGCGCTCGGTCTGCTCGACCAGCTCCGCGGCGTCCCGCCCGTGAGACTCCAGGTAGCGCGAGCCCCCGTTGTCCAGCCAGCCGCGGAGTGTGTCCGGCGTCAGCTCCGGGTGGAACTGGACCGCCAGGCTCCTGCCGACGACGAACGCCTGCTCGCTGACCGCCGTGGTGGCGAGAGTCCGCGCGCCCGGCGGCGCGTCCCATCGGTCGTGGTGCCACTGGAACCAGGGCCCGGACTCCACGATCTCGGGGGCGGTCGTGTCGACCTCGTACCACCCGACCTCCGACGCTCCCGCAGGAACCGCGGCACCTCCGAGCGCGGCAGCGAGAGCCTGGCCCCCGAAGCAGATGCCCAGTACCGGCACGTCCGACTGGTGCGCCCGCCGTAGGAACTCCAGCTCGGGACGAACCCACGAGCCGATCAGCGCGTCGTCGTACACCGACCACGGCGAGCCCATCGGCACCAGCACGTCGTACGTCGAGGGGTCCGGGAAGTCGACGTGCACGCTGGGATCGTCGAACCGTCCCGCCGGCACCACCAGCAGCTCGTCGACGTCGTACCCGTGGTGCTCGAAACGCGCGCCCACGGGCCCGACCGGCGACGTGTGGTCGTGCTGGACGAAGAGGACACGCATCCGGTCGACCCTTTCGTTTGGATGCGAACATATTGGCACAGGTGCCGTGCCGATCGCCACAGACTCTGAGACGATCCGGATGGCGGGGATTCCCGGGTCTTCCCAGAACGTCGGGCGGGCACTACTCTCCCCGATATCGTTCGGTCCCGAACAAACTTGCCCATCAACGAGGTCCCAGATGCCGAGCACCGACGTCCCCGCCCTGATCGACGACCTGCGCTCGCGCGGCATCGACGTGATCCGCGTGTCCTACGCCGATCTGATCGGCGTGGACCGCGGCCGCGACGTGCTCCTGGAGGAGCTGGAGACGGCGCTCGACCACGGCATCGCGTTCTGTCGGGCGGTCTACCACACCTCCCCCATGGGCGACGTCGTCCCGGTGCAGGGCGGACTCGAGGCCGGCCTTCCCGACATCAGCGCGCGCCCCGACCTCGAGACGCTGACCGACCTCCCGTGGGAGCCGGGAGCGCTGTGGTGCCTGGCCGACACCACCGTGCTGGGTGGTCAGGCAGCCGGGGAGTCGCCGCGCGAGCTGGCTCGCCGCGTCTCGGGGCGGCTGGGCGAGCTGGGCTTGGGCGCGGTCGTCGGGCCCGAGCTCGAGTTCTACCTGCTCGAGCAGGACGAGGCGTCGCCCCACGGGTGGAAGCGATACGCCGACGCACCGGGGAACGTCTACGTCGTCGGCCGCAAGGGGGATCCGAAGGGCGTCCTGCTCACGATGCTGCGCTACATGCGCGATGCGTCGTTGCGGGTCACTGCTGCCAACCACGAGTTCTGCGGTGGCCAGTTCGAGATCAACCTGCTCCACTCCGAGCTGCTCGACGCCGCGGACCGTGCCTTCCGGATGAAGTCGGCGGTCCAGGAGATCGCCCGTCACGAGGGCATGCTCGCGACGTTCATGGCCAAGCCCTTCAACGACGAGGGCGGGAGCGGCTTCCATCTGCACGTGTCCCTGGTGGACGAAAACGGTACGAACGTCTTCGGCGACCCGGAAGGGGATCACGGCCTGTCGGCCACAGGACAACAGGCGATCGCCGGCGTCCTGGCACACGCGCCGGCTCTGGCCGCGATCCTCAACCCCACCATCAACTCCTACAAGCGCTTCGGACCGGACACCTTGGCGCCCTGGTTGGTGGACTGGGGCCTGGACAACCGCAGCGCCATGGTGCGCATCCCACCTGAGCGTGGTGGCTCGACCCGGATGGAGGTTCGGCTCGGTGATGCGACCGCGAACCCCTACCTGGCGATGGCGGCCGTCGGCGCGGCGATCTACCTGGGCGTCCGCGACGAGCTCAAGCCGCCGCCTCCGCTGGAGGGTTACGGCTATGACCCGGCTATGGCGCCGATGCTCCCCCAGGGCCTCCCCGAGGCGCTCGACGCTCTCGAGGCGGACGTGTCGCTCCGGGAGGTGCTCGGCGACTTCTTCGTGGACTCGTTCCTGGCCTACAAGCGGAACGAGGTGGAGCGGTTCGCCCACTTCGTCACCGACTGGGAGTTCCGCGAGTACGCCTACCACCTGTAGGGGCCTGTGGCTCAGCGGTGGGCGAGGGTCGTGCCGCCGTCCCAGCTGGTACCGACCTGCATGAAGTAGCCACCGATGATCTCGCGCACTGGCAGTGTCGACGCGACGTCGTCCCAGGGTGAGTCGTAGAGATCGAGGGTCGCCTCTCCCTGCCACGCCTGGCCGTGCTCGAACCCGACGCCGCTCATGGTGAGCACCTCGTCGAGCGCCCAGCCGTCGGCACCTCGCTCGATCGGGCGGACCTGTCGGTGGTGCAGCATCGGCAGGGCGTTGACGAACCCGTTGGTCTCGCTCGTCTCGGTCAACGTGACGACGGCCTGGGCCAGCCGATGGTCGTACGCCGCGAGGGTCGCGCCGAACCGGCCCCCCGGCTCGATCCGGGGTGCTCCCTGGCCGAAGGGCATCGGCCGGGTCTGATGGATCGAGCCGAGCTTCTTCGGGTAGCCCTGGTGGACGCCACGAGCGATCGCGAAGTCGGTGGTCACCCAGATCAGCACGCACCGCGAGTACGTCGTGCCCCGGTAGCGGCAGCGGACGACCGCGAAGGCCTCCTTGTACTGGGACCGGGCCGGGTCCAGGAGCTCGGCACCACCCGAGGAACAGGACTGCCAGTCCGCCCAGATGAAGGCCACCGCACCGGGATCCTCGGCCGCGAGCTCGACCTCCTCGGGGAGGATCGCGCGAACCTTCTCCGGGTCTGTGCGGTACTCGACGGTCAGCAGGTCACCGCTGTAGAACCACGGGGGCTCGGGGATGAGCGCACTGCGACCGGTCGCGGTGTAGGGCGGGGCGAAGCCCTTCAGCTCGGGCACGGGGTCTCCTGACATCGGTGGCGAAGGGGGCTGGGTCTGATCGAGGTCACGGACGGTTCTGGTCGCGCGCGAACGCCTGGCCCTCGTCGGCCAGCATGCCGCGGACGATCTCGCGGACCCGGAGGGCGGCGACGTCGGCAGCGACGTTGACCTCCCGACCCGGGCCGTCGAGATCGAGCACGGCCTGGGCGGTCTCCATCGCCGCCTGCACCCGTTCGTAGTAGTCGCCGAACATCGAGTGCATGCGCTCGTCCGCGGCGGGGTCGTCGATGGCGAAGTCGCGGCTCACCCGCCAGTGCAGGTGGCTCCGTCGGCCGTCCACGGGGGTGACCAGCTGCGTGAAGCGCATGCGGGCGGTACCGGCGCCGTGCTCGACGTCCCAGTGATCGGTCCACACGGCCGGTGAGTGGAAGAAGGCACGCTGCACGGTGGCGCCCTGGGCATCAGCCACCCCGAGCATCTGCGCCTGCCAGCCGGGCAGTGGCGAGGCCGGGAAGGTCCGCCCCAGCTCGACGGTCGTCTCGGTCACGACGACCTCCAGCGGAGGAGGTGCGTCGGCGAGGGCGGCCGGAGCGATCTCGGGGGCCACGAACGGCACCTGGGTGACGTCCGCGAAGTTCTCGTGCAGGAGCAGGAACCCGGCGTCGATGCCGGCAGTTCCTCCCACAGTCGCCCACCCAGGTTCGGTCAGCCAGGGCAGCTCCGGCACGCGGTGCAGGCGGGCCCTGCCCGGCTCGCCGAGCCAGGCCCACACCAACCCGTCGCGTTCCAGCGTCGGGTACGCCGCGACGTGCGCGCCGAACGGGACCCGGGGCTGGGTGGGCACCGACACGCACCGTCCGCCCGAGTCGTAGACGAAGCCGCAGAGACCGCATCTGACGGTGTCGTCGTCGAGGGCACCGGCCGACAAGGGGTAGGCACGGTGGGCGCACCGGTCCTCGAGGGCCACGACTCCCCCTGCCTGCGTCCGGAACAGCAGCACCGGGCGGCCCAGTGCTCGCACCGCGAGCAGCCGACGGTCGACCTCGGCCGATGTCGCGAGCGCATACCAGCAGTCCGTGGGAACGGCGGCGGCTGCGCCGGGCGGGCGTGTCGAGCTCATCCGGGTCCCTCTCTACAGGTCGAGAACCAGTCGGTCGGAGAGGCAGCGGGAGACGCACACCATCATCGCGTCGTTGGCGGCCTTCTCCGACTCGTTCAGGACCGAGTCGCGATGGTCGACCTCGCCTTCGAGCACGGCCTGCTCACAGGTCCCGCAGATGCCCTCGTGGCAGGACCCGAGCACGCTGATGCCCGCGTCCTGGATCACGTCGAAGACGGACTTGTCGGGTGGGACCTGCAGCGTGACTCCGGACCCCGCGAGGACGAGCTCGAAGGCGCGTTCGCCGTCGGCAGGTGCGTCGGCGGCTTTCGCCGCGAAGCGCTCGAGATGCAGGGCCCCTGGCGGCCAGGCCTTCTCGCACACGGCGTCGACGGCCGCGAGCAGCGGCTCCGGCCCGCAGCAGTACACCAACGTCCCGGAGCCGGGGTCGCCCAGGATCCAGGCCAGGTCGAGCAGGCCGACCTCGTCGGCCGGCGCGAGGGTGACCCGGTCGCCGTACCCGGCGAGGAGGTCGGCGTAGGCCATCGAGCCGCGGGTACGGCCGCCGTAGGTCAGGTGCCAGTCGGCCCCGGACGCGTCGGCCTCCGCGATCATCGGGAGCAGCGGGGTGATCCCGATGCCTCCCGCGATGAACTGGTAGGACGGGGCGGAGACGAGCGGGAAGTGGTTGCGGGGGCCGCGCATGGTGACCTTCGAGCCCTCGGCGAGCTTCTCGTGGACGAACGCCGACCCACCGCGCGACTCCTGTTCGCGCAGCACCGCGACGGTGTACGACGACGCGTCCGTGGGATCCCCGCACAGGGAGTACTGGCGCACGAGGTCGCCGAGCACCAGGTCGACGTGTGCCCCCGGCGTCCACGGCGGAAGCCCGGTGCCCGACTCGTCGGCCAGGCGGAGCTCGCGGACACCCCCGGCGACGGCTGTCACCGAGGCCACCACGAGCTCGGCCTCGTGCTCGCGCAGCGTCGTGCGTGTCTCGGCCATCGCCTGCTACTGGGAGACGATGCGGACCGGGAACCGCTTGATCCCGTTGACGAAGTTGCTGCGAACCCTGGTCAGCTCACCGGTCTGCTCGATGTCGGCGATGCGCGGGATGAGCGTCTCGAAGAGGATGCGCATCTCGAACCTGGCCAGGTTCGAACCCATGCAGGTGTGAGGGCCTTTGCCGAAGGACATGTGGTCGTTCGGCATCCGGTCCAGGCGCAACGCGTAGGGGTCCTCGAACTTGGCCTCGTCCCGGTTCCCGGAGGCGAACCACATGACCACCTTGTCGCCGGCCTTGATCTGCTTGCCGTGCAGCTCGACCTCGCGGGTGGCGGTACGCCGGAAGTGATAGACCGGCGAGGCGTAGCGGAGGAACTCCTCGACCGCGACCTGGGTCTTGTCGGTGTGCTCGCGCAGCCACTGGAGCTGGTCCGGGTTGTCGATCAGCGCCTTCATCGAGTGGCTGATCGCCTGTCGCGTGGTCTCGTTGCCGGCCACGATCAGCAACAGGAAGTAGTTGTCGAACTGCTCCTGCGCGAGCGGGACGCCGTCCTCGGGCAGACGGTTCACCAGCTTGCTGACCAGGTCCTCACCGTCGCCGTCCTTGCGCTCGGCGGCGAGCGTGCGGCCGTAGTCGTAGATCTCCTGTGAGACCGGAGAGCTGAAGGGCAGGTGGCGATACTGCTGGGCTTCTTCGGAGCCGATCAGCACGCGGGCGTACTCGGGGTCGGAGAAGCCGATGATCTCGTTGCCCCAGCCGACCAGCTTCGAGGTCATCTCGTCCGGGGTGTCCAGCAGCCGGGCGAGCACGGCGATCGGGTAGTCGGCCGCGATCGCGTCGACGAAGTCCATCTCCTCCTGCTGCAGAGCCGTCTCGACGGTGAGCGCCGCCAGGCCCCGGAGGAAGTCCTCGTAGCGCCGTAGCTGCGCCGGGCTGAAGTCGCGCATCAGCAGCTTGCGCATGGCCAGATGACGCGGTCCGTCGGTCTCGAGGATCGAGCGGCGGCGCTCCTGGAACTCCTCGGGAGGCTCCTCGAGGTTGGTGAACTTGGTGGAGGTGAAGGTCTCCGGGTCCTTGTCGATCCGCTCGATGTCGTCGTACCGAGTCACGGCCCAGAACCCGGAGCCGCCGTCGCGCTCCTCCGTCCAGTGCGCCGGGTCCTCGCGGCGCAGCGTGTCGAACATCCCCCAGGCCTCGCCCCGCTCGAAGACGTCGAGGTCCGCCAGATCGACCTGGTCGAGGGAAACGGGCGTCGGTTGCATGGGGTTCTCCCGGGTCGATAATCGTTTGGATCCGAACGTTAGTGATGGGGGCGGTCACCGTCAAGGTCCTCGCCTGCCCCTGCGGCACATCCGGCGCGGGATCTCCGGGATCAGTAGACGCGTCCGTACTCGCGCTGCTCCCAGTCCGTCACGCTGCGCAGCCAGCGGTCGTTCTCCTGACGCTTCAGCTCGATGAACGCGCCCAGCAGCTCCTTGTCCAGCAGGTCGAAGAGCACGTCGTCCGCCGCCAGGGCGTCGAGGGACTCCGCCAGGGAGTGCGGGGTGTGCCGGTCGGTGTTGGGCGCGGCGTCCGCGTCGCCGACCTGCGGGTCGGGCAGGGGCAGCTTCTCCTCGACGCCGTGCAGGCCCGCGGCGAGCAGGGCCGCGGTGAGCAGGTGCGGGGAGGCGCTCCCGTCGGCGACCCGGTGCTCGACCCTGGTCGACGGTCCGCGTTGCCCTGGGACGCGTACCGACGTGATGCGGTTGTCGTACCCCCAGTTGGCCCAGTAGCCGCTGAGCAGGCCGGGGCACAGGCGCTTGTAGGAGTTCACCGTCGGCCCTGCCAGGGCGGCGAGGGCGCAGTGGTGGTGCAGCAGACCGGCCATGAAGAACCGGGCGAGGTCACTGAGCTGGTGGGGGTCCGACGCGTCGTGGAAGGCGTTGTCGCCGTCCTCGGTGCACAGGCTCAGGTTGACGTGCATGCCGTTGCCGACCGCATCCTCGAACGGGCGGGGCATGAACGTCGTGTCGATGCCGCGCGACCTGGCCACCGACCGGGTCAGCTCGCGGAAGAGCAGCACGCCGTCGGCGGCGGCCAGCACCGGCTGGTAGTGCAGGGACGCCTCGACCTGCGACGGAGTGAACTCGCTGTTCATCCCTTCGAGCTGCAGCTTGGCGTGCTCGGCGGCCCGACCGATCTCCTCCAGCGTTCCGGAGGGGTCGGCACCGGTTCCGACGCCGTACACCCGGTGGTCGGGGACCGGCAGGCGGGTCATCGGGGAGAGCTGCTGGAGCAGGAAGAACTCCATCTCGTAGCCGGACACCGGCGTGTACCCCGCCGCCTCCCAGCGGTCGGCGAGGGCCTTGAGCTGTCGCCGGGAGTCGAACGGAAGGGGGTGACCGTCGGTGCGGTACAGGTAGGCCATCGCTGTCTGCCGGCCGTCCAGCCAGGGACGCATGGTCTCGGTGTCGATCCGTGCCTCCATGTCCGGGAAGCCGGCGCTGGTGGAGTAGCCCTCGGTCTCCAGGAAGTTGAGGTCGAGGCCCTGGACCATGCAGGTCACCGCGTAGTGCGTGGGGTGGTCGATCCGGTGGACCGGGACGGTCTTGCCGTGCAGGAGCCCCAGCAGGTCCGGGAAGACGATGTCGATCAGGTCGGTCATGAGACTCTTCCGGTGGTGGGCGACAAGGGGCGGCGAGAGTGTCCGGGACGCCCGGCGTACATGTCGCGGAGGACGGGCCCGAGAACCCGTCCGCTGCGACGCCAGATGTCGACCAGGACCCGCGTCACGTGACCCTCAGAGCTTCACCGGCGTGCCGGGGTCGACCGGCTCGTTCGGGCTGGCGGTCACCGACCCGCGCACGGCCAGGCCCACCACGAAGAACGCCAACACCACGTACGGCATGTACTTCAACGGTGACGGCTGCTGGTAGACCGCGCCGAAGATCGCCGCGCCGGTGACCAGGAGACCGACCACGGACGCCAGGATCACCGCCCAGTACTTCGGGTGATCGGCGAGCCCGCGCAGGGCGCCGATGCACAGCAGGAAGTAGATGGCGGCGATCGCCAGCGACCCGTACCCGGCGAGCACCGTGAACATGGCGATGTAGTGCGGCAGCCCAGGAATCTCCCAGAGGCTCGTCCACCAGATGGTGATCGCGATGGTGACCACGTAGGTCACCATCAGCACGCCGCCGGCCACGACCGGGGTTCCGCGGCTGGACGACCTGCCCATCACGCGCGGCAGCCGGCCGTCGCGGCCCAGGGCGAACAGGCCACGGGAGCCGGCGGTCGCGCAGCCGATCATCACGGCGAGCATGTCCAGCATCACGACCAGCTCCAGCAGTCGGACCACGGCGACCGAGCCGTAGCCGCCCGCCGAGCCGGGCGAGCCCAGGGCGAACAGCGGCGCCCCCGCCGCCTCGCCGAGGTCGAGGTTGAACCCGAAGCCGGCGACCTGGGTGTAGGAGCCGAGCAGGTAGAACGCGGTGATGCCGAGCACCGAGTAGAGGATCGCTCGAGGGATGTCGTGGCCCGGCTTCTCGGTCTCCTCACCCAGGTTGGCCGCGGTCTCGAAGCCGGTGAAGAGGAGCACGCCGTACAGCACGCCGTAGATCACGCCGGTCATGCCGTCCGGCGCGTTCGAGGGGTTGAACGTCCTGGGCACGTCGTTGTCCGAGCCGACCTTGATGATCACGTAGATGAAGAAGACCGTGACCACGGCGATGGAGACCAGCGCCAGGGTCAGCTGGGTTCGCGTGGAGAGCGCGACGCCGAGGAACACGGTGGCCGCGGCGATCACCAGGAGCACGATGTCCCAGCCGAGCTCGGAGAGGTAGGCGTGGCCGAACTCGGCGAGCAGGGTGTCGTGGATGGTGCCGCCGAGGATGATCAGGATCGTCGCACCGAGCGTGACGATGCCGGAGTAGTACACGTAGCCCGCGGCTCCGCCCAGGCGCTCGCCGAGCCCGTCGGTGACGTAGTCGTACAGCGATCCGGCCGCATGGATACGCCGCGCGTACTCCGCGATGATCCAGCCGAACGCAAGCACCCCGATCGCGGCGATCAAGACGGCCAGGGGCGCGGCGACACCGGCTCCGTGCCCCGTGGCGGAGGTGAGTCCCATGACGAGTGGGACGAGGAAGGCGATGGAGAAGACCGGGCCGATGAACCCGACCGACTGCGCCACCGCGTCGATGAGCTTGAGCTTGGTGTGTGACGTGCCGAGACTCTCGTCACTGGCAGATGTGGTCATGACTGTCCTTCTCGTGCGGAGTGGTCGGCAAACATCGCGGCGTTCACCGTGGTGAAGCGCCGCTGGTGGTACATCAGCGGCGCGGGTGGGGGACCGTCGGGCAGGAGCACGTCGAGCACCCGTCCGATCACCACCAGGTGGCTGGCCTGGTGGAGGCTGTTGGAGACGTGGCACACACAGACGGCGGAGGCTCCGCCCAACACGGGCGTGCCCGTCGTGTGTCGCGACCACGACTGGTCGTCGAACCGGTCGGAGCCCTGGAGTCCGGTGCGGCCGGCGAACGTCGCCGCGACCGACTCCTGCTCGCCGGACAGGATGCTGACCGAGAACCAGCCGGTCTCGCCGAGTGCCTTGGCCATGCTGGAGCTGCGGTTCACGCAGGCCACCAGCTGTGGCGGGTCCGTGGACAGGGAGCAGACGGCGGTCGCGGTGATGCCGAACCTGTCCCCGGACGGCGACGCGGCGGCCACGACGCACACCGTGGCGGCGAGTGAGCTCATCGCGGTCAGGAAGTGCCCGGACACCTCCTGCTCGTAGGCCGCGCCCTCGTCGTCGAGCATCCATCCCGGGTACGGCGAAGGCGACGCGGTCGCGCCCTCGTCGTTCAGGATCGGCTCGTAGGTCATGACGTCGGGTTCCGCTCCGACGCGACGGTGGGACCGAGCACGCGCGGGTCTGCCGGCTTCTCGGGGGCGAGGTCGCCCTGAAGGACGCCCTCGGTGACGACCGGTACGCCGTCCAGCTCCACACTGCAGTCGAGCATCGGCAGGTCGAAGTGGCAACGGGTGAACCGGTCCGCCGTCTCGTTCGCGCCCGTGGAGTACATGAAGTTGCCCTCGAAGCCCCTGGCCTCGACGGCGTTGTGCTGGCTCTTGTCGTAGAGGTCGAAGTAGTCCCAGCGCGCCCCCGGGTTCATGCCCCAGCCGAGGTGGGAGCTGGCGTAGGCCTCACGGTCGTCGAAGGCGGCCATGTAGCTGGCGAGCTGCCGTGCGTCGACGCCGTCGCCGTCGACCGCGACGACGTAGTCGTCCTTGACGGTCATCCGGATCGGGCTGCGCACCACGGACTTGAAGGTGCAGTTGAGGTCGCCGGGGGCGAGCACGATGGTGCCGTCGACGCTGTTGCGGGCCGGAAACGCCAGCACGAGGCCGCCCGGCCAGTGCGCGATGCTGCCGGGGCCGGCGGTGACCCCGGTGGAGCCGGCCCGGAACGACCCGTCCAGCCGCACGGTGAGGTCGGTCCCCGCGGCGGAGGTGACGCGCATCGTCGCGGCGGCACAGAGCATGTCGTAGCCGATGCCCACCCGCCGGGCCATGTCGGCGTCGTGGTGCATCCGCTCGAAGATCTCGGGGTACTCGTTGGCGATCATCAGAACCCGGGACTCCGACTCCAGGATCTGCCTGAGCTCCCTGGCGTGCAGCAACCCCTCGACGGTGCAGTCGATGACGAAGTCGGCACGGCACAGGGCAGCGATCGCGGCGGGGTTCTGGTGGAGCGCCAGGCTGGTGCCGGTCGACCGCAGCGGCACCGGCCCCGGGTTGGCCGGGGTCGGCATCACGACGTGGAAGGTCTCCGCGCCCAGCGACTGGGCCGCCAGGAAGGCGGTCTCGACGTTATCCCGCCGGCTGGTCGTCTCCGACAGCACGACGCAGAGCTCGGAGGAGTCGAGCTCGCAGAGGCTGAGCTGCTCGGCGAACCGCTCGACCCAGCGCCACTCAGTGCTCATCGGGCCGCCTCCGCTGCGGTCCAGTGGCGGCGAAGGTGCCAGTCGACCGTGGGGGCGTCCTCGAGGTTCAGCAGGTGGCCGGCACCCGCTACGACCACCAGCTCGGCATGCGGGACGCGCTCGGCGATGGCCCCGGCGTACGACGGGGGCGTCTCGGTGTCCTCCCCGCCGACCATCACCAGCACCGGGACGCCGATCTCGTGGAGACGGTCGCGCGTGTCGTGCCGAACCAGCGCTCGACAGGCTGCCTCCAACGTCGCGGCCGACACCGCCCGCATCGACTCGATCATGGTGGTCCTCACGTCGGCCGGTGCCCGCGAGCCGATCAGGCCCGCCACGACGGCCTCGATCCCGGGCGCGGACGGCTCGGGGTCGCGGATGGCGCGGACCCGACTGTCCAGCCAGCCCTCCGGGGTGGTGACCCCGTCGAGCCCGAAGGCCGGACTGGTGTCCAGCAGCGCCAGGGTGCGGACCACCTGGGGGTGGTCGAGGGTCAGGTGCTGGGCGACCATGCCGCCGAACGACAGCCCGACCACGTCGACCGGACCGTCGTCCAGCTCGCTGATCCACGCCGCGATGCCGGCCGCGATCTCCGGGAGCGAGCCGGGCGTGCCGGCCGAGTCGCCGTACCCCGGCAGGTCCAGGGCGCAGCACCGGCGGAGGTCGCTCAGGGACGCGAGCTGGGGGTCCCAGTTGGTCCGTCTTCCGCCGAGGCCGTGCAGGAACACGGCGGCCGGCCCGGCCGGGTCGCCGGACTCCCGCCACGAGACGCCACCCTCCACGACGTCGGTGAATGTGGTCGCCATCACCATGGCCGGGGAGTGTGTCAGCCTCGGGGGCGCTTGTAAAGCAGTCTGTCAGAGGCATTGACACATGCTCTGACTGTCACCGACACTGCCGCGCATGACTGCGACCCTGGACACCCAGTCGGCCATCCCGCGGGAGGAGATGGTCCAGCGGGTGCGCGACCTGGGCCCAGCGTTCACCGAGCGCGCCGTGCGCTACGACCGGGACGCGACGTTCCCCTTCGAGAACTTCGCGGACCTCGAGCAAGCCGGCCTGCTGGCGCTGTGCGTCCCGACCAGTGCCGGCGGCCTCGGCGCGTCGTTTGCGGACTACGCGCGGGTCTCGGCCGAGGTCGGGCGCTACTGCGGTGCCACGGCCCTGACGTTCAACATGCACAACGCCACGATGCTGTGGGCCGGCGAGGTCAGCGACATGCTCGACTTCACCGCGGAGGACCGAGCCCTTCACCACGCCCGGCGAGCCGAGCTGTTCCGCGGCGTCGTGGAGGACGGCACGATCCACAGCCAGCCGTTCAGCGAGGGCATCTCGGCCGGTGCGACGTCGGGCGTGCACACCAAGGCCGAGCCGGTCGAGGGTGGCTTCCGCGTCACGGGCCGCAAGATCTTCGCCTCCCTGTCCGGCGCGGCGCATCGCTACAACGTGACCTGCCAGGTGCCCGGCGAGCCGTTCATCCGGCTGCTCTCGATCCCGGCTGAGGCCGACGGCATCGAGATCGTCGGCGACTGGGACCCGCTCGGGATGCGCGGCACGGTCTCGCGGACGCTGCTGTTCAACGACGTCTTCGTGCCCGAGGACAACGAGGTGCTTCCTCCCCGCGGCTACGACCAGGCCGCTCAGCGGTTCCCCTTCCTGTTCATGTCGCTGGCGCCGAGCTACCTCGGGCTCACGCAGGGGATCCTGGACTTCACCCGCACCTACTTGCGGGGCGAGGGCCCGGGCCAGAACCCGGGCAGCGCCCGCCGCGACTTGACCCAGAAGCAGGCCGGCTGGGCCCAGATGCAGATCGACTACGAGCTCGGGCGAGCGTTGCTGTACGACGTCCTCGACCACATGGTGATCGATCCCGACGAGGACCTGCTCGTCCGGGCCTGGGCAGCGGTCTACACCGTGATGGAGAACGCCAACCAGGTAGCGTCGAGGGCGATCCGGGTCTGTGGTGGCCAGTCGATGCTGAAGTCCATGCCACTGGAGCGCATGTACCGGGACTCGCGGCTCGGGATCACGATGCTGCCCTGGTCCGGCGAGGTCTGTCTGGACCGTCTCGGCAAGGCCAAGCTCTACGAGTGAACAGGCGTTGTGCAGATGACCCAGGTCCCCACCGCCGCCGGCGAACGAGCACCGCGGTTGTCGCGCGAGCGGATCGTCGCGGCCGCCGTCGAGATGCTGGAGTCCGGCGGGGTCGATGCGGTCACCACGCGCACCATCGGTGAGGCGCTCCAGGTCCATCCCACCGCGCTGTACCGCTACTTCCGCGACATGGACGAGCTGATCCGCGAGGCCGCCGACCACATCCTCGAGGGACTCGCCGAGGAGACCCCACTCGCAGCGGGACACGACGCGCTCGACGTCTTGTTCGACCTCTGCCTGGGTCTACGGACGGCCCTGATGTCGCATCCCGGCGCCGCTGGCGGGGTGGCGTCGGGGCCGTCCCGCATGCCCCACGAGCGGGCGCTGACCGAGCGGATGCTCCAGCTTCTCACCCTGACCGGCCTGTCCGACGACGACGTCGTCCTGGCCTACCACGCGGTGATCGAGTACACCGTGGGTTCCGCGGCCATCGACGCTCCCGGGAAGAGCACCGACCCCGACGAGGACTCCCGCCACCGCGCCTGGCGGGCGGACTACCTGACCGCCTCCCCCCACGACTTCCCCGTCACCGTCCGCCTGGCTTCTCGGCTCTACCCGACCCAGGACACGCAGTTCCGGTACGGCCTCCAGGTGCTCATCGACGGCCTGCGCAACAAGCTCCCGGCCCCCTGATGCCCGTCTCGGAGGCGCCGCGGTTGCTGATGATCCTCACCGAGAACCACACCATGCTCGACGGTCGGGACCTGCGGGGGCTGGTCGCGCTGGCCCAGGTGGCGGAGGAGTCCGGCTTCGACGCGGTCATGGTCAGCGAGCAGACCATGCTCAGCGGGGACGCCGCGCGCAACGGGCTGATGAGCAACCCCCGGATGTACGCCGCCATCGGGAACCAGGACCCGCTCACTCCCTGGCCGAGCTCCATCGCGACGCTCGCCGCGGTGGCAGCGGCGACGCAGCGGGTGCGGATCGTCGCCGGGGCGATCATCCCGCCACTGCGCCACCCGCTGCTGCTGGCCAAGGACCTGGCCACGATCGACCTGCTGTGCGAGGGCCGGCTGGTGGTTCAGCCGACCGTGTCATGGCAAGAGGCGGAGTACGACGCCCACGGCATCCCGTTCCACCGGCGCGGTGCGATCCTCGATGAGCACCTGGCCGCGATGTCGGCGCTGTGGACAGACTCGCCCGCGTCATTCGCCGGCGAGTACTTCCGCTTCGACGACGTCTACTCCGAGCCCAAGCCGTGGCGGCCGGGCGGACCCGTGATGTGGTTCGGCGGCGAGCGGATGCACCCGGCGCTGGTCCGGCGGATGGTGCGTTACGGATCGGGCTTCCACCCGTTCGGCGTACCCACCGACGAGGACCTCGCGCTCCTGGCCGAAGGGATGTCCGCCGCGGGTCGCGACATCTCCGAGCTCGAGCTGATCGGTGGCACCCGTGCGACGTTCGACGGCCCGGACTCGGTGGCCGACGTCGAGCGCGCCATGGACGACATCCCCGATCAGCTCGCCCGCGGCTACACGACGTTCTGCATGAAGCCCAGCCAGTACACCGACGATCCTGCTGAGGTCCGGGACATCTGCCTGCACATGAAGAACCTGCTGCTCGACATGACGTGAGTGATTCGTTCGCCGAACTGAGCGCTGGCTTCGCAGTCGGGCAGCCAACCGGACGCCCCCCAGCGGGACCCTTGACGCTCGTTGTCGGTGCACGTACGTTCGGGGCCAAACGACCGAGGGAACCGGAGAACTTCAGTGCGAGCTCTGATCGCGGGCGGTGGCATGGCTGGACTGATGTCCGCCCTGGCCCTGCGGGAGTCGGGCGCCTTCACAGCGATCGACGTCTTCGAGCAGACGCGGGTGCCGAGCACCGCAGGGGCAGGGCTGAACATCCCCCCGAACGCCGCACGGCTGAGCCGGTGGCTGGGCGTCGACCTCGACGGCGGTGATCCGCACGGGCCCCCCGGCGCGATCGACGGCGGTAGGGCGGCGATCCTCCACGAGACGCGGATGGTCTGGCCGGACGGCTCCATCACGCGTAAGCCGCTCGACCACGACACCGCAGCCGGCGACAACGCCGGCTTCCACCACATGCACCGTCTCGACCTGCTGATGTGCTTGCACAAGCGGGCCCTCGAGTTCGCGCCCGAGACCGGCGCCGACTGCCCGATCCAGGTCCACATGGCCAAGGGCCTGGAGGCCGTCAGCCAGGACGAGAAGTCTGTGACCGTCACCTTCACCGACGGCACGAGCGAGACCGGCGACCTGCTGATCGGCGCCGACGGGATCAACTCCCAGGTACTCGAGGCGGTCTGGCCAGGTGTGTCCACCAAGCGCTGGACCGAGGTCGTCGTCTACCGCGGCCTGGTCCCGCGCGCCAAGGTCGCTGCGGCGCGCAAGCCCGACGGCAGCCCGCTCGACTTCAACCCCATCGAGACGATGTCGATGGACTCCCGCGAGACCCCGACGGCGCAGCATCTCACCTACTGGGTTCGCGGCGGCGAGCTGCTCAACGTGTGGCTCGCGTACTACGAGCCCAACGCCGAGGAGTTCGAGCGCGAGGAGGGCGACTGGTTCCCCGCCGATCGCGACGAGATGGTCGGCCACATGAGCGAGGCGTTCGCGGGCGACCCACGCCACGACGACGTCGTCGCGCTCACCGGCCTGATCGAGAACCCGACGAAGTGGGGGCTCTACGACCGGGACGCGCTCGAGAGCTGGGTCGAGGGTCGGGTCGGCCTGGTGGGCGACGCGGCGCACCCGATGCTGCCGACCTACGGCCAGGGCGCCGCCCAGGCCTTCGAGGACGCCGCGGCGCTGGGCAAGGCCTTCGAGCTCCATGGCACGGACATCTACACCGCGCTGCTGCACTACGAGCGCGTGCGCTACTACCGGGCGACGCGCTTCCAGTTCGCCTCGAAGTTCCTCTTCAAGCACCTCGAGCCGCCGGACTCACCCGAGCGCCGGGCGATCCTCGCGGCGGTCAACGAGCGCGACTATCCGATGTTCGATCACAACGAGCGTGCGGGCACCGATGACTCGTGGATCTACGCGTTCGACGCGCGCGAGATCGGCGAGAAGCTGCCGCTGCGCAAGCTCGGGCCGTGGGACTTCCGCTCGCGGACCCAAGCGCTCGGCGACAGCCGGCGGGAGATCGCCCACAACCTCTGGAAGCCGGAGAAGCCCTGGACGGGGGACCGGCCCGTCACGCGAGAGGAGCTCGCTCAGCACACGACGTTCGACGACTGCTGGGTGGTCATCCGGGGCAAGGTCTACGACTTCTCCGAGTGGAAGGACCATCATCCGGGCGGCCCGTTCGTCGCGCGCATGTACGGCGGCAAGGACGCCACCGCGGAGTTCGGCGAGTTCCACAGCCGGC
>JAICSK010000183.1 GCA_025936915.1 Nocardioides sp.
ACGCCTTCTTCTCGGTGTCAGAGTGGCGTCGAGCACGGCGACGCCCGGCACGGCAAGGTGCCCTCGGCCGGCTGACTCCCGCGCTCGCTCGTAGCTCGCCACCGGGGAGAACGCGCGGTCAGGGCTGGGCTGGCACGCGGGCTGGACCGGCACGCGGGCTGGACCGGCACGCGGGCCGGCCGGTCGCGGAACACCCCTGAGGCTGAAGACGCGGCCGGTCAGGGTTCGTAGGATCGGCGACATGCGCGACCAGAGCGGGCTTCGGGTGGTCGCCTCGGGCGCGACCGAGCTCTGGGCGGGCGGGGTGCGTCAGGGCGATCGCCTGAGCGGTCTCGGCGACGCCGCTCTCGAGACCGAGCGGCCCCTCCACCTGGCCTTCCCCGATGAAGACACGACGCTGTGCGGCATGCCGGTCCTGAACCTGGTGGAGTACCCGATCGACTTCGCGGCCCAGGAGCAGCGGATCCGGTGCCCCGGCTGCGACGAGAAGGTCGAACAGCTGGGACGGTGACGGCCGGGCTCCGTCCACGTCGCGGCCGGGGCCGGCATGCGCGCCGTACCGGATGGGTACGTGCTCCCAGCGGAACCGACCGAGGAGGCCACGACGTCCGAGCGAGCCGAGGAGTCGACCTGGCGGTTCGATCGTGACCGACCACTGGAGGAGGGAAGTCAGCCCGCGGCGCTGTGGACCCGGCGGCTGATGCTCTCTCTGATGGCGGTCGCGGTGGTGTGCGCGGCCGTGGGGCTGCTCGGAGTCCACACGAGCACCCAGACCCGGGAGCGGAACGGCTACACGATGACCCTGCGCTACCCGAGCATCGCCCGGGCGGGACTCGACATCCAGTGGCAGGTGACGGTCAGTCATCCCGGTGGTTTCGGCAAGCAGGTCACGCTGGCGGTCACCGGTGACTACTTCGACATCTTCGAGACCCAGGGCTTCCACCCGCAGCCCTCGGACGAGACCCGGGACGGACACAACCTCTACCTGACGTTCACCGCCCCGCCCGGCGACACCTTCGTCGTCTACTACGACGCCTACATCCAACCGGCGAGCCAGCAGGGCAAGTCCGCCCGCGTCGCCGTCGTCGACCACGGCACCCCCGTGGTCTGGATCGACTACCGAACCCGGCTGGCGCCCTGACCACCCACCACTTCGGAGGTGTCGAGATGGAGATCGTGTTCCGTGCCCTCGTGTTGTTCCTGTTCCTGTGGGCGGTCACCCGTGCGGTCGGACGCTCGTCGCTCGGGGAGCTGAGCACGTTCGAGCTCCTGCTGTACGTGACGATGGGCGACCTGGTGCAGCAGGCGGTCACCCAGCAGGACTACTCGGTCACCTCGGGCGTGCTGGCGGTCTCGGTGTTCGCGCTGCTGACCGTCGTACTCAACTGGACCCAGTGGCGCTTCCCCGGCACCCGGTCGCTCATCAACGGCAAGCCGGTGGTGGTCGTCCGCGACGGTGAGGTGCTCCCCACGTCGACCCGACAGCAACGGCTCTCGACCCCGGACCTGCTCGCCCTTGCCCGGCAGCAGGGCATCCGCAGCATCGCCGACGTCGAGCTGGCGGTACTCGAGGCGGACGGCAAGGTCTCGTTCTTCACCCGGAGCGAGCCCGAGGGCGCACCCGAGACCGGCCACGCCACCTGACGCGGCGCTCCGGAGGTCAGGGGTTGCCGGTCCATGACCGGATGTTGTTCGCCGTCTGCCGGGGGCCGTCGCACGGGACGGCATCCCGAGCCCACGACGCCGGCGCCGACGCGCCAGCACCGGCCTCGTCAACCGGCTCAGATCGACGTCGGCTCGGTGACGCGCTTGCACATCACCGACCGATCGTCGTTCTGCTCGGCGCTCTCCGACCAGCCGCAGGCGCGATAGAACTCGCGGTCGCCGTCGCCCGGCGCCACCCACAGCTCCCCGTGGCCGTGCTGGCGGGCCAGGTCCTCCGCGGCCGCAATCATGAGCCGGCCTACGCCGCAGCGGCGTTCGTCGGGACGCACGACCATCCGCACCAGCCACGGCGCCTGCGCGTCACACCCGGAGACGTCCGCGTCGGCCGCGCCGAGCGTGACCGCCCCCAGCGCCCGGCCGTCGAGGTCCATCGCGACCAGCGTCATCGGCAGTCCGTCGCGCCCGGCGTCACGTGCCGTCGCCTCGATCCACGGCCCGGCGGTACCGCCCTTCCCGGACGCGCGCCACCGGAGCACGCCGACCTCGGCGATCAGCTCTGGTTGGTCCGCGAGCAGCCCGAGAAACAGCGCGGGGCGCTCCCCCATGGGCGAACCGTAGCCCTGCGGATCCCGTCGGCGCAGCATTCCTCGACACCCGACATGGAGCGGCCCTGGCTGTGCGGGCACGAGCGTGGTTAGGTTTCGCTGCGTGAGGGGCGACGGGTGGCGGCGGCGTCTCCGCGCCGCAGGGCACTCGTTCGTCGCCAGCGCCCGCAACCCCGCCGTACGTCGGATCCAGCTCGGCTTCCTCGGGGCGTGCACGGCCGAGTGGACGTTCACCGTCGTCCTGTCGGTCTACGCCTTCAACCAGGGCGGCGCGGAAGCCGTCGGGCTGGTCTCGCTGCTGCGGATGCTGCCCTCCGCGGCGCTGGCGCCGTTCGCGTCGGCGGTGGCCGACCGATGGCGTCGCGACCTGGTGCTCACCCTGGTCTCGAGCATCCGCTGCCTCACCACCGTGGGCATCACCCTGATCGTCGCGAACGGCGGGTCGCCGGTCGCCGTCTACGCGCTCGCGATCTTCTCCACCGCCTCGGCCCTGCTGTACCGCCCGGTCAACTCCGCCCTGCTCCCACTGCTGTGCCGCACGCCCGCGGAACTGGCCTCGGCGAACATCGTCCGCGGCCTCCTCGACTCCGTCTCCACGCTGGTCGGACCCGCCCTGGCTGCCGGGCTCCTGGCCGGCGGCAGCACGTCGGCCGGCTTCCTGGCCGTGGCGGTCATCTCCGCCCTGTCGGCGCTGGTCACGCTCGGACTGACCGTGGAGGAGCCCGAACGGCGTGCCAGCAGCGGCTCGGTGGCAAGCGGCCTCCTCCGGGGTCTGCAGGTCATGCTGCGCACGCCGCAGCTCCGGGTGATGTTCGTGCTGCTGGCCGCGCAGACGCTGACCCGCGGCGCGCTGTCGGTGTTCAGCGTCCTGGTCGCGGTCAACCTGCTCGGGATGGGCGAACCGGGGGTCGGGACCCTGACCGCGGCTGTGGGTGCCGGGGCCGTCATCGGGTCGCTGTTCGCGTCGATGTTCGTGGGCAGCCGGCGCCTCGCCGCGTGGTTCGGGACCGGGGTCGCCACCTGGGGCGCGCCACTCCTGCTGCTGGCAGCGAATCCGAACGAACCCGCGGCCCTCCTGCTGTTCGCGCTGATCGGGGTCGGCAACGCCCTGGTCGACGTCGGCGTGTTCACCCTGATCGCGCGACTGGCCCCGGAGCGGGTGCTCGCCCGGGTCTTCGGGCTGCTCGAGAGCGTCGGCGGACTGGCGGTCGGCGGCGGGTCGGTCCTGGCCGCCTGGCTGGCATCGGCGACCAGCCTGCGCGAGTCGTTGGCGCTGATCGGCGCCATCGGGCCGGCCCTGGTGCTGATCTGCTGGTTCCCCTTGCGCCGCCTCGACGACATGATGCGGGCCCGCGACGAGGACCTGGGCCTGCTCCAGCGGGTGGCCGTCTTCGACCCGCTCCCGCTTCCCGCCCTCGAGCAGCTCGCCGCCGGGCTGCGACCCCGCCACGTCCCCGCCGGCGAGACCGTCTACCAGCAGGGCGACGCCGCCGACGGCTGCTTCGTCATCGAGAACGGTACCGCCGACGTGCTCGGCGACGGGCAGCCGATCGCCAGGGTGGGGCCGGGCGAGCTGGTCGGCGAGATCGCCCTGCTCCGACAGGTTCCGCGCACGGCAACGGTGCGCGCCGCCACCGACATGGACGTGCGGCTGCTCGACGCCGACCGCTTCGTCTGCGTCGTGACCGGTTGGGAGACCAGTCGCGAGGTGTCCCGGGACCACGTCGACCAGCTGCTCGACCGGTTCTCCCCCCGCGACGACGGGTCGGTCGCCGGTTGAGCCGGCTGATCCATCTGAACGGGCCGCCGGGGGTCGGCAAGTCGACCCTCGCGCGGCGGTATGCGGCGGACCACCCGGGCGTGCTCGTGCTCGAGATCGACCGGCTGCGCACGATGGTCGCGGGCTGGGAGGAGGACCCCGTCGACGCCGGTCACCGGATCAGGGGCGCCGCCCTGGCCGCGATGACGTCGTACCTACGCCAGGGCGACGACGTGGTGGTGCCGCAGCTCCTCGCCAACCCCGGGTATGTCGCCGGGTTCGCCGCCGCGGCCGCAGAGGCCGGTGCGACCTACGTGCACGTGGTGCTCACCGCGACTCCCGAGGAGATCGTCCGCCGGTTCCGCTCCCGCGGCGAGGAGCATCCGTGGGCCCGCCACGTGACAAAGATCGTCGAGGCGGAGGGTGGAGACGCCGCCCTGCACGAGTGGGTACGCCGGTTGGAGTCGGTCGACGCGATCCGGCTCGAGACCGGCGACCCGGAGTCGACGTACGCCGATCTGCTGGGGTTGCTCGGCTGAGCGTCCTTCTGGTGGGCTTCGGGAAAACTTCGAGGGAGCGTGTCGAACGACGCCGCACCCGTTCGACGTACGGGCGAACCGAGACAGGCACCCACTCACGAGGAGGACCCACCCATGCGTTACCTCTGCTTCGTCAAGATGGACGAGACCGACGCACACCCCCCGAAGGCGTTGATGGACGCCATGGGCGAGCACGTCGGCGAAGCGATCGCGAACGGGATGTTCGTGGACGGGGGCGGACTGTACGGCAAGGCGGAGGCGGTCGAGTTCCGCGTCCGCGCCGGCAACCTGACCGTCACCGACGGCCCCTACGCCGAGGCCAAGGAGGTCATCGGCGGCTGGTCGATCTGCTCGTTCGCCACCGAGGAGGAGGCTCGCGCCGAGGGCCAGAAGATGGCCGAGCTGCACATGACCCACTGGCCGGAGTGGGAGGGAGCGATCGAGATCCGCCGCATCGCCGAGGCCGACGAGGCGCCCGAAGGGGTCTGATCCGTTCGGCAGCGGTCGGCCCGGTGGTGGTGCAGCCTACGCTCCTCGGTGTGAGCGAGGCCGGGACCACCCACGACCCGCACCAGCTGGTCCAGCGGGTGTGGCGCGACGAGTCCGCGCGGCTCGTCGGCGCCCTCACCCGGATGACGCGGGACCTGTCGCTGGCCGAGGATCTCGCGCAGGACGCGCTCGTCGCCGCGCTCCAGCAGTGGCCGGAGTCCGGCGTCCCCGACAATCCCGCGGCCTGGCTCATGCAGACCGCCAAACGGCGTGCCGTCGACCATTTCCGGCGTGCCGACACCATGCGCCGTCGTACGGCGGAGCTCGGCCAGGCCCTGGAACGGGAGGAGGTGGACATGCCCGACCTCGACGCCTTCGTCGACCACATCGACGACGACGTGCTGCGGCTGGTCTTCCTCACCTGCCACCCGGCGCTGTCACCCGAGAGCCGGGCCGCGCTCACCCTGCGGCTGGTCGGTGGTCTCACCGTGCCGGAGATCGCCCGTGCCTTCCTGACCAAGGAGGCGACCGTCGGGCAGCGCATCTCACGGGCGAAGAAGTCGCTCGAGGGCGAGTCGTTCGAGCTGCCCACCGGCACCGAGCGCGAGCGCCGGCTCGACGACGTGATGGGTGTGCTCTACCTGATCTTCAACGAGGGCTACACCGCCACCGCGGGAGACGACTGGGCCCGGCCCGATCTGTGTGCCGAGGGCATCCGGCTCGCGCGGATGCTCACCCATCTGGCGCCGCAGGAGCCGGAGGTGCACGGTCTCCTCGCATTGATGGAGCTGCAGGCCTCGCGGCTCCACGCGCGCACCGACGACGAGGGCCGGCCGGTCCTGCTCGAGGACCAGGACCGCGCCCGCTGGGACGAGCTGATGATCCGCCGTGGGCTGGCCGCGCTCGATCGGGCGATGGCTGTCGCCGCGGAGGGTCGACGTCTGGCCGGCGCCTACGTCGTCCAGGCCCAGATCGCCGCGTGCCACGCCCGGGCGGCCAGCGCCGAGGAGACCGACTGGCGCGCGATCGCCCAGTGGTACGACGTGCTGGCGCGGATGGGCGACAACCCCGTCGTCCAGGTCAACCGCGCGGTCGCCCACGGCCGCGCGTACACCCCCGAGGAGGGCCTCGCCGTGCTCGACGACGTCGCCGACCACCGGGCCCTGGCCGGCTCACACCTCGTGCCAGCCGTCCGGGGCGACCTGCTCGCGCGCGCCGGGCGGCACCGCGAGGCGGCCGCTGCGTTCGACCGCGCCGCCTCGCTCACGGCGAACGAGGCCGAGCGCACGGTCCTCACGGCCCGCGCCGAGGACGCGCGCTCAGGACGTTGACGTCGCGGCGCGTCCACCGCGCCCTCTCAGCGACAACACGTGCGCCAGGATCTGGCGGTCGACGTCCACTCGGACGACCGACAGCGTCACCGCGAGATGCCCCTGCGTCCGGCGCACACCGGGATTCGTTCGCTCGCCGTCAGGAGCGGGGGGCCACCAGGGGCCACGGCCGCGCCTGCTCCACCTGGGCAGAGAGACTGAACAGCACCTCTTCGCCATCGGTCGGACCGACCAGCTGGACGCCGACGG
>JAICSK010000174.1 GCA_025936915.1 Nocardioides sp.
CGTCGGGATAGTGCCCGGCGAGGGCCCGGTCGATCTTGCGAGCCCGTCGTACCAGCCCGGTCCGGGTCTCGGGCGCGGCGACTGCTGGCACGGCGACAGCCTACGGTGGCGCACCGACCTCGAGCGGTCCGGCCGCCCGGTAGGTGTGACCCACGCCACTCGATAGGATCACAGGCGACCCACGCGCGGCGACCGACCGACGGCGTGCAGCGGCGGGCGACGAAGCATGACCGGGAGGACGTCGTGGACAACGAGGTACTGCGTCAGGCGCCGCTGTTCAGCGCGCTCGACGACGAGGCCGCCACCGCCCTGCGTGGCTCGCTCACCGAGACCAAGCTGCGGCGCGGAGACGTGTTGTTCCACGAGGGCGACTCGGGTGACCGCCTCTACATCGTGCTCGACGGCAAGATCAAGCTGGGTCGTACGTCGAGCGACGGTCGCGAGAACCTCCTCGCGATCCTGGGCCCTGGTCAGATGTTCGGCGAGCTGTCGCTGTTCGACCCGGGGCCGCGCTCGGCGACCGTGACCGCGGTGACCGACGCGTCGTTCGCCTCGCTCTCCCACGAGGACCTGCTCCGGTGGCTCGAGGGTCGGCCACAGGTCGCCCGCGGGCTGCTGGCCCAGATCGCCTCGCGGTTGCGCAAGGCCAACGACGTGAACGCCGACCTGGTCTTCTCCGACGTACCGGGGCGGGTCGCGAAGGCACTGCTCGACCTCGCCGACCGCTTCGGCCGCACCGCCGACGACGGCGTCCACGTCCACCACGACCTGACCCAGGAGGAGCTCGCCCAGCTCGTCGGCGCATCCCGGGAGACGGTCAACAAGGCCCTGGCCGACTTCGCCTCACGTGGCTGGCTGCGCCTCGAACCCCGCTCCGTCGTGATCATGGATGTGGACCGGCTGAAGCGCCGGGCGCGCTGAGCGGCCCCACCAGGAGCAGTGACCTAGCCACCGTTCCAGTCGCCCGATCTCGCCAGGTAGTCCAGCTGGGCCCGCACGGAGAGCTCGGCGGCGGGCCAGAGGACGGGGTCGACGTCGACGTACACGATCTCGACGACGCGTCGCGGCAGGGTGTCGTCGGCGTTCGCCTCGGACAGGGGGACGTCGAGGACGCGCAACGCCTCGCGCACCTGGTCGAGTCGCTCCTGGCGGTGGGAGAGGTAGTGGTCGAGCACCGGGAGAGCCGACTCGATCACCGGACCGTGCCCGGGCCAGATCGACCCGATCTCGTGCGCCTCGGCGAGGGCGTGGAGACGATTGAGCGAGGCGAGGTAGGCACCGAGCTCACCGTCGGGATGGGCCACCACGGTCGTCCCCCGCCCGAGGACGGTGTCGCCGGTGAGCACGGCCCGCTCCGACGGGATCACGAACGACAACGAGTCCGCCGTGTGTCCCGGCGTCGCGACCACGTGCACCTCGAGGTCGTCGACGGCCACCACGTCGCCCTCGCCGAGGCCCTCGCTGCCGAGACGGCACGCCGGGTCCAGCGCGCGTACGCCGCACCCCACCCGCTCGGCGAAGGCACGCGCCGCCTCCGCGTGGTCGAGGTGGTGATGGGTCAGCAGGACCACGGCGACGTCTCCCGCCGCCGACGCGACCGCGTCGAGATGCCCCGGATCCGGCGGTCCGGGGTCGATCACCACCGAGCGCGACGAGTCGAAGGCGCGCAGTACCCAGGTGTTCGTGCCGTCGAGCGTCATCGGCGAGGCGTTCGGCGCCAGCACGCAGGTGCCGACCGATCCGAAAGACCCGCCCACCCAAGGCTCGTCAGCCACGACGCGTCTCCAGCAACCGCACCGCCCGATCGGGGATCGAGACCCGGTGGTCCGCGTCGACGGTGGGCGTGAACATCGTCATGTCCCGCCCCTGCGCCGCCGCGAGCACCGCCCCGGGGTCGGCGTACTGACCGATCTCCAGGCAGGTGACGTACGTCGGCGGCATCATCCCGATCTCCTCGGCATCGACCGCGTCGCACGCTCCGAGCGCCGGCATCCAGAGCACCGACGACGACTCGCTGGAGACGTCGCGCGTGCGCTGCCCGGACGGCAGGAGCGCCGCGAAGAACCAGGTGCGGAACCTCCGGGGCTCGAACACCGGCGTGCACCAGGCTGCCCACGCGCCCAGCAGGTCGCTGCGCAGCACGAGTCCCCGGCGGTCGAGGAACGACGTGAAGGAGAGGTCCTTGGCCTCGAGCGCCCGGCGGTCGGCCTCCCAGTCATCGCCGGTCGTGTCGGCCGCGACCTCTGCGGGCGACGGTCCGGCCAGCAGCACACCGGACTCCTCGAACGTCTCCCTGACCGCGGCACACACCAGCGCCCGGGCCATCTCCTCCGACGTGAGCAGCTGGCCGGCCCACACCGACGGCGGCGGCCCGGCCCAGCCGACCTCGCTGTCGAAGTCGCGCGGGTCGACGCCACCACCCGGGAAGACGCACATCCCTCCGGCGAAGGCCATCGTGGTGTGCCGGCGGAGGAGGTAGATCTCGGGACCGTCGGCACCCGGTCGCATCAGGACCACCGTCGCCGCGTCCCGGGGCTCGGCCGGCGTACGACGCCCTTCGGCGAACTCGCGCGCGTGCTCGACCAGGTGTGGGGGCAGGGCCACCCGCACCTCAGACCTCGACGAGGATCTCGACCTCGACCGGAGCGTTCAGCGGCAGCACCGGGACCCCTACTGCCGAGCGAGCGTGGACACCCGCGTCGCCGAACGCCTTGCCCAGCAGGTCGGACGCGCCGTTGGCGACCTGGGGCTGGCTGGTGAACTCCGCCTCCGACGACACGAAGCAGACCACCTTCACGACCCGCTTGACCAGGTCGAGGTCTCCGATCACGGACTTGACCGCGGCGATCGCGTTCAGCGCGCACTGCTGAGCACAGGCGGCGGCGTCCTCCGGTGACACCGAGTCACCCACCTTGCCCGAGGTCATCAGCTCGCCCGACCTCATCGGCAGCTGGCCCGACGTGTAGACGTAGGAGCCCGACCGCACCGCCGGCACGTACGACGCGACCGGCTTGGCCACGTCGGGAACGGACAGACCCAGCTCGGCCAGGCGATCCTCGACCGCGCCCATCAGTCGCCCACCGGGCGCTTGAAGTAGCCGACCATGTTCTCGGGATTCATCCCCGGCGCGACCTGCACCAGCTCCCAGCCGTCGGCGCCGAAGTTGTCGAGGATCTGCTTCGCCGCGTGCACCAGGATCGGCGCGGTGAGGTACTCCCACCTCTGGATCTCAGCCATGGCCGCGACCCTACTCCGGGCGATCCCGGCCCCGATCAGAGCCAGCGGGGCGCCCGCCGCACAGGGAGAAGAGGCGGTCGGGCGTCCCCGCTGGTGGTCCGGTACGACCGTCGCGCATGCCCTCCCCCGAACTGCGCCACGGCCGGAACCGGCCATCGGTCCCGAGCCCTCCGTGTGCACCGCTCCCCCTGGCGCACACGGGACCAACGACGAGACGGCCCCGAGGAGACGCGGCGACGGGTAAAACTTCTCCCGCACCGCGCGACCGCCTCGGGGCCGTTCCGGCACTCACGTCACAGCGGCCAGTCGGCCGCCGTCACCGTGCCTCCCGCGACCGTCGCCGTCAGCGCCACGGCGTCCGGCCGGCCCTTCTCGAAGAGCTCGTAGCGGCCCCCCACGAGGTCGCCGAACACCAGCGACGGCAGGTGTCCACCGACGACCGGCCGGGCCACCACTGCGACGTGGGCGAGGTGGGTGTGGGCATGCCGACGTACGACGTCGTCCAGCCGACGGATCTCGACCTCCAGCCCGACCGCGGACGCCGGCATCCTCACCACGAGCGCGCCGACGTCGCCGCCGATGTCGAGCAGGACCGCCCCCTGCCCGGCCCACGCGTTCTCCGGCTCGGTGCCGGCCACGACCGCCGCGGTGCTCATGCCACCGACGACGAGCCCGGCTGGGTCTGGAACCCGCCGAGCGGGTCACCCAGGTACGGGAACGTCGCGGTCGTGCCGCCGTTGGTGTCCGTCGTACCGTCGGTGAGCACCCCGGCCGCGCCGTCGGGCGTGTACGTCGGGTCGACGAGCGGGATGGTCACACCCGCGACGGCCCGCAGCTCGATCGCCACCACGTCGTCACCGATCCGGCGACCGTTCGGGAAGCCGGCCGCGTCCCCGCCGAGCAGGCCCATGTCGTGGGGGCTGCTCGCCGGCGGGATCGCCAGGTTGAGCCGCAGCATGTCCGACTCGATGGTCCCCGTGTAGTTCTGGAACCCGGGGACCACGCCCGACGGGATACCCGTGAGCAGGATCGCGTTCAGGTCCGCCCGCGGCTTGTGGTACGCAGCGAGGTGCGGGAACACACCCGGGTAGAGCACCGGCAGCAGCCTGGCCAGCTCCGGGTGGTTGACGAACTTGGCGTACTCGCTGTCGAGGACCGGCCGGTGGGCGTTCCACTCGTCCTTCTGCGCCATCGGCACGATGACCTCGTTGAACAGCGGGTTGCCCATGCGCGAGACCTGGTCCCAGGGCCCGTGCCCGACGTAGGCACCCGCGTTCTTGTCGAAGATCCGCGACTTGCGACGCTGGGCCGAGGTCCACACACCGATCACCGAGCTCGCCTTGGCCGGGTCGCTCGGGACGTCGCCCTTGCGGCTGATCTCGGAGATCGGCACCTGCAGCACGATCGAGTGCACGTTGAAGCCCTGGAGCGAGTTGCGGCCGTCGTCGGCCGCCATCGAGATCAGGTGCAGGTTCTGGAACGGGCGCAGCGCCCCGAGGTCGAACACGCTGCCGAGGTCCACGTGGAACGCGTCGGCCCGCTGTCCGGCGAACACTCGGCGCCTGCCGACCCGGTGCACCGCCTGGGCGGCGAGGACGGGGTAGTTCGGCGTACTGCGCGGGCCGATGTTGACCGGCGGGCAGGCGAGCCTGGACGCCAGCACCTTCGCCTTGCCGTTCTTGATCCGGGTCAGCGAGTAGAACTGCGGCCGGTTCCACGTGGTGTCGTGGATGCTCGAGATCGGGCCGGTGTTGTAGAGGAACGTCTTCGGGTCCCGCACCACGGTGTGGAAGCGGAACCGGTAGGTGATGTCCTGCTCCGCCTTCCCCCGGTTGGAGATGTGGATGTCGTAGATGACGTCGTCGCCGAACTCGTTGAAGTTCGGCCCGCCGTCCGGCGCCTGGAGCGGGATGTAGTTGGCGATCAGCGTGACCGAGCTCGGGCGGTCGGGGCTGACGAAGGCGTAGACATCGGTGCTGTCGGCGACCGGGTCCTTGGCCATCTCGGGTGCTTCGCGGTGGGACGACATCTCACTCGCCTCCCGCCGCGTTCAGGATCCGGGTCGCCAGATCGCGGTCGTGGACGACGACCTCGCGCTCGCCGACCATCAGCCGGACCTCGCCGGAACGGTGGTCGGGCACGTAGGCCACGACCGACTCGCGTGCGCTCGACGACGTACGTCGTGCCTCGCTCGCCGCTGCCGGGCCCATGGTCAGGCCGATGGTCCCGGCCGCCACGCTCGCTCCCCCGACGGTCAGGAGCTTCCTTCTGCTCGTGTCGCTCATCTGAGCCTCCCTGTGATGCGCGGCCTCGTGGTGAGGACGCCACAGCGGATTCGGAGCGAGCTGCCCGGTGGATGGGCTCGTCGTCGGTTCCCCGCGTACGTCGGCCGGATCGGGTGGGCTGAGGTTCCCGCTCAGGCGGGGGACTCGGCGCCCGCCGCCGACGCGTTCGCGTCCCGGGCGGCTGCGGCCTCGGCCGCGCGGGCCTTCACCCGCTCCCAGACCTCGATCAGCGCCGAGTCGCCGACGGCTACCAGGCCGCCGAGCAGTACGGCGGCCACCGGGGCCGGCAGCACCGAGCGCCGAACGACGGAGACCGCGCCGAGCATCAGCAGCGTCCACGACGTTCCCGACGACGCGAACGGGTAGACCGCCCGCTTCCAGGGCTCTTCGTCCTGGTCCGGAGCGATCACGAGGAGCTGCAGCCCCGGGTGTCCCAGCGGCCACCCCGCGGCGTACGACGCGACCACGGCGCGAGCGCGGCCGGACAGGCTCGGCGACAGGCACGCGAGGGCGACGCCGGCCCCCCGGACCGCGGAGCCGGGCCGGACCCGGGACGGAAGGTTCATGCCAGGATCTCCGGCTCCGTCTTCTCCCGGACCTCGTCGAGGGTGACGTCCGGGGCGAGCTCCACCAGCCGAAGCCCTTCGGGGGTCACGTCGAGGACGCACAGGTCGGTGATGATCCGCTCGACGACGCCGCGGCCGGTGTAGGGCAGGTCGCACTCGTTCAGGATCTTTCTCGAGCCGTCCTTGGCGACGTGCTCCATCAGCACGATCACCCGCTTGGCGCCGTGGACCAGGTCCATCGCACCGCCCATCCCCTTGACCATCTTCCCGGGGATCATCCAGTTGGAGATGTCGCCCGTGGCCGAGACCTGCATGGCGCCGAGGATCGCGGCGTCGATCTTGCCGCCGCGGATCATCCCGAACGACGTGGCCGAGTCGAAGAACGACGCCCCCTTGCGCAGCGTGACGGTCTCCTTGCCGGCGTTGATCAGGTCGGGGTCCTCGTCGCCCTCGTAGGGATACGCCCCGACGCCCAGGATGCCGTTCTCGCTCTGCAGCACCAGCTCGACGTCGTCGGCGACGTAGTTGGGCACCAGGGTCGGCAGGCCGATGCCGAGGTTGACGTAGGAGCCGTCGGTCAGCTCCGAGGCCGCGCGCGCGGCCATCTGCTCACGGGTCCAGGCCATCAGGCACCACTCTCGGGTCGCGGTCGGGTCGTCCGCTTCTCGATCTTCTTGTCCGCCGCCTGCTCCGGGGTCAGCGCGACGACGCGCTGGACGTAGACGCCGGGCGTGTGCACGTCCTCGGGCGGGATCTCGCCCGGCTCCACGAGGTGCTCGACCTCCGCGATCGTGACCCGGCCGCACATCGCGGCGAGCGGGTTGAAGTTGCGCGCCGACTCCCGGTAGACGAGGTTGCCGTGCCGGTCGCCCTTCCAGGCGCGGACGAGGCCGAAGTCGGCGACGATCGCGGCCTCGAGCACGTACTCACGCCCCCCGAAGTCGCGGGTCTCCTTGGGCGGCGAGCTGACGATGACGTGGCCGTCGGCGTCGTACTTCCACGGCAGGCCGCCCTCGGCCACCTGGGTGCCGCCGCCGGTCGCGGTGAAGAACGCCGGGATGCCCGAGCCACCGGCCCGCATCCGCTCGGCCAGCGTTCCCTGCGGGGTCAGCTCGACCTCGAGCTC
>JAICSK010000286.1 GCA_025936915.1 Nocardioides sp.
AGCTCGAGGCGAAGATCATCGAGCTCGACAAGAACCGCAACAACGTGGTGCTGTCCCGGCGCGCCTGGCTGGAGCAGACCCAGTCCGAGGTCCGCACCGAGTTCCTCAACAAGCTGGCCAAGGGCCAGGTCCGGACCGGCGTGGTCTCCTCGATCGTCAACTTCGGCGCGTTCGTCGACCTCGGCGGTGTCGACGGCCTGGTGCACGTGTCGGAGCTGTCCTGGAAGCACATCGACCACCCGTCCGAGGTCGTCGAGGTCGGCCAGGAGGTCACGGTCGAGGTGCTCGACGTCGACCTGGAGCGCGAGCGGGTCTCGCTGTCGCTCAAGGCGACGCAGGAGGACCCGTGGCGGCAGTTCGCCCGGACCCACCAGATCGGCCAGGTCGTCCCGGGCCGGGTCACCAAGCTCGTGCCGTTCGGCGCGTTCGTCCGCGTCGAGGAGGGCATCGAGGGCCTGGTGCACATCTCCGAGCTGGCCGAGCGGCACGTCGAGATCCCCGAGCAGGTCGTCCAGGTCGGCCAGGAGATCCTGGTCAAGGTCATCGACATCGACCTGGAGCGGCGGCGGATCAGCCTGTCGCTCAAGCAGGCCAACGAGGGCGCCGGCTCCGGCGGCGAGCCGGGCGAGTTCGACCCCGCTCAGTACGGCATGGACGCCCAGTACGACGAGCAGGGCAACTACATCTACCCCGAGGGCTTCGACCCGGAGTCGGGGGAGTGGCTGCCCGGCTACGAGACCCAGCGCGAGGAGTGGGAGCGGCAGTACGCCGAGGCCCAGGCCCGCTACGAGGCGCACGTCAAGCAGGTCCGGGAGGCTCAGGCCGCTGAGGCGGAGGCGACCGGCGAGACGTCGTACAGCACCGACTCGGCCGACTCCGGCGGCACGCTCGCCTCGGACGAGGCGCTCGCCGCGCTGCGCGAGAAGCTTGCCGGCGGTCGCGCCTAGCAGCTCACGACGGAGGCCCCACCCGACGCGCTCGGGTGGGGCCTCCGCCGTTCCCGGGCCCGGCCCGCCCGCTCGATGTGGAGGGGTCGCTACGGTGACCGCATGACGGTGCGTTCGTCGGTTGCGCGGTCAGGCTGTGTCCTGGTGGTGGTCGGGATCGCCGCGCTCACCGCGGCGTGCAGCTCGGGCGGGTCCGACCGGTCGCAGGCCGGCGCGACCCAGACCGCCGCCGCGCCGACGCCGACCGGCTCGGCCGCCTCGCCGACGCCGACCCCGACGCCGAACCTCCCCGGCGGCTGCGACCAGATGCTCCCGTTCAGCGACCTCGACCAGGCTCTCGGCCGCCCCCTGTTCGGCCCGTCCCGCTACGTGCTCGGCGTCGCCGAGCCGTCCATCGGCCGCACCGGCCGCGTGACCTGTCAGTTCGGCCTGCAGCCGAACGGCCGCGGCGCGGCTCCGCTCGAGGTCGGCGTCTCCACCTACAAGGATGCCGACTCGGCGAACGAGCGGGTGGCAGCGACGGTCGCCGCCCTGCGGTCCACCGCCACCTCGCAGCGCAGCGCGACGGTCGCCGGCCAGCAGGCGGTGCTCATCGGCACGAAGAAGGAC
>JAICSK010000133.1 GCA_025936915.1 Nocardioides sp.
CACCCGCGCCTCCCGGAACAGCCGTGCCTGGTCGGCGATCGGGTGCTGCTCGGGATACAGGACGGTGAAGCCCCGGGCCTCGAACCGGCGCTCGACGTCCTTCAGGTTGCGGCAGATGCGGGCGTTGTTGGCGGTGGCGTCCGAGCGGGACACGAACAGGCGGTCCGACGTCTCGATCCCTGACTCGTGCGGCCTGAGTCCCTCACGGATCCGGTCCCAGACAGCGGCGATGTCCGGGTGCACGTAGTGGGGCGGGGCGTTGTGCCACATCGGCGACGCCGACACCACCGACCCCACCTCGACCGGGCCGGCGACGTTGACGACGTCCTCGTCGGCGATCCCGAACGCCGCGATCACCGCCCGCTCCACGACGTTGTCGAACCGACGCCGCGGGTGCACGAGCAGCCGGAGGGCCGGCAACCGGCGCCGGGCCTCGTCCCAGCCCCACATCCGCGAGACCACCTCGGTCAGCACGTGCCCGAAGTGGCTGGGGTACGACGACTCCAGCTGGTAGAGGTCTCCGTCGAGCAACCGCTTCGGGACGTGGCGCCGCCTCATCCGGGCGTGCCCGTCGGCGGGATCGTCGAGGTGCGGGTTGCCGAGCTGGTCGGCGAGGTGCCAGCGGAACGAGTCGGGTAGCACGGTGCTGCCCGACCACATCAGCGTGCGCCCGCTCATCGCGACCGGTCCACGGTAGTGCCGCAGGGCGAGCCTCGGGTGGTGGATCACCGACTCCATCGGCGCGACTGCCGGGGGCTCCCCGTGGTGGTGCACGGTGGTGCGTGCCGGGAAGTCGCCGGCCGGCAGAACCGCGAGCTCGTCGACGGCCAGTGCCGGCTCGCGCGCGACCAGCACGTCGGGCACGTCCGCCTCGCGCAGCATCAGGACGTGGCGGTGACGTTGTCCGATCACGACCAGGTCGTGGGTCGTCGCCACCACGGCGACGTGGTCCGAGATCGCGGCCAGATCGGGGAGCTCTCCCGGCGCCGCGACGCGGTCGTGGACGAACGCTCCCCCCTTCCTCAGATGGGGCAGCAGGGTCCGGAGCAGGACGCCGTGATCGAGGCACCCCGCGGGCAGACGATCGGGCGTCAGCAGGTCGACCAGCAGGTCGACCGGGCCGAGCCGTCGCAACCGGTCGACGAGCTCGGCCAGGGTGCCCGGCCCGAGCACGGTGACCCGGTCGTCGGCCAGCTCGGCACGCCAGAGGTCCAGCCGCTCCCCGGCGTCGTCGTACCCGAGCAGGGCGACGTTGCGACCGGCGTCCGAGCGCTCCGGCAGGACCGAGCGCAGCGCCCGCAGGTCGGGGATCCCGGGATCGCCGGACGGGCGGGACGGCATGCGGGGCATCGTAACGGCGCGCCGCGACAGACCCGACCGGCCGTCAGGGGCCCCCGTCGATCACGGGGACCCCTGCGCCCGGCAGCGAACAGGTCAGATCAGACCCATGTCCGAGAGCCACTTCTGGGCGACGTCCTCGGGCTTCTGCCGGTCGACCGACACCTCGGCGTTCAGCTGGGTGAGGTCGTCGGTGGTCAGCTTGCCCATCAGCGCGTTCAGCGGGTCGGCCACGTCGGGGTGCGCCTGCAGGAACGACGTCGACACCATCGGCACGAGGTTCTGCGCGGGTTGGATCTGCTTGTCATCGGGCAGCAGCACCAGGCCCTGGCTCGCGAGCGTGCCGTCGGTGGTGCTGGTCTCGCCGAGCTGCGACTCGCCGTCGATGACCGACTTGTAGGTCTGCGGGCTGGCGTACCCCAGCGGCAGGATCTTGGTGATGTGGATCCCGTACGCCGACGACAGGCCGCCCGAGCAGTCGAGACGTCCCTGGCAGTCGGGCGCGGCCGCCAGCACGACGGACTTGCCCTTCAGGTCGGACAAGGTGTGCACGTTGTTGTCGTCGGAGTACTTCTTGGTGACGAAGAACGCGTTGGTGTCCGTCGCCGCGGAGGGGTTGAGGAGCGTGATGCCCTTCTTGTCCAGCAGCGGCTTGGCCTTGTCGATGGTCTTCTGCGGGTCGGAGACCGTGATCGGCTTGGCGTTGGCACCGTTGTAGGTGCCGTTGAGGAACTCCACGATCGACCCGGTGTACTCCGGCACGACGTCGATCTTCTTGGGAACGAGGTTCATGTACACGTCGCGCGTGTCCACGAGGTGCACGTCGGGCGTGTAGCCGGCCTTCTGCAGCACGGCGGCGTACATGTCGGCCACGATCTCGGCCTCGGTGAAGTTCTGTCCCGAGATGCGAACCGTGCCCTTGTCGGTCGAGCCGGTCGACGATCCGCCGGCCGTCGTGGGACTACTGCTGTTGCTGCTCCCGCAGGCCGCGAGCACGATCGCGGCGCCGGCCGCCACCACCCCGGCCAGGAGACGTCGTCTCTGCATTGGATCTCACCTTCTGTGTCCCGCGCCGCGGTACGACGCGCGTGTCCGGTGCCCCCCTTCCAGGGCGTGGAGCGCCCATCATGCTCCAACGCCCGAGGTCACGCGAGGGCGGGTGGGGCCGAGTCTGGTTGCGGTTCCCTTACGATTCGGGTCGACCGCGCGCTCCAGCAAGGCACAGCCGACCTCGAGCACGAACGCGACGACGGCGACCACGAATGCCGCCGCGATGCCCTTGGGGTAGTCGGTGCGATAGAAGCCTGCTGTGATCAGGGTGCCGAGCCCCGGGCCCGCCACGAGCGCTGCGATCGTCGCCGTCGCCCACACCTGCACCAGCGCGAGGCGCACCCCCGAGACGACCAGCGGCATGGCGAGCGGCAGCTCGACCCGCCAGAACCGTTGCGACCCGGTCATGCCCATGCCGATCGCCGACTCCTTGACCGGCGCCGCCACCTCGCGCACCGCGACGTAGGCGTTGGTGAAGATCGGCGGCAGCGCGAACAGCATGAGGGCGATCAACGTCGCCAGGCCCGCGCGGCCGTAGGGCCCGAGCTCGGCCGTGCCGGGATGGTTCAGGGTGACCAGGATCGCGAGCAGGGCGAACGTCGGCACCGCGCGGCCGATATTGGTGACGTTGACCGCGAGGAAGCCGGCCCGGCCGAGATGCCCCAGCCAGAGGGCGATGCTCAGGCCGATCGCCATCGCCACGGCCAGGGCGGTGAAGGTGATCAGCAGCTGTTGCACGAGGAGGTGCCACATCCCCTCGGAGCCGCCCCAGTTGGCGCCGGTCGTCAGGTAGTCCCAGGAGTCGCGCAGGGTTCTCATGTCACTGCTCTCATGTCACTCGCCTCCGGTGGGTCCAGGGCGTCGCGAGCCACTGGCACCCGACGATGACCGCATCGAGGGCGACCGCCAGGACGACGCAGAGCACGCTGGCCGCGAGGATCTCCGCCTTGAAGTCGTTCTGCACCCCGTCGCGGATCAGGTTGCCCAGCCCGCCGTACGACACCAGGGTCCCGACCGTGGTGAGCGCGACCGTCGAGACCGTGGCGACGCGGAGGCCGGCCATCATCACCGGCAGTGCCAGGGGGAGCTCGATCCGGAACAGCAGCCGGGTGCGGCCGTACCCGAGACCGATGGCCGACTCACGGACCTCGTCGGGAACGCCGAGCAGCCCGGCGAGCATGCTGCGCACCAGGATGGTCAGCGCGTACAGCGCCAGTCCGATCACGACCGTCTTCATGCTCAGACCCGTGAACGGGACCAGGAACGGGAACAGGGCCAGGCTGGGGATCGTGTAGATCATCGTGCTGGCGCCGACGATCAGGCCTTGCAGCCTGGGCAGCCGACGCGCGAGGAGTGCCAGCGGGAACGCGATCGCGACGCCGAGCAGGAGCGACCACGCAGTGATCTCCAGATGCTGCCCGAGGGCCGAGGTCAGGTCGTGGTGCCGGTCCTTGAGGTAGTCGTTGCAGTACCACTTGTTGACCAGCCGGCTGTAGCAGCTCGGCTGGATGGAGATCCCATCCCCCACGAGTAGGGTCACGGGCATGAACGCTACCGCGGCTTCCGAGGAGCCGGCGCCGAGCGATTCGCCCAGCGATTCGCCGGGCGCCTCCGGGGCGATGATCCGGCTCGAGGCGGTCGGGAAGCGGTACGCCGACGGGACGGTCGCCGTACACGAGCTCGACCTCGAGGTGGCGGCCGGCGAGGTCGTCGTCCTGGTGGGGCCGTCGGGCTGCGGCAAGAGCACGACGTTGAAGATGATCAACCGGCTGATCGAGCCGACCACCGGCCGGATCTTCCTGGAGGGGCGGGACGTCACGACCGAGGACCCGGTGCGCCTGCGACGCCGGATCGGCTACGTGATCCAGCAGATCGGTCTGTTCCCCCACCAGAAGATCGCCACGAACGTCGCCACGGTGCCGTCGTTGATCGGCACGCCCAAGGCCGAGGCGCGGGCCCGTGCCCGCGAGCTGCTCGACCTGGTCGGCCTCGACCCCGACACCTACGCCGACCGCTACCCGCACCAGCTGTCCGGTGGCCAGCAGCAGCGGGTGGGGGTGGCGAGGGCGCTCGCCGCCGACCCGCCGGTGCTGCTGATGGACGAGCCGTTCGCGGCCGTCGACCCGATCGTGCGCGGTCGGCTGCAGGAGGAGTTCCTGCGCCTGCAGGGCGAGCTCGGCAAGACCGTCGTACTGGTCACCCACGACATCGACGAGGCGGTGAAGATGGGCGACAAGGTCGCGGTGATGGCTCAGGGTGGTCATCTCGCGCAGTTCGGCACGCCGGCCGAGATCCTCGGCCACCCCGCCGACGACTTCGTGGCCGACTTCGTCGGGTCGACGGCGGGCCTACGCCGGCTCACCGTGACCAAGCTCGACCCGGCCCATCTCGAGCCCCTCGACGGTGTGGCCACCGGTGACCTCGGCGCGGCCATCGACCTCGACTCGACCCTCGAGCACGCCCTCGCCGTACTCCTGCGCGACGACAAGCCGATGGTCGGGGTCAAGGACGGCGCCCGGTTCGTCGGCGTGCTCACCCCCGACGGCATCCACCGTGCCCTCCGCGCCTCCCTGGCCGAGGGACGACGCTGACCCGGCAGAAACTGCACGCCGTACGACGCTGACCCGGCAGAAACTGCACGCCGTACGACGCTGACCCGGCAGAAACTGCACGGCTTACGACGCTGACCCGGCAGAGCCTGGGGTGCAACTTCTGCCGGGTCGGCGTTCCTGCGTGGGACGTTTCTGCCGGGTCAGCGTTCCTGGGCGTGACGTTTGTGCCGGGTCAGCGCTAGGCCTGCTTGGCGTGGGGCCAGGAGGTGGCGATGTCGAGCTCCGAGCGGAGCGTGTCGTTCTCGGTGCGCAGCGTGCCGTTCTCGTCCTCGAGCTCGGCGACCCGGACGATCGCCTCGGCGGCGCGCTCCTCCGACTCCTCGAGGGCCACGGCCAGGCGGCTGCCCTCGGCCTCGGCCAGATCGGCGCGGCGGGCTTCGGCGTCGAGCCGGCGCATCGCGTCGGCAGCCCGGCCCTGCGAGGCGACGACGGCCGTCTCGAGCTGCTCGGCGGCGCGCTCGGCCTTGCCGACCCGCAGCTGCATCGCGTCGACGAACTCACGGTGCTCGCTCGAGCGTTGCTCGGTGATCTCGCGGTACCCCTGCGCCTGACGGGCACGGTCGGCCGCCGCGTCGCGACGCGCCGGGACGAGCTCGGAGTGGGTGATGCGAGCGGCGCCGGCTCCGAGGACGACGGCGAGGACGGCAGCGACCGACACGAACGTGAGGGATGCGCTGAGGACGGCGCCGAGCACGACGACCGCCGCGATGAGGATCAGTGCGGCGGCGAGCCCCAAGCGGGTGCTGCGCTGCCGACGACGAGCCTGTGGGGAAGACATGCCACGAGGCTAGGGCTCGTCGTCCTCCGGAGGGACGCGACACGCGCGCTCGAGGAGTACGCCGCCGACCACGATCAGGATGCCCGCCACACCCGCGCAGGTCGAGCGGAAGGCGCGCTGACCTGCGAGATCGCTGCTGTCGACGCCGACCCAGCTCACCGCGTAGCCGATGTACACACCGGCCGCGAGCGCCCCGACGTAGGCGCACGCGCGGGCCAGGACCAGGCGGTTGACGGCCTGGTGCGGGGACAGCCGTCCCGGATGCTGCTGGATGGTACGACGCGTGGACCAGGCCGTGCCGCCGAGGATCGCCGCGACGAGCAGCAGCGCCAGCGGCTGCAGCCACGACACCTGGGGAGGTACGCCGGTCCCGCGGTCGGACCAGCGGTGGAACGCCCACCCGCCGAGCAGCCCGATCACCGTCCAGATGCTCAATGCCGCCGGGCTCATCGGCCGCAACCGTCCCTGCTCGGGAGGCCGCTCGTCGTCCGGCGGCTCGGGCTCGGCGCTCATGACCGGCTCACCATGAGGTCACCCGGCATGACCGGGCCACCACCGGGGCATCACTGGGGCATCACTGGGACATCACTGGGGCCTCACCGCAGGCTCGCGCCCGGCCTCACTGCACCTGGAGCGCGAGGTCGTCGCGACGGGTGATCCCGCTGCGGTCGCTCTTCTCCAGGAGCTCGGCCACCAGGCCCGCGTCGGGGATCTCGGCGTCGGGCTCGACGTCGTACCACGGTTGGAGCACGAAGGCGCGCTCGGCCGCGTGACGATGAGGCAGCTGCATCACCTCGTCGTTGCGGCGCCGGTCACCGACGACGATCACGTCGATGTCGAGCGTGCGCGGCGCGTGGAACTCCCCGCTGCGCTCCCGGCCGAACGCGTCCTCGATCGCATGGGCGCGGTCGAGAAGCCGGCTGGCGGCCAGGGTGGTGTCGAGCAGCACGACGGCGTTGAGGAACGGCTCGGATCCCTCCGGTGCGTCGACCGGCTCGGTCTCGTAGACCGGCGAGACGCCGGTGACCCAGACGTCGGGGGTGTCGGCCAGCGCGTTGATCGCCCCCTGCAGGCTGGTCAGTCGCTCGCCGAGGTTGGAGCCCAGGGAGAGCACGGCCCGGCGGATCGGACGCATCTCACCGGTCAGGGTGTCGGCGTCCACGATGTGCGGGTTGGGCGTCTCGGTCACGGTCGAACCTCACTGCTGGGGGCTGGGATCCAAGGGGCGGGTGATCGTCAGCGTCACGTCGGCGAAGGTCGCCTGGATGGGTGCATCGGGTTTGTGGACCGTGACCCGGGCCCATTCAACACGACCGTCCAAGAGGCAGACGCCCGAGATGCGCTCGGCCAGGGTCTCGATCAGGTCGACCGGATCCGACTCGACGGCGGCTTTCACCCGCGCGACGAGACTTCCGTAGTCGACGGTGTCCCGCAAGTCGTCCGAAGCAGCCGCGGCCCGGGTGTCCACGCCCAGGGTGAGGTCGATCACGAACGTCTGGCCCTCACGCCGTTCGTGCTCGAAGACACCATGGTGGGCGAAGCACTCGATGCCGGTCACCGTGAGCAAGTCGGTCCTTCCGGGGCCCCGCTCGGTGAGGTGTTCGGTCACCCTCGCTCCCATCGCTCGAGCGTGCGCAGGGCGTCGCGACTGCCGAGTACGTCGTGCACGCGCACGCCCCAGACCCCCTGCTGCGCGAGCAGCACGGTCAGGGTGAGGGTCGCGGCCTCGCGTCGGTCGACGGGTCGCGGCGTCCCGTCCGGGTCGGCGAGCAGGGTGCCGAGGAAGGACTTCCGGCTCGGCCCGACCAGCAGCCGGAACCCGAGCTCCTGCAGCGGCGCCAGGCCCCTCAGCAGGCTCCAGTTGTGCCGGGCCTTCTTCGCGAACCCGAGCCCCGGGTCGAGCACGATCCGGTCGTCGGGGATGCCCGCGGCACGAAGGACGTCGACACGCCGGCACAGCTCCTCGCGCACCGCCGCGACGACGCCGCCCGGCCCGTCGTACGACGCCAGCTCCTGCATGTGGTCGCTGTGCCCGCGCCAGTGCATGCAGACGTACGTCGCCTCCGAGGCGGCCACGACGCCCAGGATCCGCGGGTCGGCGAGGCCCCCGGACACGTCGTTGACGAGCGTCGCGCCGGCCGCGATCGCCTGCTCGGCGACCTCGGCCCGCATGGTGTCGACCGACACCGACGCCCCCTCGGCGACCAGAGCCTCGATCACGGGTACGACGCGGCCCAGCTCGTCGGCGACCAGCGGCCGGGTGGCGCCGGGGCGGGTCGACTCGCCCCCGATGTCGAGGATGTCGGCGCCGTCGCGGAGCAGGTCGCGGCCGTGCCGCACCGCCGCCTCGGTGGTGTCCCACCGCCCACCGTCGGAGAACGAGTCGGGCGTCACGTTCACGACGCCCATGAGCAGCGGAGCCGGCATGGCCGCACTATCCCTTGTTGCTGTTGATCAGCGCCATCGCCTCGGACCGCGTGGCCGCGTTGCGCAGCTGGCCGCGGACGGCCGAGGTGATGGTGCGAGCGCCGGCCTTGCGGACACCGCGCATCGTCATGCAGAGGTGCTCGGCCTCGATCACCACGATCACGCCGCGCGCCTCGAGCCCGGTGACCAGGGCGTCGGCGATCTGGGTGGTGAGCCGCTCCTGCACCTGCGGCCGCTTGGCGTAGACGTCGACCAGCCGCGCCAGCTTGGACAGACCGGTGATCTTGCCGCTGTCGGCGGGGATGTAGCCGACGTGGGCGACGCCGGTGAACGGCACGAGGTGGTGCTCGCACATCGACCACAGCTCGATGTCGCGCACCAGCACCATCTCGTCGTGCCCGAGGTCGAACGTCGTGGTCAGCACCTCGGTCGGGCTCATCCGCATGCCCGCGGTCAGCTCGGCGTACGCCCTGGCGACCCGGTGGGGCGTGTCGCGGAGGCCTTCGCGCTCGGGGTCCTCCCCGATCGCGATCAGCAGCTCGCGGACGGCTGCCGCGGCTCGCTCGTGGTCGAACGCCGGGACCTGGTCGGGCGACCGGTCGGGGCAGGCGATCGGGTCGGTCATGCCCTGCTCTCCGTCGAGGTCAGGCCGTCGGCGGAGGGGGCGGCTCGGGCGTGGTGCCGGGTCCGACCGGCGTGCCGTGCACGTCGCCACCCGGGCCCGGCGGCGTCAGGATGCCGCCGGCGTCGGAGTCGGGCCGGGTGCCGTTGACCTTGGCCCGGTCACGGATCTCCTGCGGGATCTCGACGGGCGGGATCGCCGACGGGTTGCGGTCGGGCGAGCCCGTCCACGCGGGACGCGGGGGACGCCGGCGCAGCGACTCGAAGATCGCGGCCACCTGCTCCTTGTCGAGCGTCTCCTTGTCCATCAGCTCGAGGACGAGGCTGTCGAGGACGTCGCGGTTCTGCTCGAGGATGTCGAAGGCCTCCTGGTGGGCGGTGGCCAGCAGCTTCTTGGTCTCCTCGTCGACGGCCGCAGCGACCTCCTCGGAGTAGTTGCGGCTGTGACCGAGGTCGCGACCGAGGAACGGCTCGGAGTTGCTGTCGCCGAGCTTGATCGCTCCGAGACGCTCGGTCATGCCGTACTGCGTGACCATGGCCCGCGCCACGGCGGTGGCCTTCTCGATGTCGTTGCCGGCGCCGGTGGTCGGGTCGTGGAAGACCATCTCCTCCGCCGCACGACCGCCCATCATGTAGGCGAGCGCGTCGAGCATCTCGCTTCGGGTCTGGCTGTACTTGTCCTGGTCGGGCAGCACCATCGTGTAGCCGAGCGCGCGGCCTCGAGGCAGGATCGTCACCTTGTGCACCGGGTCGTTGCCGGGGAAGGCCGCGGCGACCAGTGCGTGTCCGCCCTCGTGGTAGGCGGTGATGAGCTTCTCCTTCTCGCTCATCAGGCGCGTACGCCGCTGAGGGCCTGCGATCACCCGGTCGATGGCCTCGTCGAGGGCCTCGTCGGTGATCAGCTTCTGGTTGGAGCGCGCGGTCAGCAGGGCGGCCTCGTTGAGGACGTTCTCGAGGTCGGCCCCGGTGAAGCCCGGCGTACGACGGGCCACCGCGAGCAGGTCGATCCCGGGCGCCAGCGGCTTGCCCCGCGAGTGCACCTCGAGGATCTTGTGCCGCCCCGCGAGGTCGGGCGCGTCCACCTGGATCTGCCGGTCGAACCGGCCGGGACGCAGGAGCGCGGGGTCGAGAACGTCGGGGCGGTTGGTCGCCGCGATCAGGATCACGCCGCCACGCACGTCGAAGCCGTCCATCTCGACCAGAAGCTGGTTGAGCGTCTGCTCGCGCTCGTCGTGACCGCCACCCATGCCGGCACCGCGGTGACGACCGACGGCGTCGATCTCGTCGATGAAGACGATCGCCGGCGCGTTCTCCTTGGCCTGCTCGAACAGGTCGCGGACGCGGCTCGCGCCGACTCCGTAGATCATCTCGACGTTGTCGGACCCGGAGATGGAGTAGAAGGGCACGCCCGCTTCGCCGGCGACCGCGCGCGCGAGCAGCGTCTTGCCGGGGCCGGGGGGGCCGTAGAGCAGGACGCCTTTGGGGATCTTCGCGCCGACGGCCTGGAACTTCGCGGGCTC
>JAICSK010000156.1 GCA_025936915.1 Nocardioides sp.
ACCGCACGGATCAGGCCGAGGTTGCCCTCCTGGATCAGGTCGAGGAAGAGCATGCCGCGCCCGGTGTAGCGCTTGGCCAGGCTGACGACCAGACGCAGGTTGGCCTCGAGCAGGTGGTTCTTCGCGCGGCGGCCGTCCTCGGCGATCCACTCGAGCTCCTCCTCGAGCTTGGCCGAGATCTTGCCGCCCTTGCCGAGCTTCTCCTCGCTGAAGAGACCGGCCTCGATCCGCTTGGCGAGCTCGACCTCCATCTCGGCGTTGAGCAGCGGGACCTTCCCGATCTGCTTGAGGTAGTCCTTGACCGGGTCGGCGGTCGCACCGGCGACCATGACCTGCTGCTCGGGCTCACCGGTGTCGTCGGCGTCGGAGACGACGAACGTCGCCTCCTTCTCGTCCTCCTCGATCGAGGGATCGGTCGCGACGTCCTTCTCGAACTGCTCGTCGGAGATGTCGGGGAGCACCTTCGGCTGCCCGTCGGGGCCGACCTCGTCCAGGGTCACCGGCGCGCTCTCGGCACCCTCGGGGGCCTGCGACGCCTCGACCTCGGGGGCCGCGGCCGCCTTCTTGGCGGGCGCTGCCTTCTTCGCCGGCGCCTTCTTGGCGGCTGGAGCCTTCTTGGCGGGGCTGGTCTTCGCGGCCACCTTCTTGGCCGGTGCCTTGGTCGCCGTCTTCTGGCTCGTCGTCGTCTTCTTGCGCGCGGTCGAGGACACGAACACCTCTCGTGAAGGACATTGTGGGCGCGGCAAGGCCCGGTTTGGTCAAGAGCCGCACTGTCATTCTGCCATGGCGCTGGTCGCCGTCACGAAGTGGCGCCCACCCCTGGGACGGTCCAGCTGCCTGACCGTGACGGCTGTCTGGCCGTCAGGTCGTCAGGCCGTCGCCTGCGCCGATTGCGCCGCCTTCGCGGCCGCCTTCTTCTGCTGCTTGTACTCGCGGACCTTCTGCAGGGACGCCGGGTCGGTCACGTCCGCCACCGATCGATAGCCCTCGAGGCCGTAGTCGCCGACCGCCTTCTCCCACCCCTCCGGCCGGATGCCGAGCTGCTTGGCCAGCAGAGCGGAGAAGATCTGTGCCTTCTGCTTGCCGAACCCGGGCAGCTCCATCAGTCGCTTCACGAGGTCAGCCCCGGAGGTCGCCTCGGTCCACAGCCGCTCGGCGTGACCGCCGTAGGTGTCCTCGACGATCGCGGCCAGGGTCTGCAGCCGCTCGGCCATCGAGCCCGGAAACCGGTGGATAGCCGGCGGCGTCGAGCACAGGGCCTTGAACTCGCCCGGGTCAGCGGCCGCGATGGCCCCCGGCTCGATGCTCCCGAACCGGTCGAGCACCTTGGCCGGTCCGCGGAACGCATGCTCCATCGGGTACTGCTGGTCGAGCATCATCCCGACCAGCAGGGCGAACGGGCTGTCGGTGAGGACCCGGTCGGCGTGGGCGTCGCCGGTGATCTGGATGGTCATGACGTCATCCTGCCGCACGTGTGCGAAACACGCGTCCGTCCGCTCCTCGGTAGGTCCACGGCATGACCGCACGCCGGACGGCCGCGCAGGAGCCGACGACGTCCGGCCAGGGCCGAGTTCGCAGCTTCGCGACGACCATGGGAGGTCGGTGAAGGAGTGCTGGGATGGCTGATCTTCGGAGTTGTGGCGGCCGGCGATCCGGCCGGACGACGTCGTCCTGCCACAGCCTTCCGCGCGAGGCACTGCGCCCGCGCACCACCTGTGACCCCCACGGACGGTCAGGACGTCACGGCCGCAGGTGGGCACACAGGGTCGCCGCGCTTCCTCGGACGTTCGAGGAAACACGTGGGTGTGCTCGGACCCAGTCGGTCAGGGCGAGGAGGTCCCCGGCCGGTCCTCGACCGACCGACCTCGGTGGCGGTGAAGCGGGCGCCGCCCACCCGAACCTCCCCGCCGATCGCCGACGAGGTCGTCGGAGGTCCAAATGGTCGCCCTCCCTCACCGCATGCCGCACGTCGCGGCGGATGAGCTGCTGATGCAGCTCGGCCGCCACGGCAGTCTTCCCCACACCGGAGCGAACCCCGACCAGGAGCACCTGGACGGGCGGGACCTCGGGCCTGCTCGTCTCACCCGACCTTGACCGCCAGCACGGGGCACGGCGCGTCGAGCAGGATCCGCTGGGCGTTGCTGCCGAGGATGAGCTTCCCGACCGGCGTACGACGGCGCAGGCCGATCACGATCAGGTCGGCGCCACTGTCCTCGGCGATGCCGATCAGGTCCTCGGCGGGCTCGAGGCCCCGCACCAGCTGGCGGACGTCGTACTCGAGACCGGAGTCCTTGAGCATCGTCTCCAGGGCGGACAGGTCGCTCTCGGAGCGAGCGGAGGCCTGGTCGTCGAACTCGCGCCCGCCGCGGTGGGAGTTCACCACGATCAGCGTGGCGCCGCGGAGCTTCGCCTCCGCGATGCCCTGCGCGACCGCCGCCTCCCCTTCCGGCTTGGGCACGTAGCCCACGACCACTGCTCCCATGGGTCCTCCTCCGCGTCCACCGAACGTCTTCCAGGGCCCCGTACCCGGCAACCTATCCCACCCACGCCGGCCCGACCTCGTCGTTCCCTGTGGAGAACACCGGGGTCCGTCCGAGCGCTCGGGCAGGCTGGCGGGATGCCGGTGCTGATCCCGCCCCTCGCCCTCGCCGACCGGCGTGTGCTTCGGGTCGCGGTGCTGTCACTGGCGCGCAGCGAGCACCGCCGCCACGTGCCCCCCGTGCTGCACGTCGGCGTGCCGGGCGGGCCGCAGACCACGATCGCCGACGACCCCGCGTGGGACCACGGCCTGCGCACCGAGGTCGTCGGCGCGGTGCTACGGGCACGACGCGACCCGCCCTGGGTGTGGCTGACCCGGTCGGGGCCGATGAGCCTGCAGGACCCCGACGTCGCGTGGCTCGGACCGACCGTCGCGGCGGCAGCCGAGCGCGGCACCGACGTCGCATTCGTGGTCGTGACCCGGCACGGATGGACCGACCCGCGTTCGGGCCTGCGCCAGGAGTGGCGGCGCATCCGCCAGCGGTGACGCCCGTGCTCAGTCCCAGGTGTGGACCGGCTCGTTGGTGTGCATCCGCTCGCAGTACTCCAGCAGGGTCGCTCGCAGCGCGTCGTACCGGTCGTCGCCCGCCCGCCGGTGCATCCGGTCGACGAACCAGCTCGCGCCGTTGACGCCCAGCACGCAGCGTCGCTCGATGATCCCGAGCAGACGGTCGCGCTCGTCGGCGCCCACCCCCCACGACTCCAGACCGGCGTGGGCCATCGGGAGGAGTCGGCGAAGCACCAGCTCGGTCGCGGTGACCTCGCCGAGGCCGGGCCAGTAGATGGTCGCGTCGATGCCGTCCTCGGCCGCGGTCTCGAAGTTCTCCTCCGCCGCCTGGAACGACATCTGCGACCACAACGGCCGGTCGCTCTCGGCGAGGGCGCGCACCAGGCCGAAGTAGAACGCCGCGTTGGCGACCAGGTCGGCGACGGTCGGGCCGGCCGGAAGCACGCGGTTCTCGACGCGCAGGTGGGGGGCGCCGTCGTTGATGTCGTAGACGGGGCGGTTCCACCGGTAGATCGTGCCGTTGTGCAGGCGCAGCTCGCTGAGCGCCGGGGTTCGGCCCTCCTCGAGCACCGCGACCGGGTCCTCGTCGGCGGTGATCGGCAGCAGCGCCGGGAAGTAGCGGACGTTCTCCTCGAACAGGTCGAACACCGAGTTGATCCAGCGCTCGCCGAACCACACCCGCGGCCGCACCCCCTGCGCCTTCAGCTCCTCGCTGCGGGTGTCGGCGGCCTGCTCGAACAACGGGATCCGCGTCTCGCGCCACAGCTCCTTGCCGAGGCAGTACGGCGAGTTGGCTCCGATCGCGAGCTGCACGGACGAGATCGCCTCCGAGGCGTTCCAGTACGCCGCGAACTGCTCGGGCGAGGTCTGCACGTGGAACTGCGTGCTGGTGCAGGCGGCCTCGGGCAGGATCGAGTCGGTGGTCGTGATCAGCCGCTCGGGACCGGTGACGTCGATCCGGATGTCCTCGCCGCGCGCGTGCAGGATCTGCTCGCTCAACAGCTGATAGCGCGGGTTGGCACTCATGTGTGACGGGCTCAGGTGACCGGGGGCCAGGGTCGGCAGGATCCCGATCATCACCTGATGGGCGCCGATGGCCGACGAGCGCTCCTCCGCGTCGTTCAGCGACCGCCGCAGGTTGGACTCGAACGTCTGCAGACCGGACTCGCGGAGCCACGCCGGCGGCACGTTGATCTCGATGTTGAACTGCCCGAGCTCGGTCTGGAACGCGGGGTCGGCGATGGCGGCGAGCGCTTCGGCGTTCTTCAGCGCCGGGTCCCCTTGCTCGTCGACGAGGTTGAGCTCCACCTCGAGCCCGGTCATCGGGTCGTCGGTGTGGAAGGCGTGCTCGCTCAGCATCCGCTCGAAGACGTCGAGGCATCGGTGGACCTTCTCGCGGTAGCGCGTGCGGTCGGCCCTGGAGAACTCTTGGGCGTCGACGTCCTCCCCCATGCGGTCACCCTAGGGAAGCGGCGGACCCCTGGGAAGCGCCCGAGGGGTGGGGTCAGGCGCTGTGGCTGCGCGGCTCGCCGTCACCCATCACCTCCTCCCACGCGCTCGGTGGCACCGCCCGGGCCAGGCACTCGGCGAGGCAGGCGCCGAGGCGATGACGGGGGTCGACGTCGAAGCAGCGATCGAGCGCGCACCACGCCAGGGCACCGTGTCCGCACTGCCAGGCACAGAAGGCCGTGACCGCCGCGGTGTCGGGCACCTGCGCGTCGGGGGCTCCCCGCAACAACGAGACCCACACCCGCAGGTGGTCGACGGCTTTGTCGCGCGTCACGGCGTAGAGCGCGGCGTCGCGCACCTCGACGCGCGACACGACCCCGAGGACCAGCGCCGCACCGTCGTCGTCCGGCTGCTCGCCGGACCGCACCCATGCCGCGACCTGCGCTCGAGCGCGCTCGACCTCGGCGGGACCCGGCAGGGGCCGGCCGTCGATCAGCCCGCTCCACCGCGCTCGCCGCTCCGCATCGGGCGCGAGGGTCGCCCGCACCTCCTCGCGGCTGCCGAGGGTGACCAGGCCGGCGACGACCGCCTGGGCGTTGAAGGGATGGTGGATGTCGTCGTACGGCGCCGGCGGGGACTCCCGGGCGTCCGCGCGGATCGGCACGTGGCACCAGTGACCGTCGTGTGCGCGGATCACACCGATCACCCCGAAGCCGTGGGCCACGAACGCCGGCACGAGAGCCGCGGCGAGCCGTCTCGCGACACCGGCGTCGCCGGAGTAGACGACGAACGCGACGTGCTCGACCTCGTGGGTGATGCTCGGCGCCAGCAACGCCTGCACCGCCTCGCTCACGGCCTCGTCGTCGGGCGGTGGCAGGTCGAGCCGGGCATGGAAGCTGGTGCCCCCGAAGGTGAGCATCACCAACGAGTCGCAGGGCCGGAAGCCGAGGACGACGGGGACGGCCGCGAGCAGGTCCTCGGGGCCGCGAGCGGCGAGCGTGGTGGTCATGGCCTCGACGGTCCTCGCGCACGCCGACGCCGGCGGGTGTCCGGGCGCCGCCCTGTGGATCGCACCGGCGAGAACGGTCCTTGTGGACCGCAAGCGGGCCGGCCGAGGAGACTTCGGGCTGTCGTCGGCCACCGGTAGTTTGCCCAGCATGCGTCCGGAGGCGTCGGTGATGCACCTCGACCTCGACGCGTTCTTCGCCTCGGTCGAGCAACGCGACAAACCCTCCTTGCGCGGCAAGCCCGTCGTGGTCGGGGGCGTGGGCGGCCGCGGCGTGGTCAGCACGGCGTCGTACGAGGCGCGCAGGTACGGCGTCCGCTCGGCGATGTCGACCCGCGAGGCACGGTCGCGCTGCCCGCACGCGGCGTTCCTCAACCCGCGCTTCCACGCCTACCGCGACACCAGCATCCGGGTGATGGAGGTCCTGCGCGAGGTCTCCCCACTGGTCGAGCCGCTCTCGCTCGACGAGGCGTTCGTCGACCTCGCGCCGGCCCGGCTCACGTCGTACGACGACGCGAGCGTCCGCGCACTCGCCGAAGAGGTACGCCGTCGCGTGCACGCCGCCACCGGAGGCCTGACCGCGTCCGTCGGCATCGGCACCTCGAAGTTCATCGCCAAGGTGGCCAGCGACCTCGACAAGCCCGACGGCTTGGTGGTCGTCAGCGCCGGGGCCGAGCAGGACCTGCTCCGACCGATGCACGTGACGGTGATCCCCGGGGTCGGGCCGGCCACCGCCGAGCGTCTCCGCCGAGCCGGGATCAGCACCGTGGCAGACCTGGAGAGCGTCAGCGAGGACGAGCTGGTCCGGCTGCTCGGCAACGCTCACGGCCATGGGCTGTTCCTGCTCGCACGCGCCCAGGACGACCGTCCGATCGTGCCCGAGCGTGAGACCAAGTCGGTCAGCGTCGAGGGGACCTACGACACCGACCTCACCGACCCTCGGTTGATGGAGGGCCTCGTCGGCCGCCAGGCGCTCAACGTCGCCGAACGCCTCCGGAAGAGCGGCCTCTCCGGCCGGACCGTCACGCTCAAGGTGCGGCTCCACGACTTCACGACGCTGTCGCGCTCGATCACCCTCAACGCCCCCACGGACGCCGGGCCGACCATCGCCCGGCTGGCCCGCGGCCTGCTGGGCGAGCTCGACCTCACCGGCGGCGTGAGGCTGTTGGGCGTCGGTGTCTCCGGCCTCGCCGACTGGATCCAGGACGACCTCTTCGGCGTCGAGCACCCCGCCGACGACGAGGAGCCGGTCGCGGACCTGCCCGACCTCCCGGACCAGCGCACCTGGGTGCCCGGCATGGACGTCGTGCACGAGGAGCTCGGCCGCGGCTGGGTCTGGGGCGCCGGACGAGGCATCGTCACGGTGCGCTTCGAGACCGCCGAGACGTCGCCGGGTCCGGTGCGCTCACTTCCGGCCGACGACCCGGCTCTCAGCGCCTGGCGCCCCGCGTGAACGCGACCGTCTCACCCGGCCGCAGCTGCGCGCACTGCCACAGGTCGTCCGGGTCGACGACCGCCACGACCGGGTAGCCCCCGGTCGTCGGGTGGTCGGCGAGGAACACCACCGGGCGACCGTCCGGAGGCACCTGCACCGCCCCCAGCACGATCCCTTCGCTCGGCAGCTCGTCGGTCCGCGCGAGCGGCAGCGCGTCGCCTTCGAGGCGCAGCCCGACGCGGTCGGAATCCGGGGAGACGACGTACGCCGTGTGGCAGAGCAGGTCGAGCACGTCGCCCGCGATCCGGTCGGCGCGCGGTCCGGGGTCGAGCCGGAGCGGGCCTGCCGTGGGCGGCCGCGGCGTGTCTGCTCCCGGTGGTGACCCGACCGCCTGGCCGATGGGCAGCCGGTCACCGGCTCGCACCGGAGGCGGCCCGATCCGGCCGAGGGTGTCCGTCGAGCGCGAGCCGAGCACGGGCTCGACGGCGAGGCCGCCCCCGAACGCGACGTAGGACCGGAGCCCGCCCTCCGGCCGGCCCAGGCGCAGCATGGCCCCGGCCGGCAGCCGGACCGCCTCACCGAACGCGACGGCACGTCCGTCGACCGCCGCCTGGCATCTCGCGCCGGTGGCCGCGACCCAGACTCCGGTGTCGGCGGTGACCGCGAGCCCGCCCATCAGCACCTCGAGGCAGGCCTCGTCGGAGCCGTTGCCGACGAGCCGGTTGGCCAACGCCGCCGCGGGTGCGTCCAGCGCACCGGAACGAGGTACGCCGAGGTGGGCCCAGCCCGGCCGGCCGCCGTCCTGCACCAGCACGGACGCGCCGACCTCCACGACCTCCAGGTTCATCGGGCCACGAACCGCACCCGGATGCCCGGCATCAGCAGAGCCGGCGGGTCACGGCGGGCATCCCAGAGCACCGCATCGGTGTGCCCGATGATCCGCCAGCCGCCCGGGGAGTCCGTGGGATACACCCCGCACCACCGGCCGGCGAGCCCCACCGATCCCGCGGGCACGCGGGTGCGTGGGGTGGCGAGTCGCGGCACCTCGACCTCGAGGCCGGACAGGTAGGCGAACCCCGGGGCGAAGCCGCAGAAGGCCGCCACGAGCTCGGTCGCCGTGTGCCGTCGCGCCACCTCATCGCGGTCGCAGCCCCACCGCTCGGCCACGTCGTCGAGGTCGGGGCCGTCGTAGGTCACCGACAGCTCGACCAGGGGCCCCGGCTCAACGGCTCCCGGTCGCCACGGCTCGAGGGTGCGGCCGAGCGCGTCCCGGTCGGACAGCTCCTCGGTCAGGCCGTCGAGGAGCACCGTCGTCGCGCCGGGCACCACGTCGCGTGCGAGCGCGCGGGCACGGGCCCACGTGGCGAGCGAGACGGCCGCGTCGGGCGAGCCGACCTCGACCAGTACGGCGTGACGCCCGACGGGGAGGAGCTCCACGGACACCTTTCGGGGAAAAGGTGAGGGGCTCTCGATGGTATGAGCACCAAGAGCCCCTCGATGATCGCGTGGTGGCACTCGATCGGCCGGGGAAGTCGTCCGATCCCGCCCACCGCCACCGGCCGGCGCCGCGAGCAAGCTCGCGATCTGGATCTTCCTTCTTCTCCGCTCCTTCCCGCCGCAAGCGGCGGGTTGGTAGAGAGAGTTCTATGCCCCTCGACTGCACCTGCGCAAGGGGTTCCGGTCGAGAAGTTCCGGGATTTTCACGTCACCGGCGTGTCGTCCACAGAGGTGGTCCGCTCCTCCACAGAACCGCTCCGATCCTCCACAGGAAACACGCGGCGCTGTGGACAAAAGACCCCTCATCCGACGAACGCCACGACCCGGTACGACGCCTCCTCGAGGGCCCGTCGTACCGCTCGGGCACGGGCCACCGCGCCGGGCGAGTCGCCGTGCACGCACAGCGACGCGACGGTCGGGGCGAGCCGGACGGCCTGGGCGGCGATCTCGTCG
>JAICSK010000034.1 GCA_025936915.1 Nocardioides sp.
ACAACTCGATCAAGGCCAAGGAGCTGTTCCACAACGACAAGGAGTACGTCGTCATGGACGGCGAGGTGCTCATCGTCGACGAGCACACCGGCCGGATGCTCCAGGGTCGTCGCTACAACGACGGGCTCCACCAGGCGATCGAGGCCAAGGAGGGCGTCGAGGTCCGCGAGGAGTACCAGACGCTCGCCACCGTCACCCTGCAGAACTACTTCCGCCTCTACGACAAGCTGTCCGGGATGACCGGCACGGCGATGACCGAGGCCAGCGAGTTCGACAAGATCTACAAGCTCGGCGTCGTCCCCATCCCGACCAACCTGCCGATGGTCCGCGCCGACCAGCCCGACCTCGTCTACCGCACCGAGGAGGCCAAGTACGAGGCGGTGGTCGACGACATCGCCGAGCGCAACGCCAAGGGCCAGCCGATCCTGGTCGGCACGGTGTCGGTCGAGAAGTCCGAGCACCTGTCGAGGAAGCTCCGCGCCCGTGGCATCCCGCACTCCGTGCTGAACGCGAAGGTCCACGCCGACGAGGCCAAGATCGTCGCCGTCGCCGGCCACAAGGGCGCGGTCACGGTCGCCACCAACATGGCCGGCCGCGGCACCGACATCATGCTCGGCGGCTCGGTGGAGTTCCTCGCCGACGAGGAGCTGCGGAAGAAGGGCCTCGAGCCGACCGGCGAGACGGCGGAGGAGTACGAGGCCGCCTGGCCGGGCGCGGTCGAGCGGATCAAGGCGCGCGTCGCCGCCGAGCACGACGAGGTCAAGGCGCTCGGAGGTCTCTACGTCGTCGGCACCGAGCGGCACGAGTCGCGGCGGATCGACAACCAGCTGCGCGGTCGCTCCGGTCGTCAGGGAGACCCGGGCGAGTCGCGGTTCTACCTCTCCCTCGAGGACGAGCTGATGCGGCTGTTCAAGGCCGACTGGGTCGACCGGATCCTCCAGGTGCTCAAGATCCCCGACGACGTCCCGATCGAGAACAAGCGGGTGACCGGCGCCATCGCCAACGCCCAGGGCCAGATCGAGGCGCAGAACTTCGACTCCCGCAAGAACGTCCTCAAGTACGACGACGTCATGGACCGGCAGCGGCACGTGATCTACGACGAGCGCCGGCGGGTCCTCGAGGGGGCCAACCTCGAGGAGCAGATCGGCACGTTCATCGACGACGTCGTCGAGGGCTTCGTCACCGGGGCGACCGAGGGCTTCGCCGAGGAGTGGGACATCGACGGCCTCCAGGCCCAGCTGCGCCAGCTCTGGCCGATGTCGGTGGACCTGCACGCGATGGCCGACGAGGTCGGGGGGGTCGACGGTCTCGATCGCGACGAGGTGATCGCGGCGCTCCAGGCGGACGCGCACGCGGCGTACGAACGTCGTGAGGCCGAGGTCGGCTCGGAGGTGATGCGCGAGCTCGAGCGTCGGGTGGTGCTCTCCGTGCTCGACCGCAAGTGGCGCGAGCACCTCTACGAGATGGACTACCTGCGCGAGGGCATCGGGCTGCGCGGCTACGCCCAGCGTGACCCGCTGGTCGAGTACCAGCGCGAGGGCTACGACATGTTCATGGCGATCATGGACGGCATCAAGGAGGAGTCGGTCGGCTTCCTGTTCAACCTCGACGTGCAGCTCGTCGACGAGGACGAGGGGGAGCCGGTCGACGAGATCGAGGAGCCGTTGCAGCGCGAGCTGCGCTCGTTCGAGCAGCCGGGCGTCGAGGCGACCAACGGCCACCACGACCATCGGCCGCAGATCACCGCCAAGGGCCTCGAGCAGACTCGCACCCCTCAGCACCTGTCCTACTCGGCGCCGTCCGAGGACGACAACGCGCTCGCGGTGCCGGCCGCGTTCGGTGGCGACGCCGACAGCGGCCAGGGCCGACCCCAGGTGCGTCCGGGCGCCACGGTGACCAACGCCGACGACGAGTTCGCGGGCGTCGGCCGCAACGCGCTGTGCCCCTGCGGCTCGGGCAAGAAGTACAAGCGCTGCCACGGTGCCCCGGGCGGACCCACGGGGCTGACCGCACGGATCAACGGGTAGCGGCCGCAGGTCGTCACGCGAACTCCAGGGCGCTCACCTGCCACCGGTCGCGGATGAGCTCGAACCTGGCTGCGACCGCCCGGGAGCGCTCGCCGTACCGCACGTGCAGGCTGACCTCGGCGCAACGTTGCGACACGAAGCTCGTGTGCGCGGCCACCAGCTGTGGGCGCACCGACTGGATGCCCCCCGCGCCCGGGCGGCGGCCGACCGCGGCCGCCACCAGGTGGGCGCGGCGGGCGAGGTCCTGGTAGACCTCCGGCGTCGTCCAGCGCAGGACCTGGGACACCGGTCGGTCTCCGCCGACGATCTCGACCACCGCTGCCCCTATCCGCGCGGCGTGCTGCTCGAACCTGCGGCGCCGGACCAGGTCGACGTCGACGACGTCCGTCGCGGCTCCTCGCGGTCGCTCCGAGACCGGTACTTCCGGAACGTCGAGGCGCGGTCCGAGGTCGAGTGCCAAGGTTCCTTGCACGCTGGCGACGGGCGTGAGCGGCGCTACCGGCAGCACGACGACCTCGGCGTCCGGCTGGGTCGGAGAGACGGCGGTCATCGGTGGTCCTTTCGTGGCAGGCGGAGGTGCTGTCCCGGCTCGATCAGGTCGGGGTCGGGGCCGATCAGGAGGCGGTTGTCGGCGTAGATCGCGTGCCATCGCTCGACCACGTCGGCGTCGGCGGCGCTGGGTGGGAGGTCGTCTCGCGCGATCGACCAGAGCGAGTCGCCGGGGCGGACGACCACCGACCCCCGGGGCTTCGCTCTCGCCGGGCCGTGCCCCGGTGCGACGGCACGGTCGGGCAGGGGGAGCCCGGCGAGCAGCGCGACGCCGTGACGCTGTCGGTGGCCCGGGCCGGCGTCGGCCACGGAGGGAGCGACGGCGCCGGCGGTGAGCGCGACGCCGCAGGCCAGCAGCACCACCCGTCGTACGCCGCCGGGCAGGTGCCAGAGCCGGGTGCGTCGCGGAGCCGCGCCGCGCCGCGCCTCGGCCACGGCCACCGAGAGGCCGAGCCAGGCCCAGACGACGCACCCGAGGAGCACGCACGCCGCCAGACTCGTCAGCGCCGTGTCGAGCGCGACGGTGCCGACGGCCCGGCGGCCGGCCCAGGCGATGGCCGCGACCCGGAGCAGCGGCAGCCCGGCGGTGCCGAGGACCGACGTCCCCGACACCCACACGAGCAGGCAGCGCCAGCGGCTGCCGCGGTCCCCGAGAACCACCGCGAAAACCCTTCGTTTGATCCTGTTTGCCACAGTAAACGTCGATTAGAGATCGCTTGGCAAGCGGTTGCGGGCCGCCTGTGGAGGACGGCGCTGCCGGCGGACGCGATGCGTGGCAGGGTGGCGCCGTGGACTCGGACGAGGGGCTGTTCGCCTTCCTCGACGACCTCGAGATGCAGGCTCAGGCGCTCTACGACGCCGACCGCGCCGGCGAGCTGGCCGACCGGAGCCGGTCGGAGTACGCCGTGGTGACGCTGGTCAGCCGGCTGATGGCCACGGTGGACGACGACGTCAACCTCGACCTCCTCGGCGTGGGACCCGTCACCGGCCGGCTACGCCGCGTCGGGCCCGACTGGTGCCTGGTCAACGGCGCCTCGCAGGACTGGGTGGTCCGGCTCGCCGCGGTGAAGGCGGTCGAGGGCGCCTCGCCGCGATCCGTGCCCGAGGTGGCCTGGTCACCGGTGAACCGGCTCGGCCTCGCCTCCGCCCTCCGCCGTCTCGCGGACTCCGGGGTGCCGTGCCGTCTCCACGCCGTCGACGGCACCACGCGCGACGGCGTCCTCGGCCGCGTCGGGGCGGACTTCGTCGAGATCACCGTGGCACGAGGCGGGGTCGCGCTCGTCGCGAGGGACTCCCTCGCTGGCGTGCAGAGTCGGGTCTGACCGGCTGGGGATCAGGTCGCGTCGACGTCGAACGGCGGGCGCTCGCCGGCGGCGAGGGGGACCACGGCGGGACGCGGGTCCTCCTTCATGCCCTCGTTCATCGCCTCGATGATGTGCTTCTTCACGATCGTTCGCGGGTCGAGGTCGCGGAGGTTGAGGTCGGCGTACTCCGGACCGAGCTCCTCACGCAGCTCGTCGCGTGCCTGGTGGGCGAAGGCGCGCATCTGGCGGGCGAAACGGCCGGCCTGGCGGGCGAACTCGGGGAGCTTGTCGGGCCCGAACACGAGCACGGCGACGAACGCGATCACCGCCAGCTCCGGCAGACCGACTCCGAACATGGTTCAGAACTTAGCGCTCGGAGTGAGACCGAGTTGGCGTCCTGCCAAACCTCGTCCCCGTGAGTCGAGGTGATCCGCGACCGAGACGAGCACCTGCGCCGCCTCGGAGGTCGGGTCGGAGTCGACCACCGGCTTGCCGGAGTCGCCGCCCTCGCGCAGCGACTCCTCGATCGGAATCCGCGCGAGCAGGGGTACGTCGTACCCGAACCGCTGCGAGAGCGTCGCGGCCACGCGGTCGCCACCGCCGCGGCCGAACAGCTCGAGCTTGTGCTCGGGACCGCAGTGGGGGCAGACCAGGTAGCTCATGTTCTCGACGACCCCGACGACGCGCTGGTGCACCATCGAGGCCATCGTCCCGGCCCGCTCGGCGACCTCGGCGGCGGCCTCCTGCGGGGTGGTGACCACGAGGATCTCGGCGTTGGGCAGGTGCTGGCCGAGCGAGATCGCCATGTCGCCCGTTCCGGGCGGCAGGTCGAGGAGGAGGACGTCGAGGTCGCCCCAGTAGACGTCGGCGAGCATCTGGACCAGGGCGCGGTCGAGCATCGGGCCCCGCCACGCGACCACCTGGTCGCGGCGTGGCTTGAGCATCCCGATCGAGATCACCGACACCCCCGACGGGGTCGGCACCGGCATGATCATCGCCTCGACCTGGGTCGGCCGGTGGTCGGCGATGCCGAGCATCGCGGGGACCGAGTGGCCGTAGATGTCGGCGTCGACGATGCCCACCGTGCGACCGGCCTTCGCCAGCGCCAGGGCCAGGTTGACCGTGACCGACGACTTCCCGACCCCGCCCTTGCCGCTCGCGATCGCGAAAACCTTCGTCAGCGACCCGGGCTGGGAGAACGGGATCTCCTTCGGGGCCTGGCCGCCGCGCAGCTGCTTCTGCAGCTCCGCCCGTTGGTCGTCGTTCATCGTGCCCAACGTGAGCTCGACACCGGTGACCCCGTCGACGCCGACGAGCGCACGGCGGACGTCGCGGTCGATGGTGTCCTTGAGGGGACAGCCCGAGACAGTGAGCAGCACCGTGACCTGGACGCGGCCGGCGTCGTCGATCTCGAGCCGGTCGACCATCCCCAGCTCGGTGATCGGCCGCTTGATCTCGGGGTCGTGGACGGTGGCCAGAGCGGCGGTCAGCTGCTCGATCGTGGGCGTGGTCATGATGTCGTCCAGGGTAGTTGGCAGACGTTCGCCACCCGGCATCCGGGACGGGTGGTGGAGGCTCAGCCGGCGTACGACGCTGCAGTCTCGGGAGGCAGGATGCTCTGTTTGTGGAACCAGCGCGGCAGGTTGCGCGCGACGTGGGTCGGCCCGTGGACCTGGAGCTCGCCCGAGCGCTGCGACTGCGGCCAGGACAGCTGCCCGCGCCAGATGCGGGTCAGGGTCCGGAGGTCGGTCTCGACCGTCGCGGTCACCGGGTGGCCCGGGTCGAAGCTGCAGAGGTCGGCGCCCTCGGCCGTGATCACCACCCACCAGTGACGGTCCTCGGCGCGCACGTCGTCGAAGCTGAACCTGATCACGGTCCGACCCGGCGGGACCGCGCCGAGGTCGACGTTGCGGTGGAGGTCCCACATCAGCAGGTGGGGGTCGTAGTCCTCGTCGCCGAGTTCCGGCATCCAGGTCAGGCCCCACTGCCCGAGCGCCTCCACGATGGGGCGCAGCTGCTCGCCGGCCGGGCTCAGCAGGTAGGTGACCTGCTTGCCGTCCTCGTGTCGCTCGACGACGCCGGCGCGGGCGAGAGTGCGCAGACGCGCCGACAACAGCGACGGCGACATCCGGGGTACGCCGCGGCGCAGGTCGTTGAAGTGCCGGCTACCGCAGAGCAGCTCGCGGATCACCAGCATCGTCCATCGCTCGTCGAGCAGCTCCATCGCCTTCGCGACCGGGCAGAACTGACCGTACCCCGCCATGGCGGCCTCCCTGTCTCACGCCCTCGGTCGACGTTACGGCGGCGGAAGGCGCCTGCCTAGTACAGATCCAGTAGCGGGGCGGTCCAGATCCCGTACTGACGAACGAGCATCTCCCGGCCGCATCCTCAACCCGACGCGCGTCGTCCGGACGCGTACAGCACGGGAGGAACCACCATGACCATCGAGACGACGCCGTCCGCGCTGGAGACCCTGAAGGCCAAGCAGCACCGCATCTGGAGCAGCGGCGACTACGGCAAGATCGCCCGGATCACCGTGCCGCTGGCGCACGAGCTGCTCGAGGCGGTGGAGCCACGGCCCGGCGCCTGCGTGCTCGACGTGGCCTGCGGCACCGGGCACGTCGCTCTCGAGGCGGCGCGCGCGGGATGCGTCGTCACCGGCCTCGACTACGTCTCGGAGCTCGTGGGCGTCGCTCGGCGCCGCGCCGAGGCCGAGGATCTGGACGTGGACTTCCGGGTCGGCGACGCGGAGGACCTGCCGTTCGCCGACGCCACGTTCGATGCCGTGCTCTCGGCCATCGGCGTGATGTTCACCGCCGACCACGACCGGGCGGCCGCCGAGCTGGTCCGGGTGTGCCGGCCGGGAGGACGGATCGGCCTGGCCAGCTGGACGCCGAACGGGTTCGTCGGGCGGATGCTGAAGACCGTCGGCAAGCACGTCCCGCCGCCGCCGGCTGCCCAGCCGCCCACCCGGTGGGGGACCGAGGAGGGCGTCGCCGAGCTGCTGGGGGACGGCGTCCACGACCTCTCGTCGTACACCGCCACGGTCACGCAGCGGTTCGCCTCCGCCGACGCGTTCGCCGACCTCTTCCTGACCTACTACGGCCCGACCTACACGGCCGCCGCGGGTCTCGACGAGGAGGGCCGCGCGGCCCTGCGTGACGACCTCGTCCGGCTGGCGCGCGAGGCGGACCGCGGGGTCGACGGCACGTTCGTCAGCGATTGGGACTACCTGGTGGTGACCGCCGAGAAGCGGTGAATGCCCGCAGATGACTAGGCGGGGGTCGCGGCCTCGTCGTCCTCCGGCTCGACCAGGTCGTCGCGCAACGACCGCAGCTCCGAGCGGAGGAAGTCACGGGTCGCGACCTCGCCGACCGCCATCCGCAGCGAGGCGACCTCGCGGGCCAGGAACTCCATGTCGGCGTGGGCCCGGGCGTTCGCCTGCCGGTCCTGCTCGGCCACGACCTTGTCCCGCGACTCCTGCCGGTTCTGCGCGAGCAGGATCAGCGGTGCGGCGTACGACGCCTGCAGGCTGAGGATCAGGGTGAGGAAGATGAACGGGTACTCGTCGAACCGCAGGCCCCTTGGGGCCAGCGTGTTCCACCCGATCCAGAAGACGACCACGACGGTCATCCACATCAGGAAGCGGGCGGTCCCCATGAACCGCGCGAACTGCTCGGCGAACACACCGAACGCGTCGCGGTCGTAGCTGGGGGTGCGGATCAACGGCCGGCGCTGCTCCTTGGGCGTGTCGAGCCGCCCGCGCCGCTCAGCCATGGCGCACCTCCCTGGGGCCGCCGTGGTGGCTCAGGGTCTGGTCGCGCCAGTTCTCCGGGAGCATGTGGTCGAGAAGGTCGTCGACGGTCACGGCGCCGAGCAGGTGACCGTCCTCGTCGACCACCGGTGCCGCGACCAGGTTGTACGTCGCGAGGTGGGCGGCGACCTCGTCGATCGTGGCCTGGGGGTGGAGCGGGTCCATCGACTGGTCGAGGGCCGCGGCCACGAGCGTCGAGGGCGGCTCGCGCAGCAGCCGCTGGAAGTGGGCGACCCCGAGCAACTTCCCGGTGGGGGTCTCGAGCGGTTGCCGGCACACGTACACCATCGCCGCCAGCGACACCGGGAGCTCCTCGTTGCGGATCTGGGCGAGGGCGTCCGCGATCGTGGCGTCGGGACCGAGGATCACCGGGTCGGGCGTCATCATCGCGCCGGCGGTCTCCTCGGCGTACGACATCAGCCGCCGCACGTCCTCGGCCTCGTCGGGCTCCATCAGCTCCAGGAGCTTGGCCGCGGTCTCCGGCGCCAGGTCGGCGATCAGGTCGGCCGCGTCGTCGGCCGACATCTCCTCGAGGACGTCGGCGGCCCGCTCGCTGTCGAGGTGCTCCAGGATCTCGACCTGGTCCTCGTCGGGAAGCTCCTCCAGCACGTCGGCGAGCCGCTCGACGTCGAGCGCGGCGACCACGGCGGTACGGCGTTCGGGCGGCAGGTCATGGATCACGTTGGCGGCGTCGGCCGCCCGCATCTCGTTCAGCGCGGCGATCAGGTGGGTCGCGCCCTGGGTCGGCTCGCGACCGACGAGACCGACGACGTCGCGCCACTCCGCCACGTGGGTCTGCCCGCGGCGGCCCAGGCTCTTGCGACGCAGTCCCTTCCCGGGCTCCTGCACGGCCACCCGGCTGAGCACCCAGTCGCGGGTGCGCACCTGCTCCATGGCGACGTCGTACACCGTGCCGGAGATGCCGTCCTCGCCGCGCTCGCCCGCCTCGATCGTGACCGTGCGGTCGAGTATCTGCCCGATCACCAGCGTCTCGGTCGGCCGCTGCTCGAAGCGCCGCATGTTGAGCAGACCGGTGGTGTAGACCTGCCCGCTGTCGATGTGGGTGACCCGGGTCATCGGGACGAAGATCCGCCGCCGGCCGAACACCTCCGCGACCAGGCCGAGCACCCGCGGCTGGCTGGTCTCGGACCGGATCGCCACCACCAGGTCGCGCACCTTGCCGACCTGGTCGCCCTGGGGGTCGAAGATGGGCAGGCCGACCAGGCGTGCGACGTACACGCGGCCGGGCTTCGCCGGCCCGGACTGGGCGGTGCTCACAGGTCTCAACGCTACCGTCGCCGCGGCGAGGTTCCCGGCAACTGCGCGCGGCAACTGCGCCCAAACTACCCGCGCGGAGCCGGGCACGTTTAGACTCAGATGCCGACGCCTACGTCGCCGAGCCTGTGCCGGGCCGGTCCCGATGTGGTGTCGTGTCCACCCCCCGACGCCCAGGGAGCGATCTCCATGGCCAAGCACCTCGGGACGCGGCGCGCCTCACGGCTGCGGCCGCTGTCCGGAGCCACGGGGTCCCGCAGCGTGCCGCGCGGCGTCGCGTGGGGTGTCGGTGGCCTCCTGAGCGTGGCGACGGTGACGGTGATCGCGGTCGCCCAGGGCCTCGCCGCCACGGGTGCGGTCGACCTCGACGCCAGCTCGGGGCAACGGCACGTGACCGATGCCGCCGGCTCGGGCCAGCACGCCGAGGCAGGTACGTCGGGCCCACGCGGCGCCCGCCGGGTCGACATCTCGCGCCAGGCAGACCGGCCCAAGACCTCGCCGTACCGCGTCCAGCACGGCACCAGCTTGTCGCTGCGGCCCGCGGTGGTGCTGGCCCGCAAGGTCAGCGCGCTGTCGCCGGCGCACTCGTCGTTCACCATCGCCCAGTCCAACGTGCTCGGCAGCCAGCACACGGCGGGCGCCGGCGGCTACGGTCCGGGGCCCTACCGGGCCGGCATCACCGCGTCTCTGCTGACGTCGCGTGGCGTCGACGTCGGCGGGATGCAGGAGGTGCAGTCCAACCAGCTGAGCGTGTTCCGCGCGCGGATGCCGTCGTACACCTTCTGGCCGGGAAGCTCGCTCGGCAACAACGGCGAGCGGCTGCAGATCTACTGGCGCACCGACCGGTTCACCATGGAGAAGTCGGGCTCGGTGACCTACGTCTTCTCCAGCCAGCACATCCCGCTGCCCTACGTCCTCCTCCGGGACAACAAGACCGGCGCGGAGTTCTGGATGATCACCACCCACAACTCGGCGGGCGGGATGGAGCTGCAGCGCGACGTCGCCACCGGCGTGGAGATCAACCTGATCAACCAGCTCCGAGCCACCGGCGTGCCGGTGATCATCACCGGCGACATGAACGAGCACACCGAGTTCTTCTGCAAGGTGTCGGCCGCGACCGGGATGGTGGCCGCGAACGGCGGGAGCGGCGTCGGCGGCTGCCACCTGCCGCCCAACCCGCTGCGCGTCGACTGGATCATGGGGGGCGGCGGCAGCACCGGCGGCGCGGTCAGCTTCAGCGGCTACTACCAGAGCGCGGCCGGCCTCCACCGTGCCAGCGACCACTACTACCTGTACTCCCAGGTGACGACGACCTCCGACTGGTTCGCCCCGGGCGCCACGCCCTGACCGATCCGGACGGCGAATCCGTCGCGCGAACGACCGTGCGAACGTCCGTACCCGGCGTACCATTCGAGGATGGCGTTCACGGGGAAGGCAGCCGGCCTGGCGACGGCCACGGTGCTGCTCGCCGGGCTCCTCGCGGGGTGCGGCTCCGGTGACTCCTCCGCCCAGGCCCCGGACCCGGGCGCCATGGGTCCGAGCACGCCCTCCGCGGCGACCAGCGGCTCGACGGAGCCCTCCGGCCCCGCGTGCACCCAGGTGTGGAAGGGCGGCTCGACGCTGCCCCGCGGCTACCGCGGTTGCGTCACGTCTGCCGGCTGGGTGAAGGCCCAGGTGTACCAGTGCAGCGACGGTCACCGACTGGTGACCTACGCGCATGCGTTCTACGCCAGTCCGGGACGTAGTATCTCCCGGGCAGCAACGACGCTGGCCAAGGACGACGGTTTCCAGCACACCATGGCGGTCTGCGGGGCCTGAGTCGGCAACTCCCACCGGTCAGGTGCCGGTTGGGATGCGTGGGACTGGTGTGGCGTGAGTTACACTCCCACGGATTGAACGGGGCCCCGAACCACTGTGCGTGAGCGGCCCCACGCGCCACTGGACGGAACCACACCATGACCACTTCCCCGCGGAAGAAGCTGTGCCTCGCGCTCGTGCTCCCCGTGCTAGTCGCCGTCTTCGCGGCGGGCACCTCGAGCCCCGCGCAGGCCACGCCGGCCCACTACAACCCGCCGAAGGGCGCCACCTTCAACAACCCCTACGGCGGGTCGGTGGCTGCGCATCGGATCGTGACCCAGCTGGTCAAGACCATCGACAGCGTGCGGACGGGGCACAAGATCCGGATCGCGTCGTGGAACTTCCGCAGCAACGCGATCGCCAACGCCCTGATCCGCGCGCACCGACGCGGGGTGAGCGTGCGCGTGATCATGGACTACGGCAACTGGAACCCCGACATCCCCAATGCGATCGCCAGGCGCACCCACGTCGCCCTGGCGCAGGGCGACAAGCACCGCAAGGCGAGCATGACGAGCTGGCTGCGCCGCTGCCGCGGGTCGTGCCGGGGCAAGCACGGGATCGCGCACGTGAAGTTCTACGCCTTCGACAAGGTGCAGAAGACCCGCGACGTCGTGATGTACGGCTCGGCCAACGCCACCGAGCTGGCCGCAACCATCCAGTGGAACGACCTCTACACACTGACCAAGAGCCCCGACAAGTACGCCGAGTTCATCAAGATCTTCAACCAGATGAAGAGGGACAAGCCGGTCGCACAGGGCTTCCGGCACTACCAGCACGGACGGATCGGGATCGACTTCTATCCCTACACCGGTGACGGCACCGACAAGGACCCGGTGCTGAGCGTGCTGAACGCCGTGCGCTGCTCGGGCGCGACCGCCGGCACCGGGATCAACGGGCACACCAAGATCCGGATCGCACAGACGGCGACGTACGGCCAGCGCGGCCTGAACCTCGCCGAACGCCTGGCCCAGATGAAGCGGCGTGGCTGCAACATCCGGCTCGTCTACGCGATGTTCGGCCGGCAGGTGCTGAAGACCCTGCGCAACGCCCACGTGCCCATGACCCACCTGGCCTACGACGCCGACTGCAACGGCATCTACGACAAGTACGTCCACATGAAGTCGATGACCATCAGCGGCCACTACGGCAGCAACACCCACGCCCGGTACACCTGGAACGGCTCCGCCAACTGGACACCGGTCTCCCTGGCCAGTGACGAGGTCGTCGGCACCCTCCAGATGGGCCGGGTCACCCGCGAGTACTCCAACTGGATCGACTACCTCTTCACCCACGTGCCGGCGGCCTGGAAGCCGAGCCACTGCACGGAGACCGGCATCGTGACCGACCGGCAGTCGGTCACCGCGCGGGCGAGGGCGCTGAACGTCGACCCCTACGCACTGATCCGCCAAGACCTGTGAACCTGGCCGCGACGCCAGGTCGGTGACACCGGTCTGCTGACCCCCCGAGCATCACCCCCCGACACACGAAGGCCCCGACGTATGAGGTTGGACCTTGAGATGGTGAGAACACGGTGAGCGCGCCGGCCACGCTGCGTGACCGGCGACTCGTCACGGCAGCCGTGGCGATCGTGCTGGTCGGCGCGCTGCTGGTGGTCCTCGGACACTGGGGCGGGCGCGACCCGCAATCCGCTGCGCCGGCCGCGGACACGTCCACATCGCGCTGCGCCGACGCCATGGTCGTCGGCGTCAACGGCAACGCCGAACAGCCCGTCGACGCCACCGCGGGGCTGACGTACGGCCACACCGTCAACACCGTCGTACGACGGGTGGTGGGGCAGGCGGAGGGGCACGGGCGCCGGGTGGCCGTCCGCAGCCTGCGGCTGCACACCCAGGGACCGCGCGCCCTGCTCCGCGACCGCGCCACCGGCGACGCCCACGCCGACAGCGCGCTGAGCAAGCGTCACGTGCGCGCCTGGCGCACGACCGTGGTCGGCGGAGTCCGCGACCTGCGTCTGCTGCTGGCCGACGCGACGGTGGCCTGCCCCGACCGCCCCGTTCTCCTCGTCGGCTACGCGCAGGGCGCCGCCGTGGTGCACCGCGTGCTCGCCCGGGCGGGTGCCGAGGGAGGTCTGGCCTCTCTGATCGGCGGCGTCCTGGTCTCCGACCCCGACCGGGTACGACGTTCGGTCGCCCACCCGGTGCTCGGCGACCCCGCCGCCCTGCGTCGTACGCCGGGAGTGTTCCCCGAGGTGCTCGGCGCCTCCGCGGACGTCCCGCGGGCCGGCGGCTCCTACGGCGTCTGGTCGATCTGCACCCGGCACGACCTGGTCTGTGACCCGTCGCGGACCAGCGTGCACGACTCGCTCGCCGCCGCACTCTCCTACGCCAGGTCGCCCGTCCTGCGGGGAGTCGCCCGCGACGCCTGGCACCAGCTCGCGCTGTGGCCGGTACCCGCGCTGCGCCACCAGGTCTTCACCGCATCGGTCGGTGAACCGGTCGACCTCCAGCTCACGGTCGCGCCCGGCACCCGCGGCCAGGTGGCGTGGACCGAGGCTGCGGGACTCCCCTCCGGTCTGACCCTGTCGTCGACCGGACTGCTCTCCGGCACGCCGACCCGGTCGGGAACCTTCCGGGTGACCTACCGCACCAGCAACACCCAGCCGGTGACGACCGGCCACACCGGCACACTGCTGGTCAAGATCACGCCGGCATCGGTGAGCCTCTCGGCGGGCGGGCAGACCACCTGCCTGACCAGGTCCGACGGCACCGCCCGGTGCTGGGGCCGCAACGACTACGGCCAGGTCGGCGACGGCACCACGACCCGGCGCGACCTCCCGGCCAAGGTGGTCGGCGCCGGCTGGGCCTCGATCAGCACCAGCGGCGCCAGCACGTGCGGGGTGAAGCAGGACGGCAGCCTCTGGTGCTGGGGCCTGGACAACTTCGGCCAGCTCGGCATCGGCAAGGGCGCCCCGGCACACAGGCCGCAGCGCGTGGGGTCGGGCACGTCCTGGGCCAGCGTCTCGGCCTCCTGGGTCCACACCTGCGCGGTGAAGACCAACGGCACCCTGTGGTGCTGGGGACAGAACCTCTGGGGCCAGCTCGGCATCGGGTCGGTCGACCGCTACCACGGCAGACCGCAGCGGGTCGGGACGGCGAGCAACTGGGAGTCGGTCACGACCGGCGGCTGGCACACGTGTGCCCTCAACGCCGCGCGCCAGGCGTTCTGCTGGGGTCACAACACCTTCGGCGAGGTCGGCGACGGCTCGGTGACGACCCGGACGAGCCCGGTCCGGATCGATGCCGGATCCGGCTGGCTCGACCTCAGTGCCGCGTGGGCGCAGACCTGCGGCATCACCCAGACCGGTCGGATGCTGTGCTGGGGCTTCAACCGCCAGGGCCAGCTCGGTGACGGCACGCTCACCAACCGGGCACGACCGACGGCCGTCATCGGCGGCCAGACCTGGACCCAGGTGACCACGGGTGACGGATCGACCTGCGCCACCGCCGACGACGGCAGGCTGTGGTGCTGGGGTGACGACCGCTACGGCCAGCTCGGCGACGCCGGCTCGGCCACGCCCGACCCGACTCCGACCGAGGTGGCCGCGCTCACGACGCCCGTCCAGCTCACCTCGGCCGGCTGGCTGCACACGTGCACGATCCCCGTGGGCGAGCCCTTCCAGTGCTGGGGCAACGACGAGGCCGGCCAGCTCGGCGACGGCGGCGTGCAGACCGTGAAGACCTTGCGGACGATGGCGCCGAGGCCGGCGCACCAGGTCGATCTCAACCGCAGCGACCTGCCGTCCGCGCACTACCTCGACCAGGCCTCACCGCGGCAGATCGCGCACGCGGGACTGGTCTCCCGACCCGACGTCCCGGGTGCAGCCGGCAGGTCGGGCACGTCTCAGCGACGCATCGCCGCCACGCCGTTCGGGGTGATGACCATGAACGTGCTCGGGAGCCAGCACACAGCACCCGGCGCCGACGAGCCGACGATGGCTCCCGGTCGCATCCGGGCCGAGTGGGCGAGCACCTACTTCGGGATGCGGCACGCCTCGTTGATCGGCCTCCAGGAGTCGCAGCCCGACCAGATCGTCGCGCTGGACTCCGCCACGCGCAGCGCCTTCACGTTCTACCCCGGCAACTCGATCGGGTACGACGGGGCTCCGCAGTCGGTGATGTGGAACCGCGCCGACTGGAAGCTGATCTGGCACAGCACGGTCTCGATCCCGTTCACCGGCGGCTGGCGGCCCCAGCCGATCGTCCGGCTCCAGCAGCGGTCCACGGGGGCCGAGCTCTACTGGATCAACGTCCACTTCGCGGCCCGGCACGCCCACCAGGCCGAGCGCGACAAGGCGATGAAGATCCTGCTGCGGACCATCGGCCAGCTCAAGGGCGACGGTCTGCCGATGCTCCTCACCGGCGACTTCAACGAGATCGCCCAGGCCTTCTGCTCGATCACAGGCAAGACGCCGCTGCTGGCAGCGACCGGTGGCAGCAACGAGGGCGGGAAGTGCATCCTGCCGAAGGGCGCCCGGATCGACTGGATCTTCGGGGCGCGCGGATCGTTCTCGCAGGTCCTGATGGACTACTCCGCGCAGGTGCGCCGTACGACGGACCACCACGTCCTGTCGGGCGTCTTCGCACCTGGCGGCTCCTGACGCACCTGGCTGACCCGGTAGTCTCCGAGGCTCGGCAGACCCCGGCACAGTGAGGGAGAGAACGTGAGGTTGATGCCGACGCGCGCGCGGGGTCGGTCGTCACGCCTCCCGATGCACGTCGACGCCGACGGCCTGCACTTCGCCGACAGCTTCTCCGGGTCGCTGGACGTCGTCATGGACGACCAGCGGGTGTGGTCGTTCGGGACGACCCAGGCCGCGCCGTCGGTGACGTCGGTGGAATGGCCCAAGCGCCTTCGGCGTCGACTCGAGGGGACCGCCGACGTCCGGATCGTGTCGGGTGACGAGGAGCTGTTCTCCGGAGCCGTCAGGTTCAGCGATGCCGACGGGCGGCCGAGCTTCGTCGACAACCATGGCATCCCGGTCTTCATCGACAAGTGGGGCCTGGTCCAGCGCCCCTTCGACGGGCGCCGCGAGGCCGGCGTGGTCGACGCGATGGTGGACATGGCGCGCCGGGTCCTGCAGGTCATGCGCGACGACTGCGACATCGAGGGCTGGATCTCGTTCGGCACCCTCCTCGGGGCGGCCCGCGACGGGCTCGTGATCGGCCACGACTCCGACATCGACCTGAACTACCTCAGTGAGAAGCAGACCCCGGCGGAGATGGCCCGCGAGCTCTGGGTCGTCGCGCGCGCGCTCCGCGCGGCCGGGATGAAGATCATCCACAAGACGGCGAGCTTCATCACCGTCAGCTTTCCCGTGCCCGACGGGGGACGGGGGAGCATCGACATCTACACCTGCTTCTACGTCGAGGACCGGCTGCACGAGACGGCCACGGTCCGCGAGGTCGTGCCGCGCGAGGCGATCCTGCCGCTGCACGACGTCCCGTTCGAGGGCCACCTGCTCCCCGCACCGGCCGACCCGGACCGGCTGCTCGCGGTCTCCTACGGTCCGGACTGGCGGGTGCCCGACCCGTCGTTCCGGCACCTGCCCGGACCCGACATCACCCAGCGGTTCGACGGCTGGTTCTCATCGCTGATGAAGGGCCGGCGTGACTGGACCACGCACAACAACCGGGTCGCCGAGCGCGGGGGGCGCCCGTCGGCGTTCGCCCGCTGGGTGACACCCCAGCTTCCGGCCGGCGGCCGGGTGATCGAGGTGGGCTGCGGTGCCGGTCTCGACCTGCGGGCGTACGCCGCCCGGAAGCGTCGCGTCCTCGGACTCGACTACGCCCTGCCCCGCGGTGGCGTCGCCGCGACCGCGAAGAAGCGGATCTCGACCCACGGCTTCAGCCTCGACGACCTGCGCGACGTCCTGACCCTCGGCGCCCTGCTCGCCCGGTACGACGCGGAGCAGGCGGTGGTCGGCCGGCGGCTGATCGAGGCGCTGACGCCGGACGGCGCGGAGGCCTTCTTCAGGTTCTGCTCGATGGTTCTCGGCCGGGGCGGCCGTGCCTATCTCGAAGGCGTCTCGCGTACCCCCCGCGGGGCGCAGGAGTGGCAGACTCGGCACGAGTCGGGGCGCATCCGGTCGCTCGACCCGGCCCGGGTGGCGGAGCAGGTCGAGGCCTCCGGAGGGCGTATCGTCTCCCGCGCCGCGTTCGACGAGGCCGCGCGGGCCGTCCGCACCGGACCTCCCGCGACGTGGCGGATCACCGCCGAGTGGGGGCCGACCGCAGGGAGTGCACGATGACCGAGCGCGTGTACCTGCACGTGGGCGCGCCGAAGTCGGGGACCACCTACCTCCAGCGCGTGCTCGACACCAACCGGGGTGTCCTTGAGGGCGCCGGCACGCTGCTGGTGGGACGCCGCCACCTCGACCGGATCCATGCCGCGATGGTCGTGCGCGAGGACCGTCGGCTTGCGGAGCTCCCCGAGTCGGCTCGCAGCTCGTGGTCGCGTCTCGTGCGGCAGATCGACGCGTGGTCCGGGCCGTCCGCGGTGCTGAGCTACGAGCTGTTCGCCGTCGCCTCCGCCGGCCAGGCCGCGGCCGCCCTCGCCGACCTCTCGTCGTACGACGTGCACGTGGTGGTCACCGCCCGCGATCTCGGCCGGTCGCTGGTCTCGGCGTGGCAGGAGCGGCTCAAGTTCGGTCTGACCACGCCGCTGGAGGAGTGGCGGCCGAAGTCGGAGTCGGCCGAGGGCAGCGAGTGGGGCTGGCGCACGCTGGACCCCTCCGGGGTCGCCGAACGCTGGGGTTCCACGCTCAAGCCCGACCACATGCACGTCGTCACCGCGCCACGTCCCGATGCCGGCCCGACCGAGCTGTGGCGACGCTTCGCCGCTGCCTGCGGTCTCGGCGACCTCGACGTGAAGCTCGACGTAGCCCGGGCGAACGAGTCGCTCGGGGTGGTCCAGGCGGAGCTCTTGCGCCGGGTCAACGGCATGCTGCGCCACCAGGTCAGCGGCAGTCGGCAGCGGTCGGTCTGGATCCGTGACCTGCTCGCGCAGGAGGTGCTGGCGCCCCTCGGGAGCGAGCGGATCGGCGTCCCTGACGCCCAGCGCGCCGAGGCAGCCGAGGTGTGGCACGCCGCCACCACCCGGATCGAGCACGCCGGGTACGCCGTGCACGGTGACCTCACCGACCTCGAGCCCGCCCCTTCTGACGCGCGACTGCCCGGGCAGGTGACGGAGGCCGAGCTCACCGAGGCGGCCGTGGCGTGCATCTCGTCCCTGGTGGTCACCATGCGCGACCGGACCGGCCGTGGGCGTGCCCCGACCGCGTTCCCCGCACCGGGTCCCGCGCCCGCGGGCCGGCGGGAGCGCATCCGCAACCTCGCGGTCCGCGCGACCGGGCCCTACACCAACGCCCGCGTCCGGCAGCTGAGCAAGCGGGTCGAGGAGCTCGAGCGGGAGGTCCAGCAGGCTCGGCGACTGCATCTGCGCGTCGCCACGCTCCAGGACGTCGTCACCGAGCTGCTGCTCGACCCCGAGGTGCAGGACGGGGGCGTGACCGAGCGCGCCCTGAAGCGCTATCGGCGGGACTCGCTGTGAGGCCCTCGCGCGAGCTGCTCAAGAAGGGCACCGACCTGACGCTGCCGACCGTCCGGCTCGGCCGACGCGTCCGTCGGCTCGAGGAGGGGGTCCGCGAGAACGCGGTGCTCGCCGTACCTCTCGAGGAGCACGTCGCGCGGCTCGAGCAGACCGTCGTACCGCTGCTGGAGGCTGCGGCCGAGGCACGGGCACGGAGACCCCGTGGCTGAGCCCGCACCGCACCACCCGGCGCGCCACCGACCCGAGCTGTCGGTGGTCGTCCCGTGCTACAACGAGGAGGACTCGCTCCCGCGGCTGGTCGAGGTCCTCGAGTCCCAGCTGGCCCAGGTGGTCTCGTCGTACGAGGTGATCCTGGTCGACGACGGCAGCCGCGACCGCACCCTGCCGATCCTGCGGGAGATCGCCGCCGCGCGTCCGGCGTTCCGCTATCTCGCCCTCAGCCGCAACTTCGGCAAGGAGTCGGCGATGCTCGCCGGGCTCAGCCACGCCCGCGGCGACAAGGTCGCGATCATGGACGCCGACCTCCAGCACCCGCCGGAGCTCCTGTCGCAGATGCTGCCGCTGCTCGACGGTGACGTGCAGCAGGTGGTCGCCCGTCGTACCCGCGATCAGGACCCCGCGGTCCGGACGTTCCTGTCCAAGGCCTACTACCGGCTGATCAACCGGCTCATCGACGTCGAGCTCGAGGACGGCGTCGGCGACTTCCGGGTGCTCGACCGGACGGCGGTCAAGGCGCTGCTGACGCTGGGGGAGACCAACCGCTTCTCCAAGGGGCTGTTCGCCTGGATCGGCTTCGACACCGCGATCGTCGACTACCGCAACGTCTCGCGCGCGGCCGGCACGACGAAGTGGCGGATGTCCGATTTGTTCAACTACGGGATCGACGGGGTCGTCTCGTTCAACTACCGGCCGCTGCGGCTCTCGATCTGGTTCGGGGTGTTCGTCACGGCCGTCGCCGTGCTCTACGCCCTCTGGGTCCTCGGCGCGGCCATCGTGCACGGCAACTCGGCACCCGGCTACGTCACCCTGATCTGCGCGATCTCCGGCTTCGGGGGCGTGCAGATGATCCTGCTGGGCGTGATCGGGGAGTACCTCGGACGCATCTACGCCGAGACCAAGCGCCGGCCGCTGTTCCTGCTCAAGGAGAGCAGCCACGCCGGCGGTGGTGGCGGCGTACCGACGGCGGTCACCACGGCCCTGGGGCCCGAGCACGAGGACAGGTTCGCCCTGCACGACGATCTGGAGGACGAGTGAGGGCTCCCCGTGTGGCCGGCCGGGGACTTCTCTGGCCGGTGCTCGTCCTGGTCGCGACCGCGGTCTTCGCCGCGATCCCGAGGCTCGCGACGACCTGGTTCTACCAGCGCGGCGACACCGCGGTGCAGTTCGCGCCGACCTGGTACCACCTCGGCCGGCTGACCCGCGACGGCGTCTACCCGGCGTGGATGGACCCGCACTCCTGGGCCGGTGGCAACTACGCGGCCGAGGCGCTGTTCGGCATCTACGACCCCCTGAACATCCCGGTCTGGCTGGCGATGTCGGCCGCCGGCGACCTGATGACCACCACGTTCGTGGTCAAGGTCTGCTTCATGATGCTGCTCGCGCTGGGCACCTACCTGCTCTGCCGCGAGTACGACGCCGAGCCCTGGGCGGCCGCGTCCGTCGCGGTCGCGCTGCCGTTCTGCGGGTTCACCCTGTTCTGGGACGCCGGCTCGTGGGCGTCGGGGCTGATCGCGTTCTCCTACACGCCCTGGGTCTGGTTCGTGCTGCGCAAGGTGCTCCGCGGGACGGCGAACCCGTTCTGGGGCTTCGTGGTCGGCGCGCTGGCGGTCACCCAGGGGAACCCGTACGGCGTGCTGGCCCTGGTGGTGGTCGGGCTCGGCCTGGTCGTCGAGGGCCTGCTCGACGGTGACGTCGACCGCACCGGGGTCCTGCGGCTGATCGGGGTCGGGGCGTGCGCCGCGCTGCTGCTCCCGCTGGTGTTCCTGCCCCTGCTGGAGACCAGCGGCCTGACCGTGCGCTCGCTGGGTGCCCTGGTCGCCAACACCGGGAAGCTCCAGCCGGTCCCGGGCGACTTCCTCCAGGCGAGCAACCCGACCGCCGTACCCCCGATCATCGCGATCACCGGGCCGATGACGGTGCCCGCGACGTTCCTGGCCTGGTTCGTGGTGCCGTTGTTGCCCTGGCTGCGCTGGGGCGACTGGCGCGGACGGCTGCGCCCGGTGGCCGCCCCGCTTGCGATCTCGGTGGTCTACCTCGCGCTGGTGCTCGCGCCGTCCAAGCTGTGGCAGTTCCGCTGGCCGCTGCGCGTCACCGAGTACCTCTACCTCGGCCTGCTGGTCCTCTTCGCCCGGATGCTCAGTCGCGGGCTCGCCGCGTCGCACGCCCGCGCCCGGATCATCGCGTCGGTCGTGGCGATCGCGGTGCCGGCGTACCTCGCCTGGGCCGACAACCCGTCGGCGCTCCACCGCCTCGCGGCCGGCACCCTCCTGGTCGCAGTGCTCACGGCACTGGCCCTGCTCGCCGCGCGGCTCGGCTCGTTGCGCACGATCGCCTTGGCCGGCGTGTTCATCGTCGGTACGGGGCTGGGCGTGACCCTGCAGATGAAGGCGTTCGGCGAGAACAAGTCCTCCCGGGTGTGGCACGCCCCGAGCGACGTGGCCGCGATGAAGAGCCGCTTCGACAGCCGCTCCGGCACCGTGATGCAGTTCTCCGACTTCACCGACCTGCAGCACCAGAAGACGCTGAAGCAGCTCACCGCGAAGTGGCAGTACTTCCTGCCCGGCAGCCTGTACGACGTCACCGACGTCGACGCGGTCAACCACTACACCGGGATGGGGCTGGTCCGGTTCGAGCGCAGCCTGTGCATGTCCTACGACGGGTTCACCCGGCCGTGCGGCTACCGCAGCATCTTCGCCCCGCCCGCGCCGTCGCTGCCGCCGCTGGCCGACCTGATGAAGGTCGACACCATCGTGGTCGGCCCGAAGCAGGCGCGGGCCGCGCACCTCACCCCGCCCTCGGGCTGGACCCAGGTGACCAGCAACGCCCAGGTGCAGGTCTACCGCCGCACCCAGCCGCTGCCCTGGCCAGGAAGCCACCTCAGCTACGTCCCGAACGGCGTGCAGGTCACCGCGGCGGCGAGCGACGGCGTCCGTCACGAGCACGTCGACCTGTCCGCGACCGGCAACGGTGGCCAGCTGGTGTTCGCGATGCTGGGCTGGCCGGGCTGGCACGCGACGTTCGACGGACATCCGGTCGCCGTCGGCCGCGACTCTGCCGGGCTGCTCACCGTGACGCTCCCGGCCCACGGGTCGGGCCGGCTGTCGCTGACCTACACCCCGCCGGGTCTGGTCGCGGGTCTCGGCGCCGGCGGGGCCGGCCTCCTCGGCGCCCTGGGGCTGGCGTGGTTCGGCCGCCGCCGGAAGGTGCGGGAGCTGGACGACCCGGACGAGGCCGAACCGGTGGAAGACCCTCGGGAAGCAGAGCCGGTCTGACTGGCCGCGTCCCTCTCAGGCAGAAGCGAACTCACGAGCACCGACCGAAGTGTTCGTCGACCACTCGAGGCCTCACGGACGTGCGGTACCCGGGTGCCAGTGGGTGACGCTCCGGTAACGCCCCTCGAGCGGGGACTTGTCGGGCGACCGCTCATGGGTCTCCTCCGTGCGCGGTTTCCGCTGGGCGGTCCCGAGCTTCTTGCCCCTGCGAGCCGATGGGGTGACGATGACCTGGCGACCCAGGAACGTGTGGGCACGTGGACCGGCAGCCCTGGGCCGGCGGGACTGAAAGGTGCGAGCGGTGCCGCCTTCCGACCCCAGTCTCTGCCCGTTCTGTGGTGTCCGCATCGAGGCGGCGGTCACGTGGTGCTGGAACTGCCACTCGGAGCTGCCGGCACTCGGCGAGCACCGGTCGCCCGAGCCTCACGGCGGCAAGGAAGTCCTCGCCCGCGAACCCAAGAGATCGCGCGGCCTCATCGCGGGAGTGGTTCTCGGCGTCGTCCTCCTCGCCTACGGTGCGGCGCTCGTGGTGTCCAGCCACCGACCCCAGCGCCCCGCGCAGGAGTTCAACATGTTCACCGAGGTCACGAACGCGTGCCGGAAGGACGACGGCAGAGTCGTCACGGCGGACCCGCACGGCACCCCGATGGCCTTCGCAACACCCGACGGACCCGAGCGCTACTGGTGCGTGTCGAGCCATTACCTGACGTCGATCGGCCGCACGCCTCAGGATCCGCTGCCGTCGGTCCGAGAGGTTCCCCGCGAGGACAAGTGGTTGTGGCCACGAACCACCTACGGACGCTGACCCAGCCCTGGGACCGCTCACCGGGCAGCCGGTGCGGTGGGACCGCACCGTGACCCCTCGGTCCGTCCACAGGGACGTGCCCGATGAGGGGCTAGGGATTCGCCCGGATCCGCTTCGACTGTCGTAGCACCGCGTCGAGCGCGGCCAGCGCGGCCTCCAGCTCGGCCTCGGGGTCGACCGTCGCCGGGTCCGCCCCGGGTACGTCGAGCGGGGTCAGGTCGGCGAGGTCGCCCACGACGTGCACGCCGCTCGCGGCGATCTCCCCGCGGATGCTGGCCGCCTCCCGGTGCAGCCAGTCGGGCACCGTGAACCCGATCGGCTGCTCGGCGCCCCGGTGTGCCGGGAGCAGGTGCTTGCCGACCGCCTTCACCCGGC
>JAICSK010000198.1 GCA_025936915.1 Nocardioides sp.
GAGCGGAGGTCCGACGCCGTCACGGACGTCAAGACCGCGCCGCGTCTGCACGTGCGCACCTCGATCCGCAACGGCCGGGTGTTCCTCCGCCTCCTCGTGGAGTCACCGGGGCTGGTAGCGCCCGACGGCGAGGCCAAGGTGAAGCTCGGCAGCCACCGGGTCGGGCTGTTCGCGGTGGCCGGCGGCGTCGGCAGCCGGCTGCTCGCCCCGATGCGACGCGGGACGCGCACCCTCACCGTCGTCTACCACGGCGGGTCCCAGGAGACGGTCGGCCGGAAGACCGTGACCGTCACCGTGCCCTGACGGGTCAGAGCACCTCGAACTTCAGGCCGGCGGCGCGCAAGCGCTCGGTGAGCGCCTCCCCCATCGCCTGCGCGGTCGTGACCTGCCCGACCACGTCCGGGTTGTCGTCGAAGGCCAGGCAGAGCGCGGACTCCCCGAGCATCTTGGCGGTCTCGTCGTAGCCGGGGTCGCCCCCGGAGACGCGGGTGCGGACGCACTGACCGCCACCCTCTCCGACGAAGTCGACGGTGAACCACGACCGCGCCCGGCGCACCGCGTCGGGTCCCTCACCCTGCTTGATCCGGCCGAGCAGCGCGCGCCGCAGCGGCGGCACCTGGGCAGCCACGCCGAGCGCGGCCACGGTCGAGGCGCCCCCGACGGCGAACCGCAGGGTCTTGGTGCCGGCGTAGTGGGAGTAGCGGAAGTCCGGGCCGTACGACGCGATCGCGGCGCCGCTGCGCGCCACGATGATCGGGTCGATGGTGGGCAGCGGCAGCAGCCAGCGGCCGAGCACCGGGTCGCGGTGAGGCTTCCCGGCGACCGCCCGCGAGCGGCGGCCCTCCGGCCGCGGCTCGACCGCACGCCGGGCGGCGTACGCCGTGCGCGACTGGCGGACGCGGGAGAAGGCGTTCATCGCGGAGTGGAACGTACCGCCGGACACCATCCCGCTCGCCCGGACCACTCCGCGCAGGGTGATCGGGACGTCGTCGGGCAGCTGCTGGACGGTGAAGTGGGCGCCCAGGTCGTGAGGGATCGAGTCGAAGCCGCAGGCGTGCACGAGCCGCGCGCCGGTCTGCTGGGCGGTCGCGTGGTGGGCGACGTAGACCCGGTCGACGAACTCGGGCTCGCCGGTCAGGTCGACGTAGTCGGTGCCGGCCTCCGCGCAGGCCGCGACGAGCGGCTCGCCGTAGTGGAGGTAGGGGCCGACGGTGGTGATCACGACGCGGGCGCGGTTGGCGACGTCCTTGAGCGACACGTCGTCGGTGACGTCGGCGGCGAGCAGGGGAAGGTCGGCGAGCCGGTCGTCGTTGGCCGCCAGATGGTCGCGGACGCCCTCGAGCCTGCCCTGGTTGCGACCGGCCAGCCCCCAGCGGAGCCCGTCCGGCGCATGCCGCGCGAGGTAGTCGGCGGTGAGGCGGCCGGTGAACCCGGTCGCACCGAACAGGACGAGGTCGAGCTCGCGGTCCGCATCGGTCATGCCCTCCATCGTCGCAGCGCGGGAACCTCACGGCCAGAGCGTCCGTCCGATGACCATGACCGGACCCGCACCGACCACCCTGCGCAGGGTCGTCGCCTCGGCCACCGCGCTGCTCGCACTGACCACCGCCTTCGCCGTCGGCTACCTGGTCGCCGGCGACCGGCGCGACGACCCGTCGTCGTACCGGCTCGCGGCGGCGGGCCTCGACAGCGGGTTGTCGTGCGACCGGCTGCTCCAGTGGTACGTCGGCCACGGGCTCGACCAGGTGACCGCGTGGGGCTGGCAGGGCCAGATGTACCGCGAGCTCGGGGCGGGCGTGGCGGTGCCCGACGCACCCGCGGAGGCGCCGGGACCGGCGTCGGGACCCAACTCCTCGCTGGACACCCGGACCGGCAGCAGCACCGGGACCAACGTGCAGGAGGCCGGTGTCGACGAGCCTGACATCGCCAAGGTGTCCGGAGACCTCCTCGTGCGGATCACCGACGGTGCGCTGAAGACCGACGACCTCAGCGGAGCCGTGCCGCGACGCCTCGGCGTCGCCCCGCTGGACCCGATCGGCGACCCGCAGCTCCTGCTCGCGGGTGATCGGGCGGTGGTGATCGGCTCGGAGATCCCGGACCCGGCCGCGGGCGCTTCGCCGTACCCGTCGAGGCTCGGCACCTGGGTCCGCACCTACGACCTCAGCGATCCGAGCGACCCGACGCTGGTCGACTCGCGGTTGTACGACGGGTCGTTGCTGACGGCTCGGCAGATCGGCTCGACCGTGCGGCTGGTGCTCGAGGGAGGGCTCCCGTCCCTGCCGTTCGAGATGCCGTCCGAGACCGTGAGCCAGCAGCAGGCACTCACCCACAACCGGCAGGTCGTGCGTGAGTCGACGATCGAGGACTGGCTCCCCCAGGTGTCGACGTACGACACCTCGAGCGGCCTCGCGGAGGGCTCCTCGGCACTCCTCGGCTGCGACGCCGTCGCGGTGCCCGAGGCCTTCGACGGACTCGGCACGCTCGGCGTGGTCGGCTTCGACCCGAGCCGGCCGGGCACCACGTCGGCGACCGCCGTGACGACCTCGTCGGAGACGGCGTACATGTCGACGAGCCACCTGTACGTCGCGACCTCGCCCTGGTCGCAGATGCCGCTCGGAGGACCCGTGGCGTACCCCCAGGTGTCGGGCGGGCCCACCCGGATCTACGGCTTCGACCTAGCGGGCGCGGGTGCCACCTACATCGGGATGGGCACGGTCGACGGGACCGTGTCGGGCTCGTGGTCGATGGACGAGTACGACGGCGTGCTCCGGGTCGCGACGACCTCCTCGTCGACCTCGAGCGACACCTCCGTCGTGCTGCTGCGACCCGAGACCGGGCGGCTGCTCGACGTCGGTCGCGTCGACGGGCTGGGCGTCGGGCAGACGCTGAAGTCCGTGCGGTGGTTCGACGACCTCGCGGTGGTGGTGACCTACCAGCAGGTCGACCCGTTCTACGTCGTCGATCTCGCGGACCCGACCCGTCCGCGGGTGCTCGGCGAGCTGCACCTGCCGGGCTGGTCGTCGTACCTCCACCCGGTGGGGCCGCACCTGGTACTGGGGCTCGGGCAGGACGTCACCGGCGGCGTGGTCGAGCCGCCGATGCCGCAGACGCCGCAGACGGAGCCGATGAAGCCGGCACCCTCAAGCCCGGATGACTCCGGAGCCGGTGCTGCCGGTGGCTCCGCGGTCTCGGGCAGCGGGAGCGCCGGACCGGCCGCCACGGCCGACCCCGAGCCGGTCGATCCGCCGAACATCCCCGTGTTCCGCCCGGGTCGGGCCAAGGCGACGTTGTTCGACATCACCGACCCCGCGCACCCCCGCGAGGTCGACACCGTCACCTACCGCCGGGCCGACACGGCGATGGCCGGGATGCAGCCGCACCAGGTCACCTGGCTTCCCGACCAGCACGTGCTGCTCACCGTGCTCTCGGGGACCCCGGCCGGGGGCTGGACGCCGCCGACGGTGAAGCCCGTGCCGGCGGCTTGGGTGTCCGTGCTGACCGTGCACCACGGCTCGCTCGCCAACCGGATGGTGGCCGTGCCCGACGCGACCGACGTCAACACCGTCCGCACGCTGCCGCTCTCGGGCGGACGGGTCGTGCTGGTGGCGGGCGACTCGGTGCGGTTCGTGTCGGTGTGAACGATCGCCGGTGGCACGTAGGCTCGTGGTCATGTGCCGCAACATCCGACCGTTGAACAACTTCGAGCCACCCGCGACCTCCCGAGAGGTGCACGACGCAGCGTTGCAGTTCGTGCGCAAGGTCAGCGGGACGACCCGTCCTTCGGCGACCAACCAGGAGGCGTTCGACCGTGCGGTCGCCGAGATCGCGCACGTGACGCAGCACCTGCTCGAGGACCTGGTGACCACCGCCCCGCCGAAGAACCGCGAGGTCGAGGCCGAGAAGCGGCGGGCCCGGGCGCAGGCGCGCTACGCGAGCTGAGCCGGTGACGGTCGAGGCATCGCCGGAGATCGCCGTACCGGAGCTCCTCCGGCACGGGCGCCTCGTCGTCCTCACCGGCGCCGGGCTCTCGACCGACTCCGGCATCCCCGACTACCGCGGTCCGGGTTCGCCGTCGCGGCAGCCGATGACCTACCAGGAGTTCGTCAGTGGGCCGGCCGCGCGTCAGCGCTACTGGGCGCGCAGCCACCTCGGCTGGAGCCGGATGAGGGGCGCCGAGCCGAACGCCGGGCATCGCGCCCTCGCCGCGCTCGATCCCGATCTCGTGATCACCCAGAACGTCGACGGCCTGCACGAGGCTGCCGGCTCGCGCCGCGTGGTCGCGTTGCACGGCCGGATCGCCGACGTGATCTGCCTGTCGTGCGGGCAGAGGTCGTCCCGCGCCGCGCTGGCCACCCGGATGGTGTCGGCCAACCCGGGGTACGCCGCGCGCCACGCCGGCGTCGAGATCCGCCCCGACGGCGATGTCGAGCTCGACCACACCGCCGGGTTCGTCGTGCCGGCGTGTGAGAGCTGCGGCGGCGCGCTGAAGCCGGACGTGGTCTTCTTCGGCGAGAACGTTCCCGCGTCCCGCGTGCAGCAGTGCTACGACGCCGTCGACGCGCTGACCGCCGACGACAGCCTCCTCGTCGTGGGGTCGTCGTTGACGGTGATGAGCGGGTTCCGCTTCGTCCGGCGCGCGGCGAGGGCCGGCACACCGGTGGTGATCGTCAACCGCGGTCCCACGCGCGGGGACGACCTGGCGACGATCAAGCTGGACGCGGGATGCTCGGAGTTCCTCACGGCGTTGGCTGAGGTGCGCTGATGGTGGACGGTTCATCACGCTGAGCAGGTGAAACCGCTCTTGGCCAGGTGAACTCCGCTGGCCATGCTCCGGCTCGACCACTCAGCGTGATGAACCGTCGATCGACCGACTCACACCCGCGAGACGAAGATGTGCCCGGCGGCCTCGAGGTCGAGCTCGGCGGTCTCGCCGCCGGAGCCGACGAGGACTCCGGCGTCGGTCGCGGTCACCCCGACGACCTTGTCGGGCAGGGCGCCGATCCGGCGCAGGGTGCCCATCAGCGGCTCGTCCTTCTGCAGCTCCTCGGAGATCCGGCGCACCCGGACACTCGCCTGCACCTCACCCGCGAGGTCGGCCAGCAGCTCGGTGCCCTCGAGGAACTCGGTGGCCTGGCCGGTCTCGCCCAGCTCGCCGAGCCCCGGGATCGGGTTGCCGTACGGCGACTCCGTGGGGTGGCCCAGCAGGTCGACGAGGCGGCGCTCGACCGTCTCGGACATCACGTGCTCCCAGCGGCACGCCTCGGCGTGGACCAGCTCCCAGTCGAGCCCGATCACGTCGGTGAGCAGGCGCTCGGCGAGCCGGTGCTTGCGCATCACCCGGGTCGCCAGCCGGTGCCCCTCGGCGGTGAGCTCGGGGTGACGGTCGCCCTCGACGGTGACCAGGCCGTCGCGCTCCATCCGGGCGACCGTCTGCGACACCGTCGGCCCGGACTGGTGCAGGCGCTCCGCGATCC
>JAICSK010000189.1 GCA_025936915.1 Nocardioides sp.
CGAGTCGATCCCGCTGCCCCGGATCGTCGTGGACGCGACCCGCCTCGCCCGGGTCGCCTCGTGGCCCTCCCAGTGGACGCCGGGCCGGAGCGCCGCCGACATCGCGAAGGAGATCGGCCCCCGGGGGCCACCGATCATGATTCGGGGCTCCTCGTTGACGATGACCGTGGACAACCACGTGCGGGGCGACTTCGCCCAGCTCGGGATGGTGGTCACGGTGCTCGACGACAACGGCGACCTCCGCGACCTCGCCGTCGGCCCGTTCCCCCAGGGTCTGTCGACCCGCACCACGACGCTGGCCACCTGCCGGACCGGCTGTCAGGTCGAGACCATCAGCTTCGGTGGCCCGACCGCGCTGGTCGAGGCGATGCACGGCACCGCCACGATCGAGTCAGCCACCGTCGACGGGCGAGCGATCCACGGCCTGCCCGGCGGCTCGTGGCGGCCGCAAGCGCCGCAGATCGGCCACTCCCAGACCGCGGTCAAGGACGTCGAGGTGCGGCAGGGACACCTCGACCTGACGTTCCGCTCCCACACCTCGCAGTCGTACGCCGGGATCACCCCGACCGACTTCCCGTCGGCGATCCCGGTGTTGTTCGGCCGGCTGACAGACGAGCCGCGGCAGCTCCCGACCGGCGCGTCCGGACTCTTCCGGGTCTCCCCGGCCGGTGACCCGGCGGAGTCGATGCCCTTCCGCGGCCCTTCCGGCACGCTGATCGACTTCACGGCGTTCGTCCGGGCCGCCTCGCAGACCAACAGCGACACCCTCGTCTACATCTGGGCGCGGGCCGACACTCCCCAGCACATCCTCGGCGAGCTCACCGACCACGGCCTGTCCAACCCCACCAGCGAGGTCGCGACCAAGCACGTGCTCGACCAGGACGCCTTCGCGCTGGCACTGCGGCTGTACGTCGTGGTCACCGCGCTGGTGATCCTGCTGGCCGTCGCCGGGCTCGGCGCCAACCTGGCGGTGCAGCTCCCGGCGAGGCGTCGCGACGCCGCGTCGCTGCGGGTGGTCGGGGTCAGACGGCGATCGGTGATGATCGGTGTGGTCGCGGAGTTCGTGGTCGTGCTCGGGGCCGCCGCCGTCGCCGGCGTCGCGGCCGGCGGTGTCGCGCAGTACGTCGTGGTCCGCACCGTGACGCTCGGCTTCGTCGACTCGTCGCTGGTGCCGCGGGTGGTGCCGTCGTTCGACCTGGGGTCGGCGGTCACCCTCAGCGCTGTGGTGCTGGTGGGGCTCGTCGTCGCCGCGTCGGGGTTCGCGTTCCTCACCGTGCGCGGCGCCCGGACGTCGTCGCTGCGCGAGAACGCTCGCTAAACCCGGGTGCGCGTCGTACCGGCCTCACGGAGAATGGCTCCCCGTGGGTCACGTGGACGTCGCCGGTGTGCGCTTCGAGCTGCCCGACGGCCGGGTGCTGCTCGAGGACGTGTCGTTCCGCGTCGGCGACGGGGCGAAGGTCGCGCTGGTCGGCGCCAACGGAGCCGGCAAGACCACGCTGCTGCGCATCATCACCGGTGACCTCGTCCCGAAGCAGGGTGTGGTCACCCGCACCGGTGGGCTCGGCGTGATGCGGCAGATGGTCGGCGTCGGACTGGGCGACGACCCCACGGTCGCCGACCTGCTGCTCTCGGTGGCGCCCGCCCGCGTGCGCGAGGCGACGGCCGAGGTGGAGCGGTGCGAGCTCGCGCTCATGGAGACCGATGACGAGAAGACCCAGATGCGGTACGCCGAGGCGCTGGCCGAGTACGCCGACGCCGGTGGCTACGACCTCGAGGTCGTGTGGGACGTGTGCACCGTCCGCGGCCTGGGAGTGCCCTACGACCGTGCCAAGTACCGCCCCCTGCGCACCCTTTCCGGTGGCGAGCAGAAGCGGCTGGTGCTGGAGTACCTCCTCGCCGGACCCGACGAGGTGCTGCTGCTCGACGAGCCCGACAACTTCCTCGACGTGCCGGGGAAGATCTGGCTCGAGCAGCGGATCCGCGAGTCGGAGAAGACGATGCTGTTCATCAGCCACGACCGCGAGCTGCTCAACAACACCGCGACGCGGATCGTGACCGTCGAGCTCGGCTCGTCCGGGGGCGGCAACCTCGTCTGGACGCACCCCGGCGGGTTCGCGTCGTACCACGAGGCGCGGCGCGACCGGTTCGAGCGGCTCGAGGAGATGCGCCGCCGGTGGGACGAGGAGCACGCCAAGATCAAGGCGTTGGTGCTGCGGCTCAAGATCAAGGCGGAGTACAACGACGGCATGGCGTCGCAGTACAAGGCCGCCCAGACGCGGCTCCGCAAGTTCGAGGAGGCGGGGCCGCCCACCGAGCAGCCGCGCGAGCAACAGGTCGCGATGCGGCTCAAGGGCGGGCGCACCGGCAAGCGCGCCGTCGTGTGCGAGGACCTCGAGCTGACGGGGCTGATGAAGCCGTTCGACCTCGAGGTCTGGTACGGCGAGCGGGTCGCGGTGCTCGGCAGCAACGGCTCCGGGAAGTCGCACTTCCTCCGACTGCTGGCCGCCGGCGGCACCGACCCCGACGTCGAGCACCGGCCGGTCGACGACACCCCGATCGACCCCGTGCAGCACACCGGCAAGGCGAAGCTCGGCGCGCGCGTGCGTCCCGGCTGGTTCGTGCAGACCCACGAGCACCCCGAGCTGGTCGGCCGGACCCTGCTCGAGATCCTCCACCGGGGCGACGGCACGCCAGGCGGACGCACGGGGATGGGCCGCGAGGCGGCCGCCCGGGTGCTCGACCGCTACGAGCTCGCGCACGCCTCGGAGCAGCGGTTCGAGTCGCTCTCGGGTGGTCAGCAGGCGCGGTTCCAGATCCTGCTGCTGGAGCTCTCCGGGGCCACGCTGCTGCTGCTCGACGAGCCGACCGACAACCTCGACGTTCAGTCGGCAGAGGCGCTCGAGGACGGTCTCGAGGTGTTCGAGGGAACGGTCGTCGCGGTCACCCACGACCGCTGGTTCGCCCGGGGGTTCGACCGCTTCCTCGTCTACGGCGCCGACGGCGAGGTCTACGAGTCCGACGGTCCCGTCTGGGACGAGACCAGAGTCAAGCGAGCCCGATAGACCCCGATAGACATGGAACGGGGTCCGGGGGGCGTCACCGGCGCTCTGGACGCTTCCCCCGGACCCCGAGATCAGGAGTTCTGGGTCGGCGCGTCGGAGTCCAGGGTGACCCGCACCGTGTGGGTGCTGCCGCCGCGCTCGTAGGTGACCGTGACCTTGTCGCCCGGTCGGTAGGAACGGATGATCGCGACCAGCGAGTCGGACGACGTGATCAGGTGGTCGTCGATCTTGGTGATGACGTCGCCGGACTTGAGGCCGGCGTTCGCGGCCGCCGAGCCGCTGTTGACCTGGCTGATCTTCGCGCCGTCGGTGATCTGGGCGCCGGAGCCGGACGAGGCGTTCTCGACGCCGATCCCGAGCCGCGCGTGGGTCGGGGTCTCGCCCTTGATCATCTGCTGCACGATCGGCAGGACCTCGTCGATCGGGATGGCGAAGCCGAGCCCGATGGAGCCGGGCTCGCCCTGTCCGGTGCCGTCGGTCGCGGTCTGGATCGCCGCGTCGATCCCGACCACCTCACCGGACAGGTTCACCAGCGGCCCGCCCGAGTTGCCCGGGTTGATCGCCGCATCGGTCTGGATCGCCGGGTAGACCGTCGAGTTGCCCTGGCTGACCTGGCCGACGTTCACCGGCCGGTTGAGCGCGCTGACGATGCCGCTGGTGACGGTGGCGTCGAGGCCGAACGGCGAGCCGATGGCGACCACGCCCTGCCCCACCTGGAGGCTCGAGGAGTGGCCGAGCGTGGCGGGGGTGAGGTGGCTGACGCCCTGGGCCTGGATCACCGCGGTGTCGGTGAGCGGGTCGGTTCCGAGCACCTTGGCGTTGGTGTGCGAGCCGTCGTTGAAGGCGACGGTCAGCTGTCCGGAGCTGCCGGCAAGAGCGACGACGTGGTTGTTGGTGAGGATCTTGCCGTCCTGGCTGAGGATGATGCCCGATCCCGAGCCGGCGCCGTTGGGCCCGCTCACGTCGATCATCACCACGGACGGCAGCACGTTCTGGGCGACCTTCTCGATCGAGCCGGTCGCCGCGGTCTGGGCCGTGGTGCCGCCGGTCTGCGTGAGAACCGGGGAGGACTGCACGGAGTCGTGGGTGGAGGTCCAGACCGCGGCGCCGCCGACGCCGGCAGCGCCGCCGAGGACCAGACTGGCCGCCACCACGGCGGCGGCCAGCCCCTTGCCTCGCAGCCCGCTCCGGGGACGCCGGTCCGACGGAAGAATCGGACGGGTGGCGTCCTGGCCGAGGGTGGAGCGGCCATCCTCCGGCTGGGCTGCGTACCCGTACGGCGACCAGGTCGCAGGCGGGGAAGGCGGCTCCTGACCCCACTCACGTCGGTTCTCCGGCTCTCTCGGGCCGTACGGGTCGTGCGTCATGTCCCAGACGGTGCCGGTCGAGTCTGGGAGGACGCTGAGACGCCGCTGGGGTGTCGGTGAGGATTGCTCAGCGGATCCGGCGTACGACGTCGCCGGGACGGACGACCCCTCCGCGGACGACCCGCGCGTTCAGCCCGCGCAGCCGCATCCTGGTGCCTTCCTCGCCGTTGACGAACGCGACCGCGTCCTCGCCGAACCGGGCCAGGAACTTCTTGCAGCCGGTGTGCGGCTTCGCGCTGACCTCGAGCACCGCGTCGTCCCCGATCGCGAGTCGACTGCCCGCGGGGAGGTTGTCGTGGGAGATGTCGAGGTCGACGTACAGCTGGTCGCCGGCGAGCGCGCGGACGTCGTCGGAGTCGGCGAGCAGCCGGACCATACGGGCGCTCATCACGGTGATCATCGTCTCGAGATGGCGGCCCTCGGCGATCGCCCGGGACGTCGCCCGGCCGAGCCAGTTGTCGCCGACCAGCCCGGCTTCCTCGTCGAGCACGCCCTCGTCGAGGAGTTCGCGAACTCCATGGTCGGGGCGGCGGACGACCATCTCCAGCGTTCCGGTGTCGGCAGGTGCCGAGCGGAGGTGGTCGAGGCGCGCTTCGAGTTCCGCGGTTGTGGTCAGCGTGGGCACGTGCCGATCCTCCCAAGCCGAAGCCGGTCCGTGCGCGCCATTTCTCGCGCCGGGGTGAGTCGTCCACCACACGTCCGGCTCTAGGCTGCGCCGGGTGAGGAACCCGTGGCGCAACTTCGACTGGAACGTGCGCACCTGCGGCTGGCACGGCCATGTCACCTGGGCGCCGTCCGAGGACGCGCTGGCCGAGCGGCTGCACGTCGACACGGTCGACGGCGAGGCGTGGCGCTGCCTGCGATGCGCGTCCTTCGTGCCGGGCGAGCCGGCCGGCCATGGCCCGGCCGAGGACGCGCCGCTCGTGCTGCGGGGCCGTGCCCTGCGCGACGCGTTCGTGCTGCGACTCCTGGCCGTCGAACGCGGCATCCGCGGCGTGCTCCTCGTCGCGCTGGCCTACGGCATCTACAAGTTCGAGGGCGCCCAGGACTCGCTGCAGCGGGTGTTCGAGGACTACCTGCCGAGGCTGTCGGCCGTGGCCCAGCACGCCGGCGTCGACCTGCAGTCGACCGGGCCGGTGCACCTGATCCAGAAGGCACTGTCGACCGACCCCCACACCCTCACGCTGATCAGCCTCGGCGTCCTGGCGTACGGCGCGCTCGAGCTGCTCGAGGCGGTCGGGCTGTGGCTGATGCGGCGCTGGGGCGAGTACGTCGCGGTCGTCGGCACCGCGGTCTTCATCCCGCTGGAGGTCTACGAGCTGGTCGAGCGGGTCACCTGGCTGCGCGTCGTAGCGTTCGCCCTCAACGTGTTCGCCGTGGTCTACATCCTGTGGACCAAGCGCCTGTTCGGCTTCCGCGGCGGTCGGTCGGCGTTCGAGGCCGAGCGGCACTCCGCGTCGCTGTTGGAGGTCGAGCGGGCCGCGGCGGGCCTCAGCTCCAGCGCTCCGACGCGGGCGTGAACTCCAGGGTGCGCTGACCGGTGTAGATCTGCTTCGGCCGGGCGATCTTCTGCTCCTTGTCCTGCACGAGCTCGAGCCACTGGGCCAGCCAGCCCGGCGTACGCCCGATCGCGAACAGCACGGTGAACATCTCCGGCGGGAACTGGAACGCCTCGTAGATCAGCCCGGAGTAGAAGTCGACGTTCGGATAGAGCTTGCGGGAGACGAAGTAGTCGTCCTCCAGCGCGATCTTCTCCAGCTCCATCGCGATCTCGAGGAGCGGGTTGACGCCGGTCACCTCGAAGACGTCGTCGCAGGCCTTCTTGATGATCTTGGCGCGCGGATCGTAATTCTTGTAAACACGATGGCCGAAGCCCATGAGCTTCTTGCCGCTGTTCTTGTCCTTCGCCGCGGTGATGA
>JAICSK010000002.1 GCA_025936915.1 Nocardioides sp.
GAGCCGTGAGCCGGCAACGGCGGTCGGCAACCAGAGGACCTGCTCCTCCTCCAAAGCAAAGGACCGCAACCACCCACCCACCGCAAGGGGTCTTGTGACGGTCGCAGAGCGAGCTCCTCGACCAGCCGGGCTCTCCTGATACCCAAGTGTGCGGAAGTGGGTACGGGTGGGCGAGGGAGGTGAGCACCATGCGTGTGCTGCGTGCTCTGCTGGGTTCGTTGTTGTGGATCCTGGCGTGTGTCGTGACGCTGGTCGGCGCCCTGCTCAGTGTCACGATCATCCTGGCGCCGGTCGGCATACCCCTGCTGTTCCTGGCCCGACGGTTGTTCCAGTCGTCGATGGCGCTCTTCTTGCCACGAGCGCTTCGGCATCCGGCGCAGGAACTCGGGAAGAAGGGTCGCGACGCCGTGCAGGACGCGGGCAAGAAGGCTCGCAAGACGACCAAGAAGAAGAACCGCCTGTGGGGCCGGAAGCGCTCCTGGTTCGACCGCCTCGTCGAGGGCGTGCTCCAGGCGTTCTGATTGCGGGGCGCGTGAGCCGCCCTGGGTGCATCGGGGAGAATGGAGTCATGACCGAGCTCCCTCGCAAGGCCGTCGCGCGCACCGCACGGCTGGCGGCGCTGCCCCTGGGGTACGCCGGTCGCAGCGCGCTCGGGCTCGGCAAGCGGCTCGGTGGACGTTCGGCCGAGACCGTGATGAGCGAGATCCAGCAGCGGACGGCCGAGCAGCTGTTCCGGACGCTGGGCGAGCTCAAGGGCGGGGCGATGAAGTTCGGCCAGGCGATGTCGGTGCTCGAGGCCGCACTGCCCGACGAGATGGTGGCGCCGTACCGGACCGAGCTCACCCGGCTGCAGGACTCCGCTCCCCCGATGCCGACACAGACCGTGCGCGACCAGATCGAGCACGACCTCGGCGCCCACTGGAAGGCCGACCTGGTCTGGCTCGACGGCGGTCCGACCGCGGCCGCCAGCATCGGTCAGGTGCACAAGGGTCGCTGGCGTGACGGGCGTGAGGTGGCGGTCAAGGTGCAGTACCCCGGTGCCGGCGAGGCGCTCCAGTCCGATCTCCGCCAGCTCGCCCGGCTCGCCCGCACCATCGGTCCGCTCGTCCCCGGCATCGAGGTCAAGCCGCTCGTGGAGGAGCTGCAGGCCCGGGCCCGCGACGAGCTCGACTACACCCTCGAGGCCGAGGCGCAGCAGGCGTTCGCCGACGCGTTCCGCGGCGACCCCGACATCGTGGTCCCCGACGTCGTCGCGGTCGGGCACCACGTGCTCGTCTCGGAGTGGCTGGAGAGCCCGGCGTCCCTCGCGTCGGTCATCCGGGACGGGGCGCAGGAGGAGCGCGACCACTACGGCGAGCTGTTCGTGCGCTTCCTGTTCGCGGGTCCGCCCCGCACCGGGATGCTCCATGCCGACCCGCACCCCGGCAACTTCCGGATCATCCCGAACGACGACGGCACGCCAGGGCGCCTCGGCGTGCTCGACTACGGCGCGGTCGCCCGACTGCCCGACGCCGGCCTGCCGGAGGCCATGGGCCGGTTGATCCGGATCGCCGGCGACCGCGAGCCCGCCGAGCTGGTCGAGGGCCTGCGCGAGGAGGGCTTCATCAAGCCGGGCCTCGACGTCGATCCCGAGCTGGTGCTCGACTACCTGTCGCCGTTCGTCGAGCCGACGCTGGTGGAGCGGTTCCGGTTCTCGAGGGAGTGGATGCAGGGACAGTTCCGGCGGATCAACAACCCCAAGGAACCGACGTACGCCGTGGCGCTCAAGCTCAACCTGCCGCCGGCGTACCTGCTCATCCACCGCACCTGGCTCGGAGGCGTCGGCGTGCTCAGCCAGCTGGGGGCCGAGGCGCCGTTCAGGGCGATCCTCGAGGAGAACCTGCCGGGCTTCGCCGACTGACCCGGCCCGCCACCAGCGCGACCGCGGCGGCCCCCACACCCACGACGCCGCACAGCGGCCAGAGCAGCGTCGGTGCGGCGGCGTAGACCGCCGACCCCAGCGGGCCGGACAGCATCGTGCCGGAGGTCGCGGCACCGGTGTAGAGACCTTGGTACTGCCCGACCAGGTGGTCGGGCGCGGCGTCGAGCACGTGGGCGGTCGCCGTGGTCTTGTAGAGGATCTCGCCCGCGGTCAGCACGACCATGGCCAGGATCGCCGTCGCGGCCGACACCGGTAACCCGAACAGGGCGAAGCCGAAGCCGACGAGGGCGTAGCCGCCCGCGATGATCGGGTACGACGCGTGCCGACGCAGACGCTGCGCGACCGGGATCTCGAGCAGCAGGATCAACCCGGAGCCGATCGCGTTCAGCGCGGTGTAGAGGCCCACCGGCTCTCCCGAGTCGCGCAGGTGCAGCGGAACCGTGGTGTAGAGCTGGCGGTAGACCAGGTCGGCGAGCACCACCGCCGGGAGCAAGGTCAGCAGGGCCCGGTCGGCACGTACCGCTCGCCACAGGCCGTGCGCCGACGGGTGAGCCCGGTGGGGCGTCGGCGGAGTGACCTCTCGAGGGAGGGCGGGTGAGATCAGCAGCCGCACCCCCAGCGACATCAGCCCCTCGACCACGAAGAGCGCGCTCCAGGAGTGCGCGACGATCACCGCGGCCAGAGGTGGTCCGATCACGAACCCGGCATTGGAGGCCGCGCGCCCGATGGCGACCGACGTACGCCGGTCTCCCCGTGCGACGGCCAGCGCGGAGAGCGCCCCGATCGAGACCCCGACGGTCGCGCCCAGGTAGGAGAGCACCGGCAGCCAGACGACCAGGACCGGGACCGGCAGCCACGGCACGGACATCGTGCCGAGCCCGGCGACCACCGAACCCGACAACACGACCCGCCGGTGCCCGTACCGGTCTCCCCACCGTCCGCCGGTGAAGTTGCCGGCGAGCAGGCCGATCCCCACCTCGCCGGCGATCACTCCCGTTGCCGGGACGGACAGGTCGCGTGGGCCGGTGAGGTAGAGGGTGAGGAAGAGCATCGTGTACGCCGTCGCCGAGCTCAGGAACCGGCCCGCCGCGAGCACCCAGACGAGCCGCGGCACCTCCCGGAGGTTCATCTCGCGCTCACCCGAGCGGGAGGTACATCACGTGCAGGCCGACCCGGCCGTGGGTGGCCGAACGAAAGGCGCCGGGGACCGTGCCGACGATCTCGAACCCGATGCTCCGCCACAGGTGGACGGCGGCCTCGTTGGTCTCGACGACGGCGTTGAACTGGATGCCGGCGTAACCCTGGGTGCGGTGCCAGTCGACGACGTACGCCGCCAGTGCGCGGCCGACGCCGCGACCGGACGCCGCCGGGTCGACCATGAACGACGCGGTGCCGACGTGGTCACCCCGCGAGGGCCGGTTGGGTCCCATCTTGGCGGAGCCGACCACCCGACCCTCGTCCTCGAACACGACCGTCAGGCCGGGCGGTCGCTCCAGCCAGAGATCGCGGGCCTGGTCGGAGGTCAGGTCGTCGGGGTAGGCGTAGGTCTCACCCGCCGCGACGATCGCGGCGAAGAACGGCCAGATCTGCGGCCAGTCGTCGTCGGTCGCCGGCCGGATCCGGGGATCACTCACCCTTCTGGCCGTCGATGGACTGGCGGATCAGGTCGGCGTGGCCGTTGTGGCGGGCGTACTCCTCGATCATGTGCACGAGGATCCAGCGGAGGGTGAACGTCTGGCCGGTACGGCGGCCCTTGCGCGCCGATTCCTGCTCGAGCCCGCCACGCGCGAGCGCGTCGTCGACGACCGCGTCGGCGCGGCGTACAGCCTCGTCGAACAGGGCGAAGAGCTCCTGCGGGGTGTCGTCCTTCGCGGTGCGGAACTCATAGTCGTCGTCGTCCTCGGCCCACGGGACCGGGTCGAACGGAGGCAGGTAGACGCCGCCGGAGTAGGTGACCTCGAACCAGTACGACTCGACGAGCGCGACGTGCTTCATGATCCCGCCCAGCGTCATGTCGGACGGCGGGAGCTGACGGGCCAGCTGCTCCTGGGTGAGCCCGCTGCACTTCCAGCGGAGCGTGTCACGGTGGTAGGTCAGGAAGGCGCGCAGCGTCGCGACCTCGTCGCCGTGGAGGGGCGGGTCGACCCGTGACTCCGGGTCGAACGCCTGCGGTTCACTCACCGGTCTCACCGTCCACGGACTCGCGGATCAGGTCGGCCTGACCGTTGTGCCGGGCGTACTCCTCGATCATGTGCAGCATGATCCAACGAAGGCTGAAGGCACCGTCGTGCGAGCTCTGCTCGGCCGACTCGGTGTCGAGGCCGTCGCGCGCCAGGGCCTCGTCGATGGCGGCGTCCGCGCGGCGTACGCAGTCGTCGTAGAGGGCACGGAGCTCGACCGGGTCGTCGTCGCGGGCGGTGCGCCACTCCCAGTCGGGGTCGGCGTCCCAGTCGACGCCGTCGAACGGCGCGGGGTAGCCCTGGCCCGCGAGCGTATTGCCGAACCAGCCGACCTCGTTGAGGGCCAGGTGCTTCATCATCCCGCCGAGCGTCATCGTGGACGGCGGGTGAACCCGTGCCAGCTGCTCCTGGGTCAGGCCGGAACACTTCCAGCGGAAGGTGTCGCGGTGGTAGTCGAGAAACCCCCGCAGGGCCGTGACCTCGTCGGCCCGGATCGGGGCCTCGGTGCGCGTCGTCTGGTCGAACGTCTGCGTCATGCTCACGACGCTAGTCACGGCTACCGACACGCCGCACCCGGGTTTCGCCGCTCACCAGAGCCCGAGCAGGGCACCGCCGATCCGGATGACGAAGCCGGCCACCACGACGATGAAGAAGATCCGCACGAACCCGGTGCCCCGGGCGACCGCGGTGCGGGCACCGAGATAGCCGCCCACCAGGTTGCAGGCACCCATCACGAAGCCGACCTTCCACAGCACGGCACCTTGCGGCACGAAGACGCACAGGGCCGCCAGGTTGGTCGCCCAGTTGGCGATGCGGGCCTTGGCGGACGCCTCGAGGAAGCTGTAGCCGAGCATCCCGACCAGGCTGATCACGAAGAAGCTCCCGGTGCCCGGGCCGAGCGCGCCGTCGTAGCAGCCGATCAGCAGGCCGGCCAGCATCGCGATGCCGACGTGCCGCCGCCCGTCGTACCGGAGCAAGGTGCTCTCGCCCAGGCTCGGTCGGAGGACGACGTAGGTGCCCACCACGACGAGCACGACCAGCACGATCGGGTCGAAGGCGGTAGTGGAGATGTGCGACCCGATCACGGCGCCACCGACGGACCCGACGAACGCGCAGGCCATCATCGGACCGAACGTCCGGGGGTCGGGCCTCACCCGGCGGTAGTACGTCGCGCTGCTCACGGACGTGCCGCAGATCCCGCTCAGCTTGTTGGTGGCAAGCACCTGGACGGGCGCGGCGTTCGGCAGCCCGATCAGGAGGGCGGGCAGCTGGACGAGCCCCCCGCCCCCGACCACGGCGTCCACGAAGCCGGCGGCGAGTCCCGCCAGCGCAAGCAGCAGCAGGGTCGTCGTGGACGGGTCGGTCACGTCAGTAGAACCCGTGCCGGGCGAGCGGTCCCCGGAGCTCGCGCTCCTCGTAGGCGAGGTGGCTCAGCAGCCGGTCGCCGAGGGTGTGCAGCGCGTCGTCGACCGCGTCGAGCGCGGCCCGGTCCGACTCGCACACGAGTGCGACCAGGCTGCGGTCGACCGTGTCGAGCAGGTGATGGATGAACACGTGCTCCTCGGAGAGCCGGTCGAGCACCGGCGCGGTGGCGGGTTCGGCGCGCCGCAGGTGGGTGAAGACGCTCGCGTCCTCGAGGGAGTGGTGCCCGTTGACGAAGCCGCAGTAGGACTGGCAGTAGGCGCCGAGGGTCCAGTTGTTCTGGCGCAGCGACATCGCGTGCACCTCCGACCGCGCGTCGCCCGCCGCCAGCACGCCACGTCGTACCTCGTCGACGAGGCCGTGGAGCCGGGTGAGCTCGCTGCGCAGGTGGTCATGGATCTCGACGAGGTGCTGCGGGAAGACCTCCTGGGCCGCGTCGTACGACGTGTCGGCCGGCTCGGCGAGGGTCGGGCGCGTGGACTCGTCCCAGGTCGTGTCGTGGCTCATCTCGCACTCAACCTAGTGTGGACGCGTGCGCATCGTCTCGCTGCTGCCGTCGACCACGGAGATCCTGTTCGCGATCGGTGCCGGCGACGACGTGGTCGGGGTGACCTTCGAGTGCGACTTCCCGGCCGAGGCGCGGACCCGCCGGATCGTCTCGACGTCGGCGATGCCAGAGGGATTGAGCCCGGCCGAGATCGACGCGTTCGTGGTCGCGGCGATGGCGCGCGGCGACGACCTCTACCACCTCGATGCGGGCGCCCTCGCGGGGCTCGACGCCGAGCTCGTCGTGACCCAGGACCTGTGTGCCGTGTGTGCCGTCGACGTCTCGGTCGTGGACGACGCGCTGGCGCATCTCGGCTGCACGGCCGAGGTGCTCACCATCGACCCGTACACCCTCGACGAGGTACTCGACTCGATCGTGGTGCTGGGTCGGGCCACCGGTCACCCGGCCCGCGCCGAGGCGCTGGTGAGGGAGCAGCGCGCCCGGCTCGACGTCGTACGCCGGGAGACGGCCGGGCGCGCGCGACCGCGGGTGATGTTCCTGGAGTGGACCGACCCGCCGTTCGCGCCCGGGCACTGGATCCCCGAGATGATCTCGATCGCCGGGGGTGAACCGCTGCTGGCGAGCTCCGGCGAGAAGTCGCGGCGGGTGACCTGGGAGCAGATCCAGGCGGCGTCACCCGATGTGGTCGTCGTGGCACCGTGCGGCTTCGACCGGGATGGCTCGCAGGCGCTGGCCGACGAGCTGGAGGTGAGTGGCGTCCTGCCGGGCGGCGTACCGGTGCACGCCGTCGACGCGAACGCGTCCTGGGCCCGCCCTGGCACTCGGCTGCCGGACGGCGTCGAGGAGCTGGCGTCGATCCTCGGGTCGGTTCGGATCCGGTCGTCCGCCTGACCTGCCGGACGACCAGGAGGGGCGGCGTGCGGCGCTCACTCGACCCAGTAACCCCGCCCACCGAACCAGTCGCCGTAGTGCTCGCCCAGCCCGGCGGGAGCGCGCGAGCCGAGGTAGGACCCGACGACGGCAGCCCCCAGGTCGTCGAGCTCCGGCGCCACGACCCGGCCGTCCACCCGGCGCGCCATGGAGTCGACGAATCGGGCGAGCCCGGGGTCGGACCCGAGCCGGAAGAACGTCGTCTGGGCACCCAGGCGGCCGGAGTTGTCGAGCTCGCGGACCGAGTAGGCGACCGTCAGCGGATGGGGCGGGTACTCGAAGTAGACCTCGCCGTCGGGCTCGAGGTGCGACGTCGGCTCACCGTCGGTGACGATCAACAACACCGGCTGCGCGCTCGGGTGCTTGCGGAAGAAGCGGTTGGCGAGGAGCAGCGCGTGGTGGAGGTTGGTCCCCTTGTCCCACATCGCGTCGAGACCGGTGAGCTCCTCGATGTCCATCACCTGGGCGTGCCGGCCGAAGCCGATCAGCTGCAGCGCGTCGCCACGGAACCGCGACCGCACCAGCGTGTGCAGCGCCAGCGCCGTGCGCTTCATCGGCACCCAGCGCCCGTCCATCGCCATCGAGAACGACGTGTCGACCAGCAGCGCCACCGCCGCCTGCGTACGCGCCTCCGTCTCGGAGACCTCCACGTCTGCCACCTGGATGCGGATCGGGTGTGCACTCGGTTGCGGTTTGCTGCCAAACCGCAGGTCATCTGTGGATTCGCTTGCGGATTGTTGCCAAACCGCAGGGAAACCGTGATCCGCCACAGTCCGGCGTACGGCGTTGGTGATCGTCCGGGTGACGTCCCATGGCTCGGTGTCGCCGAACTGCCACTCCCGGGTCGCGCCCGACATCTCGCCGGCGGCCCCCGCCCGGCGGAGGTCGCGTTGCCCCTGGCGGCTGCTCATCCGGGTGGCGACGTCCTTCAGCAGCGCCTTCCCGAGCTGGCGCATCGCCTTCGGTGACAGCTTGAGGGAGCCATCACTGGTCCGCTTGAGATAGCCGGAGTCGCGCAGGGCCTGCTCGAGCCGTTGCAGGGTACGCGCGTCGACGGCCGCGTCGCGGCCGAGCTGCTCGGTGAGCTTGTCGAGGTCGATGTCGTCGAGCCGGGCGCCGTCGTAGGACTGAGCGAGCTGCTCGGCGAGGGCGTCGAGGTCGGCCAGGTCCTGGAGGACGCCGGTGCCGTCGCCGAGCCCGAGCCCCTGCTCGCCGTCGAACCGCTCGGAGCCGCCCCAGTCCTCACCGGGCCGCAGCGCCTGCAGGTTGGCGTCGAGCTGGGCCAGCTGCTGCATCAGGGTCGGCGACCCGAACGCCTGCCCCGCCAGGGCCATCAGCTCCGCCCGCTGCTCGGAGGTCATCGAGTTCATCATCCGCTGGGCCGCGGCGGCGCGCTGCGCGAGCGCGTCGATGAGCTCGTCGACGTTCTGCGGGTTCTCCGGGAAGAACTCCCCGTGCTTGTCCATGAAGTCGGCGAAGTCCTGCTCGCTGTCGATCCCTTGCTGGTGCTTACCCAGCAGCTCGTTGAGATCGGTCAGCATCTCGTTGATCGCCGCCCGGTCCTCGTCGGTGGCGTTCTCGAGCGCCTGTTTCATGCCCGCGAACCGCTGGTCGAGCAGCTCGCGTCCGAGCAGGTCCTTGATCCGCTCGTAGTCCTCGCGCGCGTCGCGACTCTGCCAGTCGTACGACGAGAGCTCGTTCACCGCGGCGGCCGTCGAGGGCGGCAGGTTGTCGAGGGTGAGCTCGCGAAGCGCCCGCTCACCGTCGTCCATGTCGATGTCGCGAGCGAGCTGGCCGCGCTCACTGAGGACCGCGTGGTCGAGCAGCTCGCGCACCTCCTGCAACGTGCCGTCGAGCTGGTGCCGCTGGGTGAGCTCGCGCCTCTTCTCGGCGATCCGGCGGGCGAGGTCGTCGAGCCCCCGCTGCTGCTGCCCGCCGCGACGGAGGAACTCCCGCAGGGCACGCTCGGGCGAGTAGCCCGCCATCACGTCCTCGCCGATGGCGTCCAGCGCCTCGGCGATGTCGACCGGCGGCGCGAGCGGGTCGGGACCTCCGTCGTACGCCGTGTAGCGCGAGCGGGGCTGGTGCCTAGGCATTCGTGCGCTCCACCGTCATGCCGGCGCGCAGCACCCGGGGGATCTCGGCGACCTCGTCCACCCGCGCGACGAGGGCGGCCACCTGGTCGGCGGAGGCGGTGGACGCGACGTCGACGACGTAGTCGATGCCCGTCGACACCCAGGTCTCGGTGTCGAACTGCCCGCGGGCTCCCACCTGCACGCCGTCGACCGGTACGCCGAGTGCGTCGCTCTCGCGGTAGAGGTCGTTGAGCACGCACAGGGCCACCGCGACGTGCAGCACCCCGGCGCCGTTGGGCTGGGTCTGGACGACGACGCCCTCGTCGGTCCACACATGGGGGATGACCCAGCCCTGCGCGGGGTCGGCCCGCAGAGAGCCGCTCGAGAGGTGGACGGGGAAGTCGTCGGTGCGGTCGGGGTCAGCCATAGACGGTCTCCCCGCCGCCGGACTCCTTGCTGATCTTCCGGGCGAGGTAGAGCCCCTCGAGGGCGAGCTCGATGGCCCCGGCGCGCTCCCCGTCGTTGCCGGCGTCGAGGCGGTCGCAGACCTGGTCGTAGAGATCGGACTCCCCCAGCACCGGCAGGCCCATCAGGAAGTCGCGGGCGGCCACCTGCTCGCCCGTGGTCACCATCTGCCCCGACTCGATGCGGTCGACCAGCAGCGCGAAGTCGATGCCCCGGAAGTGTCCGCGCACGGCCTCGGCGACGGCGGTGCGGAGCAGGTGGGTGAGGATCTCGTGCTCGCGCCCCTCCTCCCCGGTCTCGAACTCGATCTTGCCGCCCAGCACGTCGACCGCGGTCTCGAGGTCGACGACCCGCGCGACCGCCTGCTCCTCCCCCTGCCTTGTCGCACGGTGCAACGCGGACGCCGCGAGCGTCTCGGCCCCGGCGATCGCGAACCGGGCGCTCACGCCGGAGCGTTGGTCGACGGAGTTGCTCTCCCGCAGGTTGCGGGTGAACCGCGCCAGGATCTCGATCAGGTGGTCGGGCACCTCAGCGACCAGCTCGGCCTCCTGCCGGATCACCGCCACCTCGTCGTCGAGCTCGGTCGGGTAATGGGTGCGGATCTCGGCGCCGAACCGGTCCTTCAACGGCGTGATGATCCGGCCGCGGTTGGTGTAGTCCTCGGGGTTGGCGCTGGCGACCACCAGCGTGTCGAGGGGCAGGCGGAGCACGTAGCCACGGATCTGGATGTCGCGCTCCTCCATCACGTTGAGCATCGCGACCTGGATCCGCTCGGCGAGGTCGGGGAGCTCGTTGATCGCGACGATGCCGCGGTGGCTGCGCGGGATGAGCCCGAAGTGGATCGTCTCCGGATCGCCGAGGTGGCGGCCCTCGGCCACCTTCATCGGGTCGACGTCGCCGATCAGGTCGGCCACCGACGTGTCGGGGGTGGCGAGCTTCTCGGCGTACCGCTCGTCGCGGTGGCGCCACTCCACGGGCAGCTCGTCGCCGAGCTCGTCCGCGCGGCGCTGCGACTCGGGGGTGATCGGGTCGTAGGGGTGCTCACCGAGCTCGGCGCCGGCGATCACCGGCGTCCACTCGTCGAGGAGACCGACCAGGGAGCGCAACAGGCGGGTCTTGCCCTGGCCGCGCTCACCGAGAAGGACGACGTCGTGCCCGGCAAGCAGGGCGCGCTCGAGCTGCGGGATCACGGTCTCGTCGAACCCGTGCAGCCCGGGCCAGGGATCGTCACCGGCCGCCAGCGACGCGAGCAGGTTGTCGCGGATCTCCGTCCGCAGGGGCTTCTGGACGTGGCCCGACTCGCGGAGCTGTCCGAGGGTGCGCGGGGTGGGTGCGGCTGACACGCTTCCACGCTAGTCCGGCACGCAACGGCACCCGCGAGTCACCCGGGGTCACGCCCGTGCTCGAGCCGGTAGGCGAGCACGATGTGCCGATCGCGCAGGGCACTCCGGCAGGCGACCAGGGCCTGCCCGATGGCGTCGAGCCGGCGGTCCGCATCGTTCAACCGCGACTGGACGGCGAGGTCGGAGAAGAAGTTGTCGAACCACACGTCGAGGGTCCGGGTCAGGTCGCCCACCCCGACCCCACCCAGCGAGACACCGCCCATGTGGACGTCCGCGAGCTCTCGGCGTAGCCGGTCGAGCGCCGCGTCAACCGAGCGCATGTAGTCCTCGGCCTGGTCGATGCGGTCGTGCTTGATCAGGCTCGAGAACAGGCCGCCGCCGAACCACGTGTCGTAGGTCCCCCACGAGCGCGCGCTGTCGACCTTGCGCTGGGCCTCGTGCAGGCTGCTCAGCGCCGCCTCGCAGGCCGCCTGGGCCTCCTGCACCTCGCGCAGCTGGTCCCGATCGCCCTGGACCTCGCCCGGGTCGTGTCCTTCGATGTGACCACCCGTGTCCTGCGTCATGGACGACACCCTAGGGCGACCGGGCTGGGCAGACTGGGCCCATGTCCCGACGGATCATCGGCATCGCGGGGGCACCGGGCGCGGGGAAGACGACGTACGCCGAGCGGCTGGTGGCCGACGCCCGCCGCGACGGTGTGCCCGCGGCGTACCTCCCCATGGACGGGTTCCACCTCGCCGACGCCGCGCTCTCCTCGACAGGACTGCTCGACCGCAAGGGCGCGCCCGAGACCTTCGACGCGTGGGGGTACGCCGCGTTGCTGCGACGGGCGCGCACCGCCGGGCAGATCGTCTGGGCGCCGGGGTTCGAGCGCGTCCTGGAGCAGCCGCTGGCCGGCGCGATCGCTCTCCCGCCCGTCGCCCGGCTGGTCGTGACCGAGGGCAACTACCTCCTCCTCGACCGCCCGGAGTGGCGGGCCGTGCGCGCCGAGCTCGACGAGGTGTGGTTCGTGGACTGCCCCGACGACGTACGCCGGGCGCGACTCGTCGCCCGGCACGTGGAGTTCGGCAAGTCGCCGGCCGAGGCGGAGGCGTGGGTGGCGCGGGTCGACGACGCCAACGCCGCCCTGGTGGCGGCGAGCCGCGAGCGGGCCGACCGCGTCGTCAGGGCCTGAGACGAAGAAGGCCCCGGCCCCGACCAGGCGAGGTCGGGGCCCGGGTCTCCGGGGGGAATGGGCCGACGCGAGGGGGGTGCGCAACCGGCCATGTCAAGGGTGCGTCAAGGACGCCTCATGCATGAGGGTGCATGGTCATGCTTGTGCGGGCCGTAGGTCCCGAGCTTCCGGGACGTTCAGGCGGGCCCCGCGTGGTACCTCGGGAGGGTCAGGCCTGGTTCCCCTGGCCCAGCAGCTTGGAGGCCAGGACCGCCGCCTGGGTGCGTCGTTCGAGGCCGAGCTTGGACAGGATGCTGGACACGTAGTTCTTCACGGTCTTCTCCGCGAGGAACATCCGCTCGCCGATCTGTCGGTTGGTGAGCCCCTCGGCGATGAACCCGAGCAGCTTGAGCTCCTGCTCGGTCAAGTCGGACAGCTCCGGCACCGTGGCGGGCCCGTTGCGCACCCGGTCGAGGACGCGCGCGGTGAGCGACGGGTCGATCAGCGAGTTGCCGGCGGCGACCTGGCGGACCGCCCCGACCAGGTCGTGGCCGGCGATCTCCTTGAGCACGTATCCCGAGGCACCGGCCATGATCGCGGCGAACAGGGCCTCGTCATCGTCGTACGACGTGAGGATCAGCGCGCGCACGTCGGGATCGACGCTGCGCACGGCCCGGCAGACCTCGATCCCCGACCCGTCGGGCAGCCGCGCGTCGAGCACGGCGACATCGGCGTGCAGCGCCGGGATGCGGGCCATCGCCTCCGCGGCCAGGCCCGACTCGCCGACCACGACGATGTCACCCGCGGACTCCAGGAGCGCGCGGAGTCCGTGCCGCACGACTTCGTGGTCGTCGAGCAGGAAGACGCGGATCCCCGAGGAGCTGTCGCCCATGGACCAGTTCTAGCAAGGCGGACGTAGGTGTGGGGGTAGAAACGGCCAGCCGGGCCTCGATCACTCGGATCGCCTCCAGCGCCCACCAGAGCATTCCGGGCGGAGATCGCCGCGAGCCGGTCGATGCTCGGGCCGTCGAGGCCGCGAGTCCCCGGGCGGTGAGCTAGGACCCATTCCGCTCACCGAGAACGGGCCCAGGTCACCGCTCCCCCGCGTCCACCACGCGTCCACCACCCCGGCGGTGAGCTGGGACCGCACTCGGCCCACCAGATGGCGCCCCACTCACCGCTCCCCTGCAGCGACGGCGAGAAGCAAGGTCAGGAGCCGGCGAGGAACGCCAGGAGGTCCTGGCGGGTGAGGACGCCGACGGGCTTGCCGTCCTCGTGGACGAGGACCGCGTCGGCGTCCTCGAGCATCGCGACCGCGGCACGGGCCGATTCCGAGGATCCGATCGTCGGCAGCGGCGGGGACATGTGGTCTCCGACCTGGTCGGCGAGGTGGGCGGCTCCGGTGAACAGTGCCTCGAGCAGGGTGCGCTCCGACACCGACCCCGCGACCTCGGCGGCGACGATCGGCGGCTCGGCCCGGACGACCGGCATCTGGGAGACGCCGTACTCCTGGAGGATCGCGACCGCCTCGGCGATGGTCTCACCGGGATGGGTGTGCACGAGATCGGGGAGCCGCCCGGACTTGCCGCGCAGCACCTCGCCGACGGTCTGCTCCGAGGACGCGGAGTCGGTGGCGAAGCCGTACTGCGCCAGCCACTCGTCGTTGAAGACCTTGGTCAGGTATCCCCGACCGGAGTCGGGCAGGAGTACGACGATCACGGCGTCCTCGCCCTCGGGCGTGCCGGCGAGCTCACGCGCGACCTGCCGAGCGGCGTACGCCGCCATCCCGGCCGAGCCGCCGACCAGCATCGCCTCCTCGCGGGCGAGGCGACGGGTGAACGCGAACGAGTCGGCGTCGGACACCTCGATCACCCGGTCGGCGACCTGGCGGTCGTAGGTCTCGGGCCAGAAGTCCTCGCCCACACCCTCGACGAGGTAGGGCCGACCGGTGCCGCCGGAGTAGACCGACCCCGACGGGTCGGCGCCGATGATCTGGACCGAGGAGCTCTGCTCCTTCAGGTAGCGCCCGACGCCGCTGATCGTGCCGCCGGTGCCCATGCCGCAGACGAAATGGGTGATCCGGCCCTCGGTCTGCCGCCAGATCTCCGGTCCGGTGGTCTCGTAGTGCGAGCGGGGGTTGTTCGGGTTGGAGTACTGGTCGGGCTTCCACGCGCCCGGCTCTGCCGCGAGGCGGTCGGACACGTTGTAGTAGGAGTCGGGATGCTCCGGGGCGACCGCGGTCGGGCAGACGACGACCTCGGCGCCGTACGCCTTGAGCACGTTGCGCTTGTCCTCGCTCACCTTGTCCGGGCAGACGAACACGCACCGGTATCCCTTGGCCTGCGCCACCATCGCCAGCCCGACGCCGGTGTTGCCGGACGTCGGCTCGACGATCGTGCCTCCCGGCTGGAGCTCGCCCGAGGCCTCCGCCGCCTCGATCATCCGGGCGGCGATGCGGTCCTTCACCGAGCCGCCGGGGTTGAGGTACTCGACCTTCGCCAGCACCAACGGCGCGGCAGCGTCGCCGAGGTCGAGGGTGCGGTTGATCCGCACGAGCGGGGTGTTCCCGACCAGGTCCAGCAGGGACTCGACGTACTCCATGCCGGTCAAGATAGCCGCGCCAAAACGGGTTGCCCGCATCGGCGAGGATGGCGGCGTGGACGTCGACAGCCCCGCCAGCAGAACCGCCTTGGGAGCCGCGGCCCACCGCGCTCGACACCAGCTGCTCGACGGCGGGTCGGTGTTCGAGGATCCGCTGGCGGTGGCGATCCTGGGGGTGCCGGAGGACGAGCTGCTGGCCGGCGGGAGTGACTGGCGGATGCGGTTCTTCGTGTGCGCCCGGCAGAGGTACGCCGAAGACCTGCTCGCCGACGCGGTGGCGCGCGGGGTCGACCAGCTGGTAGTCCTCGGCGCGGGGCTCGACACGTTCGGCTACCGCAACCGCTACCCCGGGCTCCGCGTGGTGGAGCTGGACCATCCGGCGACCCAGGCCTGGAAGCGCGAACGCCTGGCGGCCGCCTCGATCACCGTGCCTGCGTCGGTGACCCACGCGCCGATCGACTTCGAGGGGGACCCGCTCCTCGAGGTGCTGGCGGGACACGTGGATCTCGATCGGCCGGTCCTGTTCTGGTGGCTCGGGGTCACGCCGTACCTCACGACGGAGGCGGTCGTCGCGACCCTGACCGCGCTCGGCACCCTCCCCCACAGCGCGGTGGTCCTCGACCACGCGGCCCCGAACCCCGACGCCACGCCCGAGTCGCGCGCCTGGCACGACGCCAGGCGGGCGCGGGTGGCCGCGCTGGGCGAGCCGTGGCTCAGCCAGTTCGCGCCCGCCGAGCTGGCAGCACTGCTCCAGACCTGCGGATACGACGAGGTCCACCTCGCGGACGAGGTGGACCTCGTACGACGTCTCCTGGGACGCCCCCGGTCGACCGAGTCGCGGGTCACCCACCTCGCCTCGGCGGCGAAGGGCTGGCCGCGGGCGGCCGGCGCTCAGGCCGTCCGGTCGTAGCGGCTGGTGAGCTCGCGCTGGGGGTTGAAGGCCCACAGCGTGTAGGCGTTGGCACGACGTAGGAACGTGCGCATCGGGTCTCTCCCTTCCTCGGACCCGGTGGCCGCCGGTTGCGGCCCACTCGGGTCTCACCCAGGTCAATGCCCGCGGGCCTTGGATCGTTCCAACAAGCGCGGTGACCCGAGTCACGCGGGGGTGGGTCCCGCTGGATAGGTTGGCGCCATGGGGAAGGCCGCTGCGGCGCGCAGGCTGGCCTCCGCCGCGGCGTTCGGGGGCGGGGGCCTGTCGCTCATGGGCATGGGGCTGTACGCCGTGCTGCGCGGCGAGGCGGCGCTCGCCCGGCGGATGATCGGCAACGCCGGCGACGAACCGCCGCCCGACTCCACCGGCTGGTACGGCCGCGGCCGGCCCGGCCCGGCGATCAAGGTGGCCCTGCTCGGCGACTCGAGCGCGGCGGGCTACGGCGTCGAGCGGATCGTCGAGACTCCGGGCGCGTTCTTCGCCAGCGGCCTGGCTCAGAAGGCCGACCGGCGGGTGCACCTGCGCACCTACGCCAAGGTGGGGGCCCAGTCCTCCGACCTCGCCGACCAGATCGAGCGCGCCCTGCCGGGCGACCCAGACCTGGCGGTGATCCTGATCGGCGCCAACGACGTCACCCACCGGGTCAAGCCGTCGCAGTCCGTGCGCTACCTCGCCGAGGCCGTACGACGACTCACAGCCGCCGGCACGTTGGTGCTGGTCGGGACGTGCCCCGACCTCGGCAGCGTCAAGCCCATCCCTCCCCCGCTCAAGCAGGTGGCCAGGTCGATGTCGCGACGGCTCGCCGCCGCCCAGGCGATCGTGGTGGTCGAGGAGGGTGCGGTCGCGGTCTCGCTCGGCTCGATCCTCGGTCCCGACTTCGCGGCCGCCCCGGCGGTGCTGTTCGGGCCCGACCAGTTCCACCCGTCGGCCGAGGGCTACCGCGCGGTCGCCGAGGTGCTGGTGCCGAGCGCGCTGAACGCCCTGGGCTTCGGCGACGACGAGCCACGTCGTACCCGCGGCGAGGGGACCATGCCCGTTGCCACCGCCGCGGTCCGGGCCGCGCGTACGCCGGGCACCGAGCTCGGCGACAAGAAGGGCCTCTGGGTCGAGCTGCGCCGGCGTGCCCGGCTGCGCTCCGACCCCGAGGCTCCCGACGCCGGCACTGACGAGGCCGACGACGACGTCGACGCCGGCCGCCAAGCGGTCAGCGACGGATGATCGCCAGGATCCGCAGCAGGTTGGTGTAGATCCAGACCAGGCTGACCGTCAGCGCGAACGCCGCCCGCCACGACTCGCGCTCGGGAAGACCGGCACGGATGCCGTTCTCGACGAAGTCGAAGTCGAGGATCAGCATGAAGATGCCGAGCACGAGGCCGACCAGCGAGAACACGAACCCGAGCGGGGTCAGCCCGTAGAAGCCCAGGTCGCCGCCGAAGACACCGACGACGAGCTGCAGGATCGACAGGCCGACCATCCCGAAGACGGCCGCCATCACGCCCATCCGGAACTTGTTGCTCACCTTGATGTCGAAGAACTTGTACGCCGCCAGCGTCCCGGCGAAGGCCGCGAACGTGCCGATCACGGCTTGGATGACGATGCCGCCGCCGTACTGGTAGTCGAAGAACTTGCTGAACGCGCCGAGCGCGACACCCTCGGCGGCGCAGAAGAGGAGGACCAGGGCCGGGCTGATCACCCGCTTGAAGGAGTTGACCAGCGAGAGCCCGAACGCGGTGAGACCACCGATGCCCATGGCGGCCGAGAGCTGCCCGATCGCCTGCGACGAGAGGATGCCGTTACGGTCACCGAGGGCCGGGGTGAGGACCCAGGTCGCGAACGCCGCGACCAGCACCACCAGCAGCGACAGCCCCGTCTTCTGCACGACACTGTCGATCGTCATCGGCCCCGTGGTCGACGGGGCGTAGCCCGCGGAACCGGGGGTGCCGACGCCCCAGGTCGAGGGGTCGGTCGCGGGCCGCTGGCCGTAGCCCTGATACGCCGCGCCGCCGCCGTAGACCTGGTTGCCGTAGGCGTTGGTCGTCCGTCCGTTGAACTCGTCGGAGTTCCGGAAGACCGGGTTGTTGCTCTGCATGGTCTCCTCCTTGGAGGCCTGGCTCGAAAGCCGGCAGCCGCCTCGGTGGCGGTCCGCCTGCGACGATCCTAACCACTGCGAGCGGGCATCCGGAGCAGTCGTGTGGAAGCACAGGTTCCGTTCAGGAATGACGCGACCACCCGCCGGAGCCCTGTCGGTGGCCGTTGCTAGCGTCGCGGGATGCGCTTCGCCCTCAGCGTGCCGCCGTTCACCGATCCGGCCGTCGTCGTTGGCTGGGCGCGGTCGGCCGAGGCGCAGGGCTGGGACGGGTTCTTCCTGTGGGACCACCTGCGCTGGGACGACCGGGTCGAGGTGCACGACCCCTGGGTCCTGCTCGGCGCGATCGCCACGGCCACCGAGCGGCTGCGGATCGGCACCATGGTGACGCCGCTGTCGCGCCGTCGCCCGGCCGTGGTCGCCAAGCACCTGGTGACGCTCGACCACCTCAGCGGGGGCCGGGTCGTCTTCGGTGTGGGGCTGGGTGACCCACCGGGCTTCGACTTCGAGGACTTCGGCGACGAGCCGTCGTACCGGGTGCGTGCGGAGATCACCGACGAGGCGCTCGACGTCGTGTCGGGGCTGCTCGGCGGGTCCGTCTCCCACCGAGGCGACCACCTGCGCGCCGAGGCGACGATGCGGCCCGCACCCCTGCAGCCGCGCATCCCGATCTGGATCGCGGGCCGCGCCCCCAACCCCAAGCCGCTGGAGCGGGCACGGCGGTGGGACGGTTACGTCCCGATCGCGTCCCCCTTCCTGACCCCCGAGGCCCTCACGGCGTACGTCGGACCCCACCCTCGCGACGACTGGGACCTGGCCGTGCAGTGGCCCGAGGACACCTCCCCCGACGACTACGCCGCCGCCGGCGCCACCTGGCTGGTGCGGTCGACGTGGCCGCACGAGGAGGGGTGGCGCGACGACATCGAGAGCCTGGTGTCAGCCCCGCCGGCGTGACTACTCGGTCTCGTCGATGAACCTCATCCGGATCTCGTAGACGCCGGCGTCGGCATCCATCCGCAGCTCGTGCCCGATGCCACGGCGGAACACCTTGAGCATCGCCGGGTTGCTCATCAGCACGTCGGCGGTGAGCCCACGGACCCCGTGGCCCCGGGCGTACTCCACCGTGCGCGCGTGCAAAGCGGTCGCGAGACCGCTGCCCTGCCACGCGGGATCGACCATGTAGGCGACCTCGGCGTAGGAGTCGCGAGGGTCGCGGTAGTAGCTGCTGGTGGCGACGATCTGCTGGCTCTCCGGGGGGCCGACCACCGCGGCGAACGCCATCTCCTCGTCGTAGTCGACGTTGCACAGGTGGTCGGCGGCCTGGTCGGTCAGCGAGGTGAGCCGGTTGAAGAACCGCGTGGCGACGTCCTTCTCCGGAAGCCGGTAGAACAGCTCGTGCATCTGGTCGCGGTCGCTGGCGAGCGTCGGCCGGACCAGGACCTTCCGGCCGTCGCGGAGCTCGAGCTCGCGCTCCTCGTCCACCGGGTAGGCGCTCCGGCTGCGCAGCCGCTGGTCCGGCCGCACGTACTTCCGCTCCCGGGCCTCGTCCAACAGCGCCTCGCGGTCGTCGGGGTGGGCGATGCCGATCAGCTCGATCGCGCGCTCCTCCAGCGACCGCCCGAACAGGTACGCCGTGCCGTACTCGGTCACGACCCAGCGGGCGAGCCACCGGCCCAGTCCCACCGGTTCGCGGGGACCGAGCTCGATGCGGAACGCCGGCTTGCCGGTCGGGGTGCGCGAGGTCAGGCACACGACCGGTACGCCGCGCGTCGCGGCCAACGCTCCACGGTGGAAGTTGGGTCCGGTGGAGATGCCGCCGTACAGCCGGCCGTCCAGTCGCTCGGTGCAGGCCTGCCCCGTCAGGTCCATGGTGAAGGCCTGGGTCACCGACACCATCCGGTCGTGCCGGCCGATCACCTCCGGGTCGCAGATGTACTCGATCGGGTGGAGGGAGAAGCGTTCATCGGTGGCGAGCCGTTCGTAGAGCCTGCGCGTCCCCATCGCCCAGCTGCCGACGACCGGGCCGGTCACGACACCCGCGTCCACGAGGTCGACGACGGCATCGGTGATCACGTCGGAGTGCACCGACAGGTCACGACGGTGGCGGAGATGACGGAGCATCTCGTGAGGCACGCGCCCCAGGCCCACCTGGATCGTGGCGTGGTCGTCGACCAGCCGGGCGACGTACCTGGCGATCTTCTCCGCGGCATCTGTCACCGGCTCGTGGACGTACTCCGTGATCGGGGTGTCGACCTCGACCGCGTAGTCGATCCGGTCGGCCGGCACGCTGCTGCCGCCGCGGGTGCGTGGCATCGCGGGGTTGATCTCGGCGATGACGGTGGTCGCGGCCATCACCGCGGCACGGGTGATGTCGACCGACACCCCGAGGCTGAAGGTGCCGTCGTCGTCGGGCGGCGCGACCTGCACCAGCGCGACGTCGAGCGGGAGGTGGCCGTCGACGAACAGGGCGGGGACGTCGGCCAGCGAGATCGGCACGTAGTCGACCAGGCCGGTGTCGGCGAGGTCACGCACGTCGGAGCCGTTGTAGAACACGCGGTGGCGGTACGACGTGCTCGGTGGGTCGCCGATGCCGACCCGGTCGGTGAGCCCGTGCACGAGCGTGACGCCCGGTGTGGGGACGGGCAGCTCCTCCAGCGCGCGGAGCAGGGCCCGCGGGGTCGCGCACGCCGAGCCGACGAACACCCGCTGCCCGGGCTGGATCAGCCTGACCGCCTCCTCGGCCGTCAGCGGCGGCCGCGAGTCCCTCACGGTGACCGAGCCTAGTGCGGTGCCCCGGCTGGGGGTCGAACCCAGACTGAACCGCTTTTAAGGCGGCTTCCTCTACCGGTTGGGATACCGGGGCCACGAACGTCCCGGCATTCTCGCAGGGGTCACGGCACGATCCCGGCGAGGTCGCGGGCGGTGGTGAGGACGGCGTCGAGCATCGCCGGCGTGAGGCGACCGGTGAACGTGTTGTGCTGCGACGGGTGGTAGCAGCCCAGCAGGGTCACCTCCTGACCCTCACGGACGAGGGTGACCGACGCGGCGTGGCCGAACCGGGGGCGTGGCCGCGGCACGCCGTAGCCCGCTCCGGCCAGGGCACGTAGCGCGCCGTCCCAGCCGTAGGCGCCGAGCGCGACTACGACCCGGAGAGCCGGCGCGAGCAGCTCGAGCTCGCGGTTGATCCACGGCATGCAGGTGTCGCGCTCGGTGACCGTCGGCTTGTTCTCCGGCGGGGCGCAGCGGACGGTAGCCACCATCCGGGTGTTCAGCAGTCGCTGGCCGTCGCCGGCGTGCTCGCTGGTCGCCCGCGTGGCCAGGCCGACCCGGTGCAGGCTCGCGAACAACCAGTCCCCCGACGAGTCGCCGGTGAAGACCCGCCCGGTGCGGTTGCCGCCGTTGGCCGCCGGCGCCAGCCCGACGATCACCAGCCGCGCCTCGTCGCCGATCCCGGTCGTCGGCGCCCCCCAGCCCGCGATCGGCCGGCCCCAGTACGGCTGGTGGGCGAACGACGCACGCTTGTCGCGGGCGACCTGCTCGCGCCACCCGACCAGACGCGGGCAGGCGGAGCAGACGCTCACGCGCGCGTCGAGCTCGGGGAGGTCGTCGGTCGCGGCGAGACGGCGTACGGCGGCCGGCGTGCGCGCCACGGGCGTCTCGGGTGCCGCCGGGTCGTCCGGCCACCCCGTCCCGGGAGGCACCGGGCTGGGGTACGCCGTGCCGGTCAGCGGGTGCGGGAGCTGATCGCTCATGGCTCGAGGAGTGAGGTGGCGATGCCGTAGAGGATGTCGGCCTCCGAGACCCGGTACGACGCGACCCCCGACCGAGCGAGCACCCGCGACCAGATCAGCGCGCCGGCACCGATCACGTCGGCGCGCCCCGGATGCATCGTCGGGATCGCCCGCCGCTCCGCGACCGTCATCGCGACCAGCTGGTCGACGTACTCCCTCGTCTCGGTGACCGCGAACTCCGAGCCGTCGATCGCGTCGCGGTCGTAGAAGGCGAGGTCGAGCATCCCGGCGGCCAGCGTCTTGATCGTCCCCGAGGTGCCGACCACGGAGCTCGCCTCGGCCAGGGGCACCGGGCACGCGTCGAGGTGGCGGTCGATGTCGGCGACGCAGGCGGCCACCTGCTCGGGCGTGGGCGGGTCGCCGTGGAGGTGGCGCTCGTGGAGCCGCACCGCCCCGATGTCCATCGACACCGCCGCCTCGGGATGCTCGGCGCCGAGCACCAGCTCGGTCGAGCCCCCACCGATGTCGACGACCAGGAGAGGCGCCTCGACGTCGTGGCGGAGGTGGGCGACGGTGCCCTCGTAGACCAGCGCGGCCTCCTCCTCCCCGGAGAGGACGTCGGGCGTCACGCCGAGCCGCGCGCGCACGCCGTCGGTGAACACCTGGGAGTTGCGGGCGTCGCGGGTCGCCGAGGTGGCGCAGAAGCGGATCCGGGTGACGCCGTACTGCCGGATCAGGGCGGCGTACTCGTCGATCGCCTCGAACGTCCGCGCCAGGGCCTCGTCGCTGAGGAGTCCGGTGGTGTCGACGCTCTGGCCGAGGCGCACCATCCGCGACTCCCGGACGAGCACCTGGGGGAACTCCCCGATCAGGATCTTCACCGAGTTGGTGCCGCAGTCGATCGCCGCGATCCGCTCAGCCATCGTCGTCCCGCCCCACGCACGGCCCCTCGCGCCACCACGGTTCGAGACGTTCGAGCACCTCGTCGCCCAGCGGGTTCACGCCGGGCCCGGCGGCGAGGGCGTGCGCCGCCAGCACGTGCAGGCACTTCACCCGGTCGGGCATGCCGCCGGCCGAGATGCCGGCGATCTCCGGGACCTCGCCGAGGGCCTCCCGGTCGGCGAGGTAGGAGTCGTGCGCCCGGCGGTACGCCGCGGCCAGGCCGCTGTCCTCGCCCAGGCGGGACTCCATCTCCCGCATCAGTCCCGAGCCTTCGAGCGTGCCGATCAGGGACGCGGCCCGCGGACACGTCAGGTAGTACGTCGTGGGGAAAGGCGTCCCGTCCGGCAGCCGCGGCTCGGTCATCACGACGTCGGGGAGGGAGCAGGGACAGCGGTGGGCCACCGCATGCGTGGCCCGGGGAGGTCGGCCCAGCTGGGTCTCGACGGCGGCCAGGTCGGCGGCGGAGACCTGTGGGGTCACCTGGTGCGTCCGCCGAGGTACTTCAGCGGTTTCTGTTTCTGCTTGGTCACCGGCGGGTCGCCCGCGAGCTCGACCGACTTCCACTCGGTCGTCCACCAGGCGGTCGGGGTGGACGTCGTCGACGTCCGCGGGTCGGAGAGGGTCGACTGGGCCGCGAGCGGCTTGCCGTCCTGGCCGATCACGACGTACGACGTCTGGCCGGGCATCAGGTAGCCGAACCGGGCGCGTGCCTGCTCGCGCACGTAAGCCGGGTCCTGCCACTGCGCCTTCTCGCTCTGGAGCCGGCCGATGTCGCTCTCGCTCGAGGCGATCTGGCTGCGCAGCTGCTGGATCTGGCTGTGCTGCTGGAAGTAGGCCTTCAGCGACGACGCGTAGGAGATCGTCAGCACCGAGAGCACCAGCACGAGCACCATCATCCGGCCGGTGAAGCGCGAGCGACGCGGCTCGGACACCGCCGCGGCCGGGGCGGCCGCCCGCGAACGGGTCCGCTGGCGCGGGTCACCGGGGCGCGAGCCAGGGCGTCCGGTCGGTGCACGGCGCGGCTGCTTCATCGACTGCTTCATCGGTTGCCCCATCGGCGGTGTCCTCAGCCCCCGAACCTCGGGAACGCCTGGGCCCCGGCGTACCGGGCGGCCTCGTCGAGCTCCTCCTCGATCCGCAGGAGCTGGTTGTACTTCGCGACCCGCTCGGAGCGCGCCGGGGCACCGGTCTTGATCTGGCCGCAGTTGGTGGCGACCGCGAGATCCGCGATGGTCGTGTCCTCGGTCTCGCCGGAGCGGTGGCTCATCATGCAGCGGTACCGGTTGCGGTGCGCCAGGTCGACCGCGTCGAGCGTCTCCGTGAGCGAGCCGATCTGGTTGACCTTGACCAGCAGCGCGTTCGCCTGGCCGCCGTCGATGCCGCGCTGCAGCCGCTCGACGTTGGTGACGAAGATGTCGTCACCGACGATCTGGACGCGGTCGCCGAGCTCGTCGGTGATCGTCCGCCACCCCTCCCAGTCGTCCTCGTCGAGCGGGTCCTCGAGCGAGACGATCGGGTACGACGACACCAGGTCGCCGTAGTACGAGCTCATCTCGGCCGACGACTTCTTGTCGCCCTCGAACGCGTACGACCCGCTGTCGAAGAACTCCGACGCCGCGACGTCGACCGCCAGGGCGATGTCGGACCCGGCGGTGAACCCCGCCGTACCGATGGCCTCCACGATCAGGTCGAGGGCGTCGCGGTTGGAGGGCAGGTCGGGGGCGAATCCGCCCTCGTCGCCCAGCCCCGTGGCGAGCCCGCGCTGCTTCAGCACCGACTTGAGCGCGTGGTAGACCTCAGCGCCGTGCTGCAGCGCCTCGCGGAACGTGGCCGCGCCGATCGGCGCGATCATGAACTCCTGGATGTCGACGTTGGAGTCGGCGTGAGAGCCGCCGTTGAGGATGTTCATCATCGGCACCGGAAGCAGGTGGGCGTTCGGCCCCCCGACGTACCGGTAGAGCGGGAGCCCGGCGGAGTCGGCTGCTGCCTTCGCCACCGCCAGCGAGGCGCCGAGGATCGCGTTGGCGCCGAGGTCGGCCTTGTTGGGGGTGCCGTCGAGGTCGAGCATCGTCTGGTCGACGAGCCGCTGGTCGTCGGCGTCCATGCCCTCCAGCGCGGGCCCGATCTTCTGCACGACGCCGGCGACGGCGTTCTGCACGCCCTTGCCGCCGTACGCCTTCTCGCCGTCGCGCAGCTCGACCGCCTCGAACGCGCCGGTCGACGCGCCGCTGGGGACGGCGGCCCTGGCATAGGTGCCGTCGTCGAGGAGCACCTCGACCTCCACCGTCGGGTTGCCCCGGGAGTCGAGGATCTCGCGGGCGCCGACGGCTTCGATGATCGCCATGCGGGTCAGACTATCCGCGGCTCCACGCCCCGCCGCGCAGCACCCGCGGGCCGAGCAGGTGAACGCTGACCCGGCAGAAGTGTCCCGCCGTACGACGCCGACCCGGCAGAAGTGTCCCGCCGTGCTGTTCCTGGTCGGCGCTCCGCGGTGAGACGTTTCTGCCGGGTCAGTGCGGTTCGGTGAGACGTTTCTGCCGGGTCAGCGCGGTTCGGTGAGACATTTCTGCCGGGTCAGCGTGGGGGGACGGCGCGGCGCAGGGCGTCGCGGAGGGCCTGGTCCGGGTCGACGCCGGCGTTCACCGCCTCGCGGACGAGCGCCAGCAGCCGGTCGCCGAGGTCGTCGGAGGCAGCGGGGAGCTCCACGTCCGGGGTCCGCTCGAGGACCTTGGTCGCGAGCAGCAGCGCGGAGAGGCTCGGCCCGATCCCGTCGTACGGCGAGCGTCGCGGCTTCTCGTGCTGCTTCAGCTGCTGCCACTGGGCGTCGACCTGCGCGGCGGTCATGGTCGTCGGTGCGGACGCGCCGAACACGTGCGGGTTGCGGCGGTGCATCTTCTCGCCGATGCCACGCGCGACGTCGTCGATCGTGAACGCCCCGGACTCCTCCGCGATCACCGCGTGGAAGTACACCTGCAGGAGCAGGTCGCCGAGCTCCTCACGCAGGTGGTCGAGGTCGCCGGTGTCGATCGCCTCGAGGGTCTCGGCCGTCTCCTCCTCGAGGTAGCGCGCGAGCGAGCGGTGGGTCTGCTCGCGCTTCCACGGGCAGTCACGCCGGAGCCGGCGCATGTCCTCGAGGAAGTCGAGGAGGGCCCGGCCGTCGCTCACGCGTCAGCCGCAGACCTGCGCGGCCGGCAGCTGCGCGGTGTAGCTCGACGGCGGCGCCTGCTGGCCGTTGATCTGAGCACCCTGCGACGCCAGCGCGCTCAGAGGGTACGACGTCTGGTTGCTCACCGTGGAGAACGTCCCCCCGTCGACCGACCGGCCGAACACCGGGTCGAGGTAGACCTTGTGGTCGGCGAGCCAGTCCTTCGTCGCCACCTGCCCGCGTTGGAGCGCCGCCTTGATCTGGGCGTCGGTCTGACCGAACGAGCCGGTCAGCTTCTGGCCGATCGCGACCTGGACGTTCTGCAGGTAGGCGTCGCTGGCCGCCACGTCGATCACCGCGGACCGCTGGTCGGCCGGCGCGGACGACAGTGCCTGCTCGAGCTGGCTGACCTGCTGCTGGTACCCGGAGGCCGGCTGCACGTCGTAGGCCGCGGCGAGCTGTTCGCCGAGCGCCCGCTTGGCCAGTCCGGCGGCGACGTAGCTGCGGAAGAAGCCCATCGGCAGCGGGCCCGACGGGTTCTGCTGGGTCTGCTGGGTCTGCTGGGACGCGACGAACGCCTTGCAGTAGAGCGTGGTGGTGTCGTCGATCTTGCTCATCGACAGGTTTTCGCTGCCGACGACGGCCGCGGACCCCGGGTGGATCCCGAGTGAGCTGCCGCATCCACCGAGGAGCAGGGCGGCGCCGGCCAGGCCGACGAGAGCCCTGACCTTCGCCTCGCGGCGACGGGCCGGACGGATCACGATGACTCCCTCTTCTCCTGCACGGGGTCGATGACCGAGTCGATGACGGTGCGAGCCCATTCAAGCAGGGCCACTCCCTCGATCGGACGCCCCCCGATCACGTGGGCGTCCGACGTGGTGTGCGGTCGCGGCACCAGCAGGCTGCCGACCTGGCTCTTGACGATGCTGCGCGGGTAGAGGCGGTTGAGCCGGAGCACGCGGGACTCGGGCAGGTCGGCCACCGGGGCGAACCGGACGTTGCGGCCGGCGATCGTCACCTCCGTGATGCCGGCTTGCCGGGCTCGCGCGCGGAAACGCGCCACCAGCAGGAGGGACGCGACCTCCTCCGGGGGCTCGCCGTACCGGTCGTCGAGCTCGTCGCGGATCGCGTCGACGTCGTCGTCGGTGCGCACCTCGGCCAGCCGGCGGTACATCTCCAGCCGGAGCCGCTCGCTCGGGATGTAGGTGTGCGGCAGGTGGGCGTCGACAGGGAGCTCGATGCGCACCTCACCGAGGTCGTCGGCCGGGGCGCCGTCGGACCGGAACTCCTGCACCGCCTCGCCGACGAGCCGGACGTACAGGTCGAACCCGACGTCGGCGATGTGTCCCGACTGCTCGCCGCCGAGGAGGTTGCCGGCGCCTCGGATCTCGAGGTCCTTCATCGCGATCGCCATGCCGCCGCCGAGATCGGAGTGCTGGGCGAGTGTCGCGAGACGTTCGTGGGCGGTCTCGGTGAGCGGCTTCTCCGGCGGGTAGAGGAAGTAGCCGTAGGCACGTTCGCTCGATCGGCCCACGCGTCCGCGGAGCTGGTGGAGCTGGGAGAGGCCGAGGGCGTCGGCCCGCTCGATGATCATGGTGTTGGCGTTGGACACGTCGAGGCCGGACTCGACGATCGTGGTGCAGACCAGGACGTCGAACCGCTTCTCCCAGAAGTCCAGCATCACCTGCTCGAGCTGGTGCTCCCCCATCTGACCGTGCGCCGTGGCGACCCGGGCCTCGGGCACCAGCTCGCGGATGCGCTCGGCGGCCTTCTCGATGGACTGCACGCGGTTGTGGATGAAGAAGACCTGACCCTCGCGGAGAAGCTCGCGCCGGATCGCGGCGGAGACCGTTCGGTCCTCATAGGCGCCCACGTAGGTCAGCACCGGGTGTCGCTCCTCGGGTGGCGTCGTGATCGTCGACATCTCACGGATGCCGGTGATCGCCATCTCCAAGGTGCGCGGGATCGGGGTCGCGCTCATCGACAGTACGTCGACGCTGGTCCGCAGACGCTTCATCTGCTCCTTGTGCTCGACCCCGAAGCGCTGCTCCTCGTCGACGATGATCAGGCCGAGGTCCTTGAGCCGGATGTCGGGGTTGAGCAGTCGGTGGGTGCCGATCACGATGTCCACGGAGCCCTCACGCAGGCCCTCGGCGACGTCGCGGGCCTCCTTCTCGGTCTGGAACCGGCTCAGCGGCCGGATGGACACCGGGAACGCACCCATCCGCTCGGCGAACGTGGTGTAGTGCTGCTGCACGAGCAGCGTGGTCGGGACGAGGACGGCGACCTGCTTGCCGTCCTGCACCGCCTTGAACGCCGCTCGGACGGCGATCTCGGTCTTGCCGTAGCCGACGTCGCCGCAGACCAGCCGGTCCATCGGGACGGTCTGACGCATGTCGGCCTTGACCTCCTCGACCGTCGTCAGCTGGTCGGGCGTCTCGTGGAACGGGAACGCGTCCTCGAGCTCGCGCTGCCACGGGGTGTCGGGGCCGAAGGCGAAACCCTGGGTGGCCTGGCGGGCGGCGTACAGCTTGATCAGCTCGGCGGCGATCTCACGGACCGCGCGACGCGCGCGGTTCTTCCGCTTGCTCCAGTCGGAGCCACCGAGACGGTCGAGGTGGGGCTGCTCACCGCCGACGTAGCGCGTCACCTGGTCGAGGGCGTCGGCCGGCACGAACAGCATGTCGGCCGGACCCCCACGCCTGCCCGCGCCGTACTCAAGGACGAGATACTCGCGGGTCGCGCCCTGAACCTCCCGCTTCCGCATCTCCACGAACCGGCCGACACCGTGCTGCTCGTGGACGACGTAGTCGCCCTTGTTCAGCTCCAGCGGGTCGATCTGCCGCTTGCGGCGGGTCGGCATCCGGCTGTGGTCGCGGGTGGGGCCGCGCTGCCCGGAGAGGTCGTCGCCGGTGAGCAGGACCAGGCCGAGCGAGTCGGCGACGAACCCGTGGGCGAGCGTCGCGGTGGTCACCGTGACCACCGCCTGCTCCGGCGACGCCTCGTCGGGCTCGACCAGGCGAGCGGGTACGTCGTGCTCGCCGAGCACCTCGACCATGCGCTCGGCCGGACCGTGACCGGGGTGGACGACCAGGACGCGGCGGCCGTCGCGGAGCCAGCTCCGCAGATCGGCGACGAGCCGCTCGGCGTCGCCGCGGTAGCCCTCGACCGGAGCGGCGGCGACGGTGCGGCCGACCCCGTCGCGGAGCTCGTCGTCGAGGCCGAAGGGGCTGACCGTCCACCACGGCCGACCGAGCTCGCGGGTGTGCGTCAGGACGTCGTCGAGGTCGCGGTACGACGCGGCTCCCAGGTCGATGGGCGCCGTGCCACCGCCGGCGGCCGCGGCCCACGAGGCGCCGAGGAACTCCTCGCTGGTCGCCACCAGGTCGTGGGCCCGGGTGCGGACACGCTCGGGGTCGACCACGAGGACGTGGGTGTCGTCGGGCATCGCGTCGACGAGCAGCTCGAGCCGGTCGACCAGCACCGGCGCCAGCGACTCCATCCCCTCGACCGCGATGCCGGCCGCGATCTTGTCGGTCATCTCCGCGAGCTGCGGGTGTGCCTGGCCCAGCGCGGCCGCGCGACGGCGTACGTCGTCGGTCAGCAGCAGCTCGCGGCACGGCGGCGCCCAGAGTCGGTGGGCCTTCTCGATCGTGCGCTGGTCGGCGACGGCGAACGACCGGATCTCCTCGACCTCGTCCCCCCAGAACTCCACCCGGATCGGGTGCTGCTCGGTCGGCGGGAAGACGTCGACCAGACCGCCGCGGACGGCGAACTCGCCGCGCTTCTCCACCAGGTCGACCCGGGTGTACGCCGCGTCCGCGAGGCGGCGCGTGACGTCGTCGAGCTCGGCGGTGTCCCCCGGCTCGAGCTCCACCGGCACCAGGTCGCCGAGGCCACCGACCTGGGGCTGCAGGATCGAGCGGACCGGTGCGACCACGACCCGCAACGGTCCGGTCGCGGCGTCGACACCCGGGTGACGGAGCCGGCGGAGCACCGCGAGACGACGCCCGACGGTGTCGCTGCGAGGGCTGAGCCGCTCGTGGGGCAGCGTCTCCCAGCTCGGGAAGTAGGCGACCGACGCCGGCTCGATCAGGGTGCCGAGCTCCTCGGTCAGCTCCTCGGCCTCGCGCCCGGTGGCGGTGACCAGCAGGACGACGCGTCCGGCCCTCACCAGTCCGTCGACCAGGAACGGCCGGACGCCCGCGGGTGCCGTCAGGTCGAGCCGATCCAGGCGGGGCGCGTCGGCCAGAGCGCCGGCCAGCGCGGGCTCGGCCAGGACGGCGTCGGAGAGCGCGGAGGGGAGCACGGGTGCCTTTCGTTCAGGGTCGCAGGCGGCGGTGTGCACAGCACGACAGCCCCCATCCCGCGGCGGGGAGGGGGTGACCCGCCGAGGATAGTCGCCGCCCCCGACCGAGCCCATGGCCCGGTGGCTGAGCCCGGATGCAGGCTCAGCCGCCGTCGATGCCGACGGCCTCGCGCAGGTGCTGCAGCGCAGCGTCGGCGCGGAACGGCACGTGTCCCTGCGCCGCCACGATCTGCACGAGGGTCACCAGCGCCGCCGAGTACGCCGTGGACGCGCCCTGCCGGGCCGCGAGCGAGAAGTGCCAGGGCTCCACCGACACGCCACGGCAGAACCGGTCGGCCCGCTGCACCCGGGTCAGCACCTTCTGGGCGCGTGCGGACATCAGGTCGGCGAGGTGGAGCTGCTGGACCCGCCCGTCGGTGGCGAGCGTCGGCTCGAGATAGGAGTTCACGAGTCCGAGTCGTCGTTCGACCCGCCCGGTCGCGGCCCGGAGCCGGCTCTCACAGCTGGAGACCTGGGCGCCCTCCCGCGCCCGTGCGCTCGAGTCGACCACGACGGCGCCGACCGCGACGACGAGGGCGACCGCCAGTACCCACCACCACCTGCTCTGCGGGGTGTGGACCCGAGGCACCCGCTCGGGACGGGGCTCGCGCTGCCGGGGTAGCCGCACCGGTTCGTCGGCGAGCAGCTCTGGCCGGGTGTTCACGTCCCCAGTGTTCACCCATTTCCGGGTCGTCGGGGCGCTCAGCTCGGGTCGGCGACGCGACCGACGAACAACGGCGTCCCGTGGGCCGTGTCGTGGATGACGAAGAGGAACGGCCGGTCCAGGACCAGCTCGTGGCTCGCTATCACGGCACTGTCGGCCATCCCCACCGCGGTCGCCGCGGCCGCCTCGGTGCCCGCCTCGTCGACAGCCACGAACGCCTGGTGCAGCACGAACTGGATGTGCAGCCGTTCGTCGGTGGTCATCCGCGAGAAGTCGGCGTCCTCGGCCGAGAACGCGTCGGTCATGCCGAGAGACCGGAGCGGATCGCTCAGGTCTGTCGGGACCCGGAAGCTCCAACGCGGCATGGTCAACGCGACCGCGGGACTGCCCTGCGTCGTCAGGCCGCCCGGAGCGAGCAGGTCCTGGAGGGCCGCCCGCTCGTCGGCCTTGGGCAGCGCGACGGTCATGGCGAGACGGCCCTCGCCGTACGGAAGTCGGGCGCCGGTGAAATGCGCGCCCTCGAGGTAGAGGTTCGGTCCCTCGGCGTTGCCCCGCATCATCGCGACGCGAACCACCTCGCTGCTCGCGAGCCGGAACGACCCGTCGGTGGTCGAGCCCTTCTCGAACTGCGAGGCCCACGGGGCCTTGACGTAGAGCGCGTTGACCAGGACCAAGCGGGTGCTCGTGTCGACGACGCCCCTCGGCAGGATCTCGGGGATCCGGTCGTGGGTCTGGTCGGCGGTCCAACCGTTGACGACGGCCCGGGCCCCGTCGGGATCGCCCCCGAAGTCGAGGTCGATCAGGCCCGCGCCGTACTGCTTGGCGAGCACGGTGAGGAACGCGCGCTCCCAGATGACCGAGCGGTCGCCGAACAGCTGGTTCGCAGCCGCCAGCTCCACCTGCTGGGTCTTGCCTGCCACCTTCACCTCGCCGCTGAGCGCGCCGAGGTCCTGGGTGAGCGCCGCCATCCCGCTGTTGTACGTCGCCAGCGAGTCGACGTGCAGCGTGTCGAGCATCTGCCTGGCCGTGGCCCCGGCGGCACCGTTGCCGGTCATCGCCAGTGCGACCACGATCGAGTACGGCGAGAGGGCGAGGTTGTCGGATCCGGTCCCGACCTGGGCCCAGAGGTCTCCCGTGAAGGCCCCCATCGCGGAGACCACCCCGGCCACCGCCGACGCATCGCCGGTGCTCTGCGCGACGTCCGCCTTCACCAGGTGGAGCCCGGTGCTGTCGGCGTGGGTGGTCCCGGTGTGGCCATGGCCGCAGGCGGAGACCACCGGTGCGGCGAAGCCGGCGGCGCCGAGGGCACGCAGGGTCTGGCGACGGGTCAGCATGCCGAGTCGGACGTCAGCCGAGGCTCACGGGTTCCAGCCCGTCGACGTACGCCGTCGCGACGACCCCGGCACACGCGCAGTGGTCGCACGGCAGGAACCGGTGCTCCGCGTGGGCGCACCGAGGACACGGCCGGTCGTGCGTCAGGTGCGTCGAGATCTCGACCGCGGTGTCCCACATGACCGGCCTCCTCACCTGTCCTCGTCCGGGTGCGTCGGGATGAGGAGGCCGGCGAAGGGGCAGCTGATACGCCCTGGCGAGCCGAGCGGACGCTCAGTCCACCCCGTGGCGGCTCACGAACTCGAGGATCGGTGCGGACAGCTCGGGCCGGCACACGACCAGGTCGGGAAGGGAGACGTCGTCCTGGTTGTAGCGCAGCTCCGAGCCGTCCACACGTGAGCAGAACAGGCCCGCCGCCCGGGCTACCGCGACCGGTGCGGCGTTGTCCCACTCGTACTGCCCGCCGGCGTGCACGTACGCGTCGGTGACGTCGCGCACCACGGAGATCACCTTGACCCCGGCCGACCCCATCGGGACCAGCTCGGCGTCGATCTCCTCGGCCAGGGCCTCGACGAAGGCCGGGGGCCGCGTGCGCGACACCGCGATGCGTGGACGGGCACTCGAGCGCGGTGGTACGACGGGCGGTCGCCCGGTGTGGAAGACCTCGCGCAGAGCGGGCTGGGCAACGGCGCCTGCCGCCAGCTCGCCGTCCTCCCACAGGGCGACGTGGACCGCCCAGTCGTCACGCGGGGGCTCGGAGAACTCCCGGGTGCCGTCGAGCGGGTCCACGATCCAGACCCGGGACGCGCTCAACCGCCGCTTGTCGTCCTTGCCCTCCTCGGAGAGCACGGAGTCCGCCGGCCGGTGCTCGGCCAACAGCGCTGCCAACAGCTCGTGCGCAGCACGGTCGCCGGCGTCCTTGAGCTCGCGCCCGGCCAGGCCCGACTCGCGGACGACGAGCAGTCGCTCGCCCGCGGTCCGGGCCAGCCAGGCGGCCAGGTCGTGGTCGTCGGCGCCGGAAGGGAGTTGGGTGTCACTCACGCGGTGACACTAGCCTCCCGGCGCCGTCACCCGATCAGGAGCAGTTCGAGTTCGGGTCCGTCGGGTCGGCGTCCTTCGGAGTGCACTTGCACGGGTTGAAGGTGTCGAACGAGACGGTCGCGTGGTACTGAACGGCGTCGTAGGTGTAGAAGATCGTCGCCGACCGCTGCGAGCTCGCCGAGCTGGTCACGATGAACAGCTCGGGGTTGGCCCCGGGCTGGAGCGTGAGGACCTCACCGGTCGGGAAACCGGTCGTCGGCTTGCCACTGATCGTGAAGCTGTCGAGCGTGATGGTGATGGGGGCGTTCGTGTTGTTGTCGAACGTGACCACCATCCGGTAGCCGAAGTAGGTCTCGCCGTTGTGAGTGCTCTCGCCGGGCAGCTTGCACCCGGACCCGACACCCTCGACACAGACCTTTCCGTCGGTGGTGCAGTTGTCGGTGCTGCCTGCGAACGCCGGAACGGCGGACGCAGTCGCGACGACGGGCACGGCCCATACGCCGGTGCGGACGACTGCGCGTCTGCTGGGCTTGTTCATCTGGTTGTCTCCTGTTCCCTGTGTGCCCCCGGTCGAATGACCTGAGGCATGTGCGGGCGGGAGAGACGTCCCTCGTCGGCCGGCCGGCGGTCACGGGACCACAGGTCGGCGCTCGGAACGCAAGGAACGGCAGTCGGCCGTACGACGATCGCGCGGTCACGCCCGGCGGGCGCGGCCGTCGCCGATTGATTCCTCGACATGCGCGAGGAGTCGAGCTCCACGATCATTCCCCCATCGGAACCCCTTCGAGTCCCGTCCCGTGGCCGGACGCTGTGATCGAGTCCCCCGACTCGACGTCCGACCAGGCATCATTCTGGACAACGATGGGCCCCGAGCGCCAGTCCGGAAGACAATCTTTGCCTAAATTCCTCCTGGTTCGGTCGGGCCAGGAGGTCTGGTCGTTCGAATACCGAGGCGGATGGGCCACCTCGACGGCGAGATCGACACCTCAGGAGTTGTAGCGGGCCTGGGTGCGCTCGAGGCCTTCGGCGAGCAGCGACTCCACCGCGTCAGCGGCCGTGGTCACCTGCAGCGGCAGGGCTTTGCGCTCCATGGCCGAGTAGTTGGAGAGCACGAAGTCCGCGACGTCCTGCCGGCCCGGCGGCCGGCCGATGCCTATCCGGACGCGGTAGAAGTCACCGGTGCCCAGGGCGGCACGCATCGACCGCACGCCGTTGTGGCCGTTGTCGCCACCGCCCAGCTTGACGCGCATGACGTCGAACGGCAGGTCGAGCTCGTCGTGCACGGCGACGATCCGCTCCGGCGGGACCTTGTAGAACGACGCGAGCTGCTTGACCGCTCCCCCGCTCTCGTTCATGTAGGTGCGGGCGCGCACCAGGACGACTCTCGGTCCGTCGTCGCCGGGCGGCACCAGCCTCCCCTCGACGACCTCCGCACGGCCGGACTTGTGCGCCCGGAACGACGCGCCCATCCGCGCGGCCAGCTCGTCGGCGACCAGGTAGCCGACGTTGTGGCGATGGCCGGCGTACGACGGCCCCGGGTTGCCGAGGCCGACGACGAGCCACACCTCTCCGGGCTCGTCGGACGCCCGAGCCCGGGGCAGGAGCCTCACTCGGAGGCGTCGCCCTCGGCCTGGGCGGGCTCGCCCTCGGCGGCCTCGCCGGCCTCGGCGCCCTCGGCAGCCTCGCCCTCGGCAGCGGCCTCGGCCTCCGCCTCGCTCTCCTCGTGGACGATGCCGGCGTCGGCCTCGGCCTCGGCGAGCTCGGCCTCGAGCTGCTCGGCCGTCTGCTGCTGGGTGACGTTGACGACCAGCGACTCCGGGTCGGTCAGCAGCGTCGTGCCCTCGGGCAGGACCAGGTCGGAGGCGTGGATCTGGGTGCCGACCGCGGCGCCGGCCACGGAGATCTCGATCCGCTCCGGGATGTTGGTGGCCTCGGCCTCGACCTGCACGGTCGAGTGCTCGGTGACGACCAGGGTCTCGGGAGCGGCCTCTCCGGTCACGTGGACCGGCACGTCGACGGTGACCTTCTCGCCACGGCGTACCGCGACGAAGTCGATGTGTTCGAGGACCCGGCGGATCGGGTCGACCTGCACCTGCTTGGTCAGGGCGAGCTGGCTCGAGCCGTCGATGTCGAGCTCGAGCAGCGCGTTCGCGCCGCCGTGCTTGAGCGCCATCATCGTGTCGTGACCCGGCAGGGTGAGGTGGATCGGGTCGTTGCCGTGGCCGTAGACCACGGCCGGGATCTTGTGCTCGCGGCGGATCCGGCGCGCGGCACCCTTGCCGAACTCGGTGCGCTTCTCCGCGGTGATCTTCTCGGGCATGCCGGGGTTCTCCTCGTGGGTCGTCGTTCTGTGTCTGGGCCGGCGACGAGGAACGCCGCGCGACCGGGTCAGCGCGGCGTCGAAGGCAGCCGCCCTGTCGATCACGGACACCGCACCGGCGCCCGGAAGGCACCGGCCCGGCTCCCTCGCCGAGGCAACTGCGCAAGTCTATGCAGCACGGGCCGGGCTGACGAATCGACGGGGCCCGTGTCCCCGCCCGTGTCCCCGCCGGTGTCATAGGGTCGGCAGGGTGTCGTCTCTCACCTACCAGGAAGCGGTCGCACGCTCCGCGCAGATCTCGGATGTGGGCTACCGCATCGACCTCGACCTGACCTCGCGCGAGACCTTCGGGTGCCGGACCACGGTCACCTTCGCCGTCGCCGACCCGCGGGCCACGACCTTCCTCGAGCTGTCGGAGGCGCAGGACCTGCGGGTGACCGTCAACGACTCGCCGGTCACCTCACCGGTGTACGACGGGCACCGGATCACCCTGCATGACCTCGCGCCGAACAACGAGGTGGTGGTCGAGGCGAACATCCCCTACGTCAACGACGGCGACGGGATGCACACGATGACCGACCCCGCGGACGACGCCACCTACGTCGCGGCGTACGCCGGGATGGACCTGGCGCACAAGGTCTTCGCCTGCTTCGACCAGCCCGACCTCAAGGCCCCGATCGCGCTGACGGTGCGGGCGCCCCTGGACTGGACCGTGGTGGCCAACGGCCGGGCCGACGGGCAGGAAGGCGAGCTCCGGCGGTTCACCACGACGCCGCCGATCTCGTCGTACCTCTTCACCGTCTGCGCGGGTCCGTGGCACTCCCGCACCTGGGAGCACGCCGGCCTGCCGTTCGGCTGGCACGCGCGGGCGTCGCTGGCCGACGCGCTCGACCGCGACTTCGAGGACATGAGGCACGTCACCGAGGCGTGCTTCGACTTCTACACCAGCACCTTCGACGAGCCCTACCCCTTCGACTCCTACGACCAGGTGATGGGTCCGGGCCACAACTGGGGCGCGATGGAGACCGCCGGATGCGTCACCTTCCGCGACGAGTACCTGCCGCGCAACGAGCCGGACGCCGGTGAGCTCGCCGACCGGGCCGAGGTGATCGCCCACGAGATGGCACACATGTGGTTCGGCGACCTGGTCACGATGAAGTGGTGGCAGGACACCTGGCTCAACGAGTCGTTCGCCGACTTCATGGGCTACCACGTGGCGCACGAGATCGGGGTGCCCGGCGCGTGGCCCGACTTCACGCTGAACCGCAAGCCGACGGCGTACGCCGCCGACCGGCGCCGCTCGACCCACCCGATCGCCGAGGACGCCGAGCACCTGGTCGACGTCGACACGGCGTTCACGAACTTCGACATGATCACCTATGCCAAGGGCGCCTCGGTGCTCCGGCAGCTGGTCACCTGGCTGGGCTGGGACACGTTCGTGGAGGGGACCAACCGCTATCTCACGCGGCACCGCTTCGGCAACGCCGAGCTGGCCGACTACCTGGAGGCGCTCGACTCGGTCACCGACCGTGACGTGCGCGGGTGGGCCGAGGTCTACCTGCGCACGACCGGCTACGACACGATCCGGGTGAGCCGTGACGGCGACGTCCCCGTGCTGACCCGCGAGGGCACCCGGCCCCACCGGTTCTCGGTCGCCGCACTCGGCACCACCGGGGTGAGCGACGTCCGGCTGGTCGACGTGGCCGACGCCCCCGTCGCGCTCACCGACTACGCCGGCGCGCCCGTCGTACCCAACGCTGCCGACGAGGCGTACGCCGCGGTCCTGCTCGACGACCAGTCGTGGCAGGCAGCGGTCGACGACCTCGGCGCGCTGCCCGACCCGCTGCTGCGCGCGGTGACGTGGACCAACGCGATGACGCGGGTGAGGTCGGGACTGTCGACCACCGGGGAGTACCTCACGATCGTGCAGCGGCACCTGGTCGAGGAGACCGACCCGGTGCTGTTCGACAGCGTGCTGCGGCGGGTGACCCGGCAGGTGGTGCCGCAGTGGACCGCACCCGAGGCACTGGCCGCGGCCGAGCGGGTGGTGGCCGACGTGTGTGCCGCCGTGCTCGAGACGGGCGACTCCGCGCGCGGGCTCGCGGCCATGCGTCGGCTCGCGATGACCACCGCCGACGTCGCCCTGCTGCGTCGCTGGCTGGAGTCCGGACAGGCGCGTGCCGGGCTGGACATCGACCGCGACACCCGCTGGCTCGTCGTACGCCGCCTGGTGGAGCTCGACGCCGCGGGCGCCGACCTGATCGACGCCGAGTCCGCCGCCGACCGCTCGTCGAACGGCCACCAGGCGGCGCTGGCCGCGCTGGCCGGCCGTCCCGACCCGGCTGCCAAAGAGGATGCGTGGCAGCGGATCTGCGACACCGCCGTGTCCAACCGCGACTTCACCGCCCTGGTGTCGGGGCTGTGGACCCCGGGTCAGGAGGAGCTGTTCGCGCCGTACCTCGACCGCTACCTCGAGGACGCACCCCGGATCGCGACGCGCAGCCAGTCGTTCGCCGATGCCGCCGCCTTCGCGGCACCTCGGACGCCGATGACGCTGGACCGCTTCCGGAGGTTCCGCGACGAGCTCGACACCGCCACGACCGACACCACGAACACCGTCCTGCGCCGGGGGTGGGAGGACACCGTGGACGACTACGACGTCGCCCTGCGGGTCCGGCTGGCGGGGTAGGGCTTCACCTCGGGGGGACGGTTCATCACGCTGAGTGGCCGAAACGGCACTCGGCAAGCGGAGTTCACCTGGCCATGCGCTGGTTCACCTACTCAGCGTGATGAACCGTCCGCGCAGACGTCAGCTGCTCGCGTCACGCCTCGCCATCGAACATCTTGGTGACCGACCCGTCCTCGAAGACCTCCTTGATCGCCTGCGAGAGCAGGGGCGCGATGGACAGGCAGGTGAGCTTGTCGAAGCGCTTCTCGTCGGGGATCGGCAGGGTGTTGGTGACGACGATCTCGGTGACCGCGCTGTTCTTCAGCCGGTCGACGGCGGGCCCGGAGAGGATCGGGTGGGTCGCGGCGATCACGACACCGGCGGCCCCGTCACGGGCGAGCGCCTCGGCGGCGTGCACGATCGTGCCCCCGGTGTCGATCATGTCGTCGACCAGGACGCAGATGCGGCCCCGCACGTCGCCGACGACGCGGTTGGCGACGGTCTCGTTGGGCTTGTCGATGCGCCGCGTCTTGTGGATGAACGCCAGCGGGGCGCCCTGCAGCCGCGAGGACCAGCGTTCGGCGACCTTGATCCGGCCGGCGTCGGGGCTGACCACGGCGAGGTCCTGGTCGCCGTACTTCTCCCTGACGTACGACGCCAGGATCGGCAGCGCGAACAAGTGGTCGACCGGCCCGTCGAAGAAGCCCTGGATCTGGTCGGCGTGGAGGTCGACGGTGATCAGCCGGTCGGCGCCGGCGGTCTTGAAGATGTCGGCGACCAGCCGCGCCGAGATCGGCTCACGACCGCGGTGCTTCTTGTCCTGCCGGGCGTAGCCGTAGAACGGCATCACCACCGTGATCCGCTTGGCGCTGGCCCGCTTCAGCGCGTCGACCATGATGAAGTGCTCCATCAGCCACTCGTTGATCGGCGCGGTGTGGCTCTGGATCACGAAGGCGTCGGAGCCGCGAACCGACTCCTCGTAGCGGACGTAGGTCTCGGAGTTGGCGAACTCGTAGGCCTGGGTCGGTACCAGCTGGATCCCCAGCGTGGTCGCGACCTCCTCAGCGAGCGCGGGGTGAGCCCGCCCGGAGAAGACCATCAGGTGTTTCTTGGTGGTCCTCTTCGTCTTCGAGCTCACGGGTCAGGATTCTCCCTCAGCCCCGGTGGCTTCCCCAATCGAGGCGGGGTCCTCGCCACGAGGTGCGCGGCGGTCGAGGTTGCGCTGCGGCCCGCCCGACACCGCGAGGTTGCCCGGCGGCACGTCCCGTCGTACGACGGCACCGCCGCCGGTCATCGCGCCGTCGCCGATGGTGACCGGCGCGACGAAGGTGTTGTTGGCGCCGGTCTTGGCGCCCTTGCCGACGGTCGTGTGGTGCTTGTGGGTGCCGTCGTAGTTGGCGAAGATCGTGCCTGCCCCGATGTTGCTGCCCTCACCGATGGTCGCGTCGCCGACGTACGACAGGTGCGGGACCTTGGAGCCGGCGCCGATGTGGGCGTTCTTGGTCTCGACGAACGTGCCGATCTTGCCGTCGCTCCCGAGCTCGGTGCCGGGACGGAGGAACGCGTAGGGCCCGACGTTCGCGCCGTCGCCGATCACGGCGAGCTCGCCATGGGCCCGGGTGACCCGTGCGCCGGCACCGACCTCGCAGTCCTTGAGGCTGGTGTCGGGACCGATCACCGCGTCCTCGCCGACGACGGTGGCGCCGAGGAGCTGGGTGTTGGGCAGCAGGATCACATCGGGCGCGAGCCGGACGTCGGACTCGATCCACGTGGTCGCGGGGTCCATCACGGTGACGCCGTCGCGCATCCACTGCTCGACGATCCGCTGGTTCAGCTCCCGCCCGAGCTCGGCGAGCTGGACGCGGTCGTTGGCTCCCTGCGTCTGCATGACGTCGTCGAGCGGGAACGCCGCGACGGTCAGGCCGGCATCGCGGGCGAGACCGACGGTGTCGGTGAGGTAGTACTCACCCTTGGCGTTGTCGTTGCCGATCCGGGGCAGGACGTCGACCAGGAACTCCGCGTCGAACGCGAAGATCCCCGACCCGATCTCGCGGATCTCACGCTGCTTGGGCGTCGCGTCTCGTTCCTCGACGATCGCCTCGACATCGCCCTCGTCGTTGCGGACGACGCGACCGTAGCCGAACGGATGGTCGACGACCCCGCTCAGCACGCTCACCGCGCTCTGCGCGGCCTCGTGCTCCTCGGCGAAGCCGCGCAGGCTCTCGCCGCGCAGCAGCGGGGTGTCGCCGTACACCACGAGCACGGTGCCGGACGTCGTCCCGGCCGTCTCCATCGCCACCCGTACGGCGTGCCCGGTGCCTTGCTGGTCCTCCTGGACCGCGAGCACGGCGTCGGGCATCAGCGACTGGACGTGCGGACCCACCTGGTCGCGCTGGTGCCCGACCACGACGACGACCCGCGAGGGCGCGAGCACCTGGACGGCGGCCAGCACGTGGCCGACCATGCTGCGCCCGCCGATCTCGTGGAGCAGCTTGGACTTCTTCGACCTCATGCGGGTGCCTCCGCCTGCCGCCAGCACGATCACCGTGAGGTCGCTCGCCATGGGATCCAACGTATCGCCCGTCCCCGGCCCCCCGGCCATCGTCCGGGAGGCTGAACTTGCGCGCTCGACCGAGTCGTGTGCCCGACACCGCGCTGGGGCGCGGGCTCAGGCACACAACCCTCGCTGTTCTGTCGGGCCGACGTGTCTGTCGGGCCGACGTGCTGCCCCGCCAGGCGGGCCCTACCCTTCTACCGATCCCCGGTTGGTCTGCCGGCAGGGCCCGCCTGACTTTGAATCAGGACTAGCGACGCAGGTTCGACTCCTGCCCGGGGAGCGAGAGGGTGCCGAGGGGTGAGCCTTCAGACGGCGTGCGAGACCTGCGGGGCTGCCGGTCCGAAGGTCGGCGGGTCGGCGGACGGTCGCCTCCCCGAGAGCCTGGCTCGCAGCGGACGCTCGACGAACCGGAAGCTGGCCTCACCCAGGACGACGATGATCACGATCCAGACGAGGTCGGCGCGGTGGGTGTGCCCGAGCCGGCTGATGACCACGATCCGGATCATGACGTTCCACAAGTAGATCGAGTACGAGCGTTCGCCCAGCCACCGCATCGGAGGGGTGGCCAGCAGGCGGCCGACCGGCGACCGGGGCTGCATCACCACCCCGACCAGGAGCACGACCGTCAGCGCCGTCCCGGCCACGATCACCCACGAGGGCCGATAGGTGTCGTCGTGGTGGGCCAGGACGGGGAGGAGGACCAGCGCCGCCGGGGCGAGCAGCGCCACCCGCCGCAGGGCCCGCGTCAGCCAGCCGTTGACCAGCGCGATCGCGAGCAGGGAGCCGGCCAGGATGGGCAGCGCGTTGGTGTCGCTCCCGAAGTACTCGTGGGGGTCGTACTTCACATACTGGCTGACCGCGAGGTGCAGGTCGAGCGCCAGCGTGCTGGCGACCAGTGCCAACGTGAACACCGCGAAGACGCGGGGACTACGGCGGTAGCCCCACAGCAGGAGGAAGGGCCACAGCAGGTAGAACTGCTCCTCGACCGAGAGCGACCAGGTGTAGTTGAACCAGTCGTAGGTCGCGAACGGGTGGCCCGCCCAGTCGAAGAGGCTGGTCGTGTACGTGAGCGCAGCACCCGCGGGGGCGAGGACCTGCCCGACGCCGAGGTGGTGGCGGTGGAACAGCCCTGCCCTGAGGTGGTCCCGGTGCAGGAGCAGCACGACCGTCGTCACGCCGACGACCACCACCAGCGCGGGATACAGCCGCGCGACCCGCCGTCGGTAGAACGCCCGCAGATGGATGGTGCCGCCGTCGAGCTCGCGGACCAGCAGGGTGGTGATCAAGAACCCCGAGAGGCAGAAGAACACGGTCACGCCGAGAAAGCCGTCGATCAGCGTCCGTGTCATGGCGTGCTGGCCCAGGACGAGCAGGATCGCCACGCCACGTACGCCGTCCAAGCCGGGATGGTGGCCACGTTCGCTCATTGCAGGGAGTACGGGCGGGCGTCGGCGACGGTTCGACCGCTGTCCGCCCGACTAGGGTCGCCTCATGGACCTGCCCGTGATGCCACCGGTGCGCCCGATGCTCGCCAAGAGCGTGAAGGGGATCCCCGACCCCGCCAGGCACACGGTCGGTGACATCGAGGGGCTGAGCTTCGAGCCGAAGTGGGACGGGTTCCGTTGCCTGGTGTTCAAGGACGGCGACGAGGTCGAGCTGGCCAGCCGCAACACCAAGCCGCTGACGCGCTACTTTCCGGAGCTGGTGGCCGCGATGCGCGAGCACCTGCCCGACCGGATCGTCCTCGACGGCGAGGTGTTCGTGGCTCAGCGAGGTGAGGACGGCGTCGACCGGTTGGAGTTCGAGGTGCTGCAGGAGCGCATCCACCCGGCCAAGAGCCGCATCGACATGCTCGCCGAGAAGACCCCGGCCGGGTTCGTGGCCTTCGACCTGCTCGCGCTGGGCGACACGGCGTACGTCGCCCGACCGTTCGCCGAGCGGCGCGCGGCGCTGGAGGGAGCGATCGGGACGCTCACCGGTCCGTGCTTCCTGACCCGCACGACGACGGACCCGGCCAAGGCCGAGGAGTGGTTCACGCAGTTCGAGGGTGCCGGGCTCGACGGGGTCGTCGCCAAGCCCCTGGGGGCGTCTTACGTCGAGAACGCCCGCACGATGCTCAAGATCAAGCACGAGCGCACGGCGGACGTCGTGGTCGCCGGCTACCGCGAGCACAAGACGAGCACTCCCCAGCGGCCGCTGCTGGGCAGCCTCCTGCTCGGGCTGTACGTCGACGGGGAGCTGCAACACGTGGGGGTCAGCGCCAGCTTCACCGAGACCCGCCGCGCGGAGCTGATCGAGCAGCTCCAGCCGCTGGTCGTACCCATCGAGGAGCACCCGTGGGGACGGTGGGCGGAGTTCCTGATCGCCAACCCCGACCGGGTGCCGGGCACACAGAGCCGGTGGAGCCAGGGAAAGGACCTCAGCTTCACCCCGCTCCGGCCCGACCTGGTGATCGAGGTCGCCTACGACCACATGGAGGGGAGGCGGTTTCGTCACACCGCGCAGTTCCGGCGGTGGCGCACCGATCGCGACCCCGAGAGCTGCGGCTACGACCAGCTCGAGGAACCGGTCTCCTACGACCTCACCGACGTGCTGGGCGGCCGTCCCGTTTCCTGACGA
>JAICSK010000157.1 GCA_025936915.1 Nocardioides sp.
CAACAACGACGGCAGCGACTCCGTCGACGTGCTCAACGACCTGATGACGAACAACTCGGTCGACGCCGGCGACCCGTTCGGGTTCTCCATCGACTACCTCGACATCGCCGACGAGAACCCGGACGTGATCGGTGCCCAGGCTGCGGGCGACCCCGTCATCAGCGGACCCTTCGGCACGGTCCACGGCGCGATCCTGCGGGACGGTACGACGGCAACCCTGCACCCGGCCGACGACACCGGTGTCCGCGGCGAGCTGTTCCGGTCGGGCTACTCCGCGAGCGGGACGACCGGCGCGGCCTTCGTCACCAGCACGTTCGGGAGCGGTCGCGTCGCCTACTGGGGCGACTCGTCACCGATCGACGACGGCACGGGGCAGTCCGGCAACACGCTGTACGACGGGTGGGACGACCCGGCCGGCACCGACGCCGCGCTGGCGCTGAACGCCACCCAGTGGCTGGTCGGCGGCTCCACGGGAGGCGGCGGCGGTGGTGGCGGCACCCCCACCGAACGCGTCACCAACGGATCCTTCGAGTCGGGCAACGCCTCGTGGTCGCTGGGCTCGGGAGCGTCGGTGGTGACCACCCGCGCGTACTCCGGGACGCACTCGCTGCTCGTCGGGGGGACGACCTCCTCGACGCAGTCGGCCACCCAACAGGTGACCGTCCCGACCACGGGGTCCTCGCAGACCCTGACCTTCCGGACCTACATCACGACGTCGGAGTCGGGCAGCACGGCGTACGACAAGCTCAACATCCAGGTCAACGGAACGACGCTGAAGGCCTACTCCAACGCGTCGACCAAGGGCTCGTGGTTCACCACCAGCCTCGACCTCTCGGCGTACGCCGGGCAGACGGTCACGCTGAAGTTCCAGGCCGTCGACGACTACACGCTGCCGACGTCGTTCTACGTCGACGTGGTGTCGGTCCTGGCGTGACGGATCAGCCGTCGAGGTGCCGGTCGGCGAGCTTGCGCAGGACCGGCACCGCGGCGGCGAGGGCGGCCCGCTCGCCCCGGGTCAGCTCGGCGAGCTCGCCGCTGAGCACGGACGCCGACTCGTCGCGCAGGGTCTCGAGCGTCTTGCGGCCGACCGGGGAGAGGACGAGCAGCAGGCAACGCTGGTCCGCCGGGTCTCGACGTCGTTCGACCCAGCCGGCCTCCTCGAGGATCTCGACCAGGCGGGTCATGCTGGGCGCGGAGACGTTCATCAGCTCGGCCAGGTCGCCCTGTCGGACGCCGTCGGGGTAGCGGGTGAGCGCCGAGAGCGCGGTCAGCCGGGTCGGCGTGATGCCGGAGCGCGTCGCCGGCGTCCGCAGGTGGTAGGCCAGCCGGTTGACCTCGGTGCGCACCTCGCCGGCCAGCCGACTGACCTCGGGCGACGGCGTACGACGGCTCACGAGCGCGCCACCTCGGGCCGCGCCGCCCCGGCGTCGTTCTCGTCCGGGACGTTGTCCTGGCCTTCGGGGGTGCCGGCCTCGGGCTGCCCGAAGTCGATCGGGATCTCGCCCGGGGCCTCGTGCTGGTCGTCGGCGTGCACGAACCTCTCGCCCATGAACCACGACGCCGCGGCTGCGATCAGGCAGGCCGCGATCGCGAACGCGAAGGCGACGATCAGGCCGTCGTGGAACGGCCCCGAGATCAGCGACGGGAAGAAGGTGTGGCCGGTCAGGTAGTGCGCATCGGACGGGCGCAGCTGCGACAGCGTGTGGTCTCCCAGTAGCGACTGCACCGGGTTGTAGCCGAGCAGCGACGCGAACAGCACCGCCACCGGCGGCAGTCCGGCCACGGCGTGCGCCTGCAGCGCCGGTACGCCGTGCGCGGTCAGGCCCGACTGCATCGTCTCGGGCAACGAGCCCGCCAGGCCGACGATCATCAGCGAGAAGAAGATGCCGATGGACAACACCATCGAGGCGTTCTGGAACGTCGTACTCATGCCGCCGCCGACACCGCGTCGGTTGGCCGGGAGGGCGTTCATCACCGCGGCCCGGTTGGGCGAGGCGAACAGCCCCATCCCGAAGCCGTTGGAGAACAGTGCGGCCGCGAACGTCCAGTAGCCGAAGTCGACCGGGAGGGCGGCGAACCAGAAGAAGCTCAGCGCGGCGATCACCATGCCGCCGGTGGCGAACGGGCGGGCGCCGTAGTGGTCGGACAGCCAGCCCGACAGCGGACCGGCCACGAGGAAGCCCACGGTCATCGGCAGCATGAAGATGCCGGCCCAGAGCGGGGTGGACGCGAAGGAGTACCCGTGCCGCGGGAGCCAGATCCCCTGCAGCCAGATGATCAGGATGAACATCAGGCCGCCGCGGCCGAGACCGGCCAGCAGGCTGGCCAGGTTGCCGAAGGTGAACGCGCGGATCTGGAACAGGTCGAGGTGGAACATCGGGTGGGCGACCCTGGTCTCGATCACGCAGAAGACCGCCAGCAGGGCGAGGCCCCCGATCATCGAGGCGACCACCCACGGGTTGGTCCAGCCCATCAGGTGGTGGCCGTGGGGCTGGATCCCGTAGGTGATCGCGACCAGTACGCCGATCAGGCCGAGCGCGAAGGTGACGTTGCCCCACCAGTCCATGACGTGGTGGCGACGCGGGCTGAGGTCGCGCAGCTTGAGGTAGCCCCAGAGCGTGCCGAAGAGGCTGAACGGGACGGACACCAGGAACACGAACCGCCAGTGCACGGGAGCCAGGACGCCGCCGATCACCAGGCCGAGGAACGACCCGGCGATGCCGGAGACCATGTTCAGGCCGAGGGCCAGGCCCCGCTGGTCGGCCGGGAACGCGTCGGTGATGATCGCCGAGGAGTTGGCCATCAGCAGCGCCCCGCCGACGCCCTGGAGCACGCGCATGATGATCAGCCAGAGCACTCCCGGCGTGCCGGTCAGCCAGGTGACGGTGAGCGCCACCGAGAAGAGCGTGAAGATCGCGAAGCCGGCGTTGAACATCTTGACCCGGCCGTACATGTCGCCGAGTCGGCCGAACGTCACGACCAGCACGGCGGTGACGACCAGGTAGCCCATGATCAGCCACAGCAGGTAGCTGGAGTTGCCCGGAGCGAGCGGGTCGATCTTCAGGCCGCGGAAGATGTCGGGCAGGGCGATCAGCAGGATCGAGGAGTTGATCGTCGCGATCAGCACGCCGAGCGTCGTCGTCGACAGGGCGATCCACTTGTAGTGCGGACCGAGGGTGCTGGGGGTCGCGGTCGAGTTCATTAGTTCAAGGGTACTAACGATTTGGTTGCCGCGGGCAATCGAGGCGACTCCGGGAAATCTTCGGAATCGGCTAGAGAGGTGGATACGGTCCGAGGATGGACCCGATCCGCAACCCGTACGCGCCCGGTGCCGGCCAGCGGCCACCCGAGCTGGCCGGCCGGGGACCTCAGCTGGCGGCGTTCGGCGTCGTGCTCGAGCGGGTCTCGCACGGTCGGCCTGAGCGCAGCATCGTCCTCACGGGTCTCCGCGGGGTCGGCAAGACCGTGCTGCTGAACGCGATGCGGTCGGCCGCCGTACGACGTGGCTGGGGCACCGGCAAGCTCGAGGCGCGGCCCGACCAGGGTCTGCGTCGTCCGCTCTCGTCGGCGCTCCACCAGGCGGTGCGCGAGCTCGGTCATCCCGACCCGGAGTCGGTGACCCACGTGCTCGGGGTGATCCGGTCGTTCGCGGAGCGCGACGCGGGTCCCGGTGCCAAGGTCCGCGACCGGTGGCACCCGGGGATCGACGCTCCGGCGGTCCGGGGCCGGGCCGACTCCGGCGACATCGAGATCGATCTGGTCGAGCTGTTCACCGACCTCGGCGGCCTGGCGGCCGACCAGGGCCGCGGCATCGCGGTGTGCGTCGACGAGATGCAGGACGTCGGGCCCGACGACGTCTCGGCGCTGTGCGCGGCCTGCCACGAGATCAGCCAGTCGGGTCTGCCGGTGATCGTCGTGGGGGCCGGGCTCCCGCACCTGCCCGCCGTGCTGTCGGCCGCCAAGTCCTACTCCGAGCGGCTGTTCGGCTACCAGCGGATCGACCGACTCGACCGCGAGAACGCCGACCTGGCCCTGCGCGTGCCCGCAGAGGCCGAGGACGCGGCGTACGACGAGGAGGCGCTGGCCGCGTTGTACGACGCCACCGGCGGCTATCCCTACTTCATCCAGGCCTACGGCAAGACGGTCTGGGACCTGGCTCCGCACTCGCCGATCACCGTCGCGGACGTCGCCGTCGCAGCCCCCGAGGCCGAGCGCGAGCTGGCGGTCGGCTTCTTCGGCTCGCGCTTCGAGCGGGCGACGCCGGGGGAGCGTGAGTACCTCCGGGCGATGGCCGACGCCGCCTCCGCGCTGGTCGGCAGCGGCGAGACCCTCGACGACATCGAGTCGGTGCTCACCGCCGATGTCGCCGCGGTGCTCGGCAAGAAGCCGCAGTCGCTCTCACCCGCCAGGGACGCCCTGTTGAAGAAGGGCCTGATCTACTCCGGCGAACGCGGCCGGATCGCCTTCACCGTCCCCCACTTCGGAGCGTTCCTGCGCTCACGGTGACGGCTCCGGGGATCCCCTCATCCGCCGGTCGGCGCGCCGGTCGGAGTGCTCGGCAGGGTGATGCCGCACGCCTTCAGCGCCGCCCGCACCTCGGGGTCGCCGAACGGACCGTCCTGCGGCGCGCCGGTCGAGAGCTCACCCGTCGGAGCACCGGACGGAGGCGCCCCCGATGGTCCACCGCTGGGCACGCCCGAGGGTCGCCCGGTCGGGACCGCCGACGCCAGCCCTGCGGCCTCGAGGCAGGACCGGATCTTCCTCTGCTGGGCCGCGCTGATCCCGAACTCGCTCGGGCCGCCGGATGAGAATCGGTGGGTCGCACCCGTGTCGGACGAGGACGAGCCGCAGCCGGCGAGGACGAGAGCCGACCCCATGCCGAGCAGCGCGAGCGTCGCGGAACCGTGGGCGAGCCGAGTGAGCATGACAGGACCTTTCGGAGGGCGGTCAACCAACGGTGACGGCGGTCGCGGTCACCGAGCGGCCGTGGACGGTGCCCCGGACGACGACGCGGCTGCCGGCGGTGATCCGAGCCGTGGCGTCGTCGAGCGGCCGGGTGAGGGTCGTGGTCGAGGTGACCTTGACTGCGTGAGTGGTGCCGCCGAGGTCCTTGACCGTCCAGGTGTGCCCGTGGATCCGGGTGAGCGTTCCGATCACGGCAGGGATCGCCGTACCTCCCGATGACGTGCTGCTCGAGTCGGTGCCACTCGGCGAAGAACCCTGCTGCGCGGGCGCGTCGCCGAACGACGCGCCCGGCGGACCGGTGACGGTGCCCGGGAAGGCGCCGGCGGAGGGTCCGGCACCGGTGTCGGCCGAACCCCATCGCTTCTGCACCTCGACCCCACCGAAGAACACCAGCAGCACGGCCAGCGCCGCCACGAGCGCGATCCGGCTTCGGGAACGCCGTGCGGGCGCGGCCAACCAGTCGGCGCCCAGGGCCTCGGTGGCATCTGTGGCCTCGGTGGCCCCGGCGTGCTCCTCGGGCGACGGGGGCACAGAGGTGGGGGACATGGTCACTCCTGACTACTCGTAGCGGAGGGCGTCGATCGGGCGCAGCGAGGCGGCGCGGTTGGCGGGGTAGAGGCCGAAGAACAGACCGATCAGGATCGCGACGCCGAAGGCCAGCCCGACGGAGTACGGCGCCACCGCTGGCTGGACGCCGACGATCGTGAACCGCGACCCGACCAGCCCGACGACGACGCCCACCACGCCGCCGAACACGGACAGCAGGACCGCCTCGGTGAGGAACTGTCCGACGATGTCGGCGCGTCCGGCCCCCAGTGCCTTCTTGATCCCGATCTCGCGGGTCCGCTCGGTGACCGTGACCAGCATGATGTTCATGACGCCGATGCCGCCGACCAGAAGCGAGATCGCAGCGACCGCGCCGAGGAGCACGGTGAAGGTCCGGTTGGACGACGTGGCCGCGCCGAGGATCGACGAGGCGTTCGCGACCGAGTAGTCGCGGTCGGCGCTGGTGACGTCGTGCCGAGCGTCGAGGATCGACTCGATCTCGCTCTCGGCCGGGTTCACGGTGTCGGCCGACGTCGCCTTGACCGAGATCGCGCTCAGAGCGCCGTACCCCGACAGCGTGTCCTGGACGGCGGTCAGCGGCGCGATGACCCGGTCGTCCTGGTCCTGTGGCCCGGTGCTGCCCTTGCTCGTCAGGATCCCGTCGACGGTGAACTCGATCCCGTTCAGCTCGATCACCCTGCCCACCAGCCGAGAGGTGTCGTCCCCGATGAGGTCCTCGGCGACGGTCCGCCCGAGCAGCGCGACGCGCCGGTGCTGGGTGTAGTCGGCGTCGGTGAACGCCCGGCCCTCCTGGACCGAGGAGTTGTCGATCAGGAGGTACGCCGGTGTGGTGCCGATCGTCGAGCCCACCGAGTGCGAGGCGCCGTCGTACGTCGCCTCCACGGACTGGGCGGTCACCAGCGGCGCGACGCCGAGCACGTCGGGGGCTTCCCTCTTGCTGGTGGCGAGCGCCCGGGCGTCGGCCAGGGTGAGCTCGGGGGTGTGCGTCTTGGTGGCATTCTGCGAGGTCGCTCCGGATGACTGGCTGAAGGCGCCGAAACCGGCGATGGCACCGCCGCCGGGACCGCCCCGCCCCCCGGAGGCGGTCGAGGCCGCCTGGACGGTCAGCGTGTTGCTTCCCAGTGCGTCGATCTGCGCCTGGACGCTCTTGCTGGAGCCGGTTCCGACGGCGACCAGGATGATCACGGCGGCGACCCCGATCAGGATGCCGAGGGTGGTCAGGCCCGAGCGCGGTTTGTCGGCGGTCACGCCCTGCCAGGCGAACCGCGCAGTCTCGGAGACGTTCACGCCGGCACCGCCCGGGCCGACAGGAGCGGCGGAGGTGCGTCGAGAGGCGCCTGCCGCTCGTCGGCGACGATCATGCCGTCGGCCATGCGTACGACGCGCTTCGCGTGGCGGGCGACGTCGTGCTCGTGGGTGATCACCAGGACCGTTCGACCCTCGACCGCGAGCTCGTCGAACTGGGCCAGCACCTCGGCGGTGCTGTGGCTGTCGAGAGCGCCCGTCGGCTCGTCGGCGAGCAGAAGCGAAGGTCGGGTCACGATCGCCCGGGCCAGGGCGACCCGCTGCTGCTGTCCGCCGGACAGCTCCGCAGGCTCGTGCTCCAGCCGGTCGGCGAGACCGACGCGGGTCAGTGCCGCCGCGGCTCGCTCGCGCCGCTCGCCGCGGGACACGCCGGCGTACGCCAAGGGGAGCTCGACGTTGCGAAGTGCCGAGGTGCGGGCGACGAGGTTGAAGCTCTGGAAGACGAAGCCGAGCTTGCGGTTGCGTACGACGGCCAGCCGCGACTCGGCCACCCGGCGTACGTCGATCCCGTCGAGGAGGTACTGGCCGGACGTGCCGACGTCGAGGCAGCCCACGATGTTCATCAGGGTCGACTTGCCCGAACCGGAGACGCCCATGATCGCCACGTAGTCACCGGGCTCGACGACCAGGTCGACCCCGGCCAGAGCGTGGACGGCCGTCTCGCCGGCGCCGTAGGTCTTGGTCACGCCCGTGAGCTCGATGACCGGGCGAGTCACGCGAGTCCTCCGACCGGGCCGCCCGCCGGGAAGGTGAAGCTGCTGCCGCTGCTGCTCGACTGGGTCGGCAACACCACCACGTCTCCTGCCTGCAGACCACCGAGCACCTCGGTGTAGGTGTCGCCCTCGAGCCCCGTGGTGACCTGACGGGTCGCGGTCGTGCCGTCGGCGGCGCGGACCGCCGCGGTCGTGATCCGACCGATCGTGGTCAGGGCCGAGCTCGACACCCGGAGCACGTCCTGCTCGTGTCCGGTGGTGATCACCAGCTGCGCGGTCTGGCCGAGCTTGGCGCCGTGGCCCCGGGCGATCCGGACGGTGACGGCGTACTCGACGACGTTGTTGGTGACCGTCGAGGTGTCGGCGACGGCGGAGACGGTGCCGGTCAGCTGCCGGTCGTTCGCCGACAGAGTCACGGCGACGTCCTGACCGACCTTCACGTCGTTGATGTCGGCCTCGGCGACGTCGGCCGTGACCTCGAGAGTGGATGCGGAGACGAGGGTGACGAAGCCGGTGGCCGTGGAGGAAGAGTCGGAGCTGGACGAGGAGCTGGTCGACGACTGACCCACGGTCCCGTTGACGGCGGCGACCCGGCCTGCCGCCGGCGCGCGCAGGGAGGCCTGGCGGACGACGCTGCGTGCCTGGGCGACGCCCACCCGGGCGCTGTCGACCTGTGCCTGGGCCTGCGCCACGGCCGATGTGCGCGGAGGTTGCTCGGTCACGGCCACGCTCGCCTTCGTGCCCGCCAGCTGCTGGCGTGCGGAGGTGAGGCTCTGCTGCTCGGACGCGATCTGCTGTCGATCGGCCAGGATGGCTGTGGCGCGGGCCTGCCGCGCGGCGACGAGGGCGCTGCGGGCCGACGAGACGGCTTCCGCGTCCACCGGGTCGCCCTTGCGCGCCTCGGCCAGCTGGCGCTCGGCGGTGGTGACAGCGGCAGCGTGCTGACGACGGTCGAGCGCGGCGGTCTGCCGGGCGTTGCCAAGAGCCAGCTCGGCCCCTCGAACCGCCACCTGAGCTCCGGTGACCGACTGCTGGTCTGCCGCGCGCTCCTGCGGTGTCTGGCCCTGCACCGTGGCGGCGTACGACGCCTCAGCGGAGCGCAGCTCCACCCGTGCCGCACGCAGCGACTCGCGGGCGGACGTCGCGTCGACGCGGGCCAGCACCTGGCCCTTGCGCACCCGGTCGCCGGGCTCGACGTCGATCGCGCGGACGATCCCACCCGACCCCTCGAAGTCCACCGCGAGCGTGCGGTCCGCCTCG
>JAICSK010000212.1 GCA_025936915.1 Nocardioides sp.
CAGTGTGACCGCGTCGGCCAGCAACACCGCCGGGCTGCTGTGACGGGAGGAGAGATCCGAGATCGACAGGAGACCAGCGAATCAGACCACCGACACTCACCCCCCTTGTCCACAGGGGTTATCGACCGGTCTCCGAAAAAGGTTCGAGAACTCTTTTCCGCACGTGCCGAAACCGCCGAATGGAGGTGCCCGGGGAAAGCGGGAACCCGGCAACGGCGCCCGGGAACCAGCGGGCCTCTCCCTCTTCCAAAGCCAAAGACCGCAACCAGCCACCCGCCGTAACGCGGTCTCGTGACGGGCGCGGAACGACCTCCTCGACCGGCGGGGTCCAGCAGAGCGACCTCCTCGACCACCGGTGCGGCCCCAGGGCCTACACCAGCTCGCGCAACGCGGCCCGGGCGCGCTCGTAGACCCCCAGCGTGCGTTCGGCGGTGTCCTCCCAGGAGAACTCGCCGGCCCGGGTGCGTGCGCCGTGGGCCAGGCGGGCGCGCAAGTCGTCGTCGAGGAGGATCCGGCCGATGGCGTGCGCCCAGTCGGCCGGTTCGTGCGTGTCGAGCAGGAGTCCGCTGACGCCGTCGGCGACCACCGTGGTCAGGCCGCCGACTGCTGCCGCGACGACCGGAGTTCCCGCGGCCTGGGCCTCGGCAGCGACCAGGCCGAAGGACTCGTTGTACGACGGGACGGCGACCACGGACGCGGCTGCGTCCCAGACGGCGAGCTCCGCCGGCGGCAGGGGTGCGACGAAGCGCACGAGGTCGTCGATCCGGAGCCGGTCGGCCAGGTCGGCCAGTGCCTCGGGGTGCTCGAGACCGGTCCCGGAGGGACCCCCCACGATCGGCACCACGAGCCGCGACCGCAGCTGCGGCGCGTGGTCGACCAGGAGGGCGACGGCGCGGAGCAGCACGTCCGGTGCCTTGAGCGGCTGGAGCCGGCCGGCGAACAGCACGATGTGCGCGTCGACCGGGAGCCCGAGGTGCTCGCGAGCGGCGTGCGTGTCGCGTGGACGGAACACGTTGAGATCGACGCCGGGATGGACGACCTCGACCCGCGACGGGTCGGCGTCGTACAGGTTGACCAGCTGCTTGGCCTCGAGATCCGTGCTGGCGATCAGCATGTCCGCGGCCTCGACGACCTGCTCCTCGCCGATGATCCGCGCGGCCGGTTCGGGAGTGTCACCGGCGGCCAGCGCCTCGTTCTTGACCTTGGCCATGGTGTGCATCGTGTGCACCAGCGGTACGCCCCAGCGGTCGCGGGCGAGCGCGCCGACCTGGCCGGAGAGCCAGTAGTGCGAGTGCACCATGTCGTAGTGGCCGAGCGGGAGGCCCGCCTCGGTACGCAGCACCTCGCGGGCGAACGTGCACAGCTGTCCGGGCAGCTCACCCTTCGCCAGTCCCTCGAACGGCCCGGCGTGGATGTTGCGGACGGTGATCCCCTCGCCCGCGCTGAGGACCGGATCGACCCGGGACGACGTCGCGCGGGTGAAGATGTCGACCTCGATGCCCGCGGCGGCGAGGCGTCGCGAGAGCTCCAGGACGTAGACGTTCATGCCCCCCGCGTCGCCGGTGCCGGGCTGGTCGATCGGCGAGGTGTGCACGCTGATCATCGCCACGCGGCGCACGGCGTCGGCCTCGGTGACCTCCACGGCGTACTCCTCCCCGACCCGCAGCACGGGCCCGAACCGCTCCAACCGCGAAGACCGTCCGGACAGTCCCGGGCGCGGCAGCGGATCAGAGCGTCGCGCGGGGTACGCCGGTGCCGTGGCGCCCGAGACGGATGCCCGAGACGACTCCGACGACGCCGCCGAAGACCGCGTCGACCAGCCCCGGGTCGGGGGCCGAACCGTGGACGATCCCGAAGACGCCCCAGACCAACGTCGGGAGCGCGAGGGCGACGAAGATCCGCAGCGCCAGCACGTCACCGCGGACGAGCAGCAGCCCGAGGTCGAACAGGGCCACCGTGAGCAGGATCGCGCCGAGCCACAACAGCGCCCGGGCGAGCGAGCCACCGTCGGGGACGACGTAGGCCAGCACCCAGGCGATGCCCCCGGTCAGCCCGGTGAGCTGAGCGGTGCGGCGGAGGTCGACGCGGGTCCCGGAGGCTTCGGCATGGCGTCCCATGGGGCCCACAGTCTGCCACCCTCAGGGCCGGGGATCACCGGCCAGGAAGGGACGCGGCAGAATCGGCAAGGTGACCCGCCGTACCGCCGTCGTGACCGGAGCCAGCAGCGGGATCGGGGCCGCCACCGCGCGGGCGCTCGCCGCCGAGGGGTACGACGTGTGGTGCGCGGCACGTCGTAGCGACCGGATCGAGGCCCTGGCGGCCGAGATCGGTGGCACCGCCGTCACCTGCGACGTGACGTCCCCGGCCTCGGTGGCCGAGCTGGCCGGGGCCGTCGGCGACACCCTGAACGTGCTGGTCAACAACGCCGGCGGGGCGCTCGGCCTGGAACCCGTGGCCGAGGCCGACCCGGAGGACTGGCGCCGGATGTTCGACGTCAACGTCCTCGGCCTCCTCCACGTCATCCAGGCGCTGCTGCCGGCCTTGCGAGCGAGCGGCGACGGCCTGATCGTGAACGTGGGGTCGACCGCCGGCCGGATCGCCTACGAGGGTGGGGCCGGGTACACCGCGGCCAAGCACGGCACCCAGGTGGTCAGCGAGACGCTGCGCCTCGAGCTGGTCGGCGAGCCGATCCGGGTCAGTGAGATCGCACCCGGGATGGTTCGCACGGAGGGGTTCTCGACGGTGCGGTTCAAGGGCGACCGGGCTCGGGCCGAGGCGGTGTACGCAGGGGTGGCGAAGCCGCTGACCGCCGAGGACGTCGCCGACGCGATCGCCTGGATCGCGACCCGCCCCTCCCACGTCAACATCGACGAGCTGGTGATCAAGCCTCGAGCCCAGGCCGCCCAGCACAAGGTGCACCGCGAGACGTGACCGTCTGACCCGTGGGACCCCGCTGTCGTCCGCGACAGGGGACGACGAGACTGCTGCCCATGCAGACGATCGGCCTGGTCGGCGGGATGAGCTGGGAGAGCACCGCGGTCTACTACCGCGACCTCAACCTCGGGGTGCACGACCGGCTCGGCGGGCTCTCGTCGCCGAAGCTCGTGCTCAGCACCGTCGACTTCGCCGAGCTGACCGCACTGGAGGACGCCGAGCGGTGGCCGCAGATCGGTGAGCTCCTCGCGGACGCCGCTCGCGGAGTGGAGCGCGGCGGGGCGGACTTCCTGCTGCTGTGCACCACGACGTTCCACAAGTCGGCCGACCAGGTCGAGGCGGCGGTCGACATCCCGCTGCTCCACCTCGGCGACGTGGTCGCCGAGGAGGTGCGCTCGCAGGGCGTCAGCAGGGTCGGCTTCATCGGGACGACGGTGGCGATGTCGGACGGGTTCTTCGCCGACCGCCTCGCTCGTCACGGTCTCGAGGTCGTGATGCCGGACCCACGCCACCACGAGCTGCTCAACAGCGCGATCTACGACGAGCTGGTGCACGGCCGCGTGGTGGATGCGACCCGACGGCGCGTGCTCGGCGTGCTCGAGGAGCTCTGGGACGCCGGCGTCGGCGGCGTCCTGCTCGGCTGCACCGAGCTGGAGCTGCTGATCAAGCAGGCCGACGCCGACCTACCGGTCTACCCGTGCACGACGCTGCACGTGAACGCCGCCCTCGACCGAGCCCTCGCGAGCTGACTCAGGAGGAGCCGAGCACCAGGTCGGCGAGGGCCCGCTGGTCGTCGTCGAGGTGCTGCTGCGGCACGGTCACCGACTGATCTCCGAATTCGAAGGTGTAGCTGAAGGCGTCGGGGAAGGTCGCCGTCTCCACAGGCACGGTCAGGTCCAGCCGGTCGACCAGCTCGCGCGCGCTCGCCGCCCGGGGATCGTCGGCGTCCAGGTCGAGGGAGCCCTCCAGCGTGCGGCCCGCGATCCCGCCGGTACGACGTACGCGGAGGATGCCGGCCGGACTCGTCCCACCCCCGGACGACCTCGCGCTCGACCCGCTCGGGTCGACACCCACCGTCTGCCAGGCCCGGCTGACGGCGTCGGCGTGATCGCCCGCAGCGGCGATCGTCGCCGCGGCGAAGCCGGCGAAGTCGGTGTCGGCGGTGACCTGGCCACCGGTCAGGGCGGCGTACCAGATCTGGCCGGCGCCCTCCCAGGTGTCTCCACCGATCGCGGTGGCGGCGAGGTAGAACGCCCGGTTGGGGATGCCGGAGTTGGTGTGGACCCCGCCGTTGTCGTCGGTGGTGTCGACGTAGTCCTTCATGTCGCCGACCTGAGGGTCCTTGCCGAGCGTCGGGTCGTCGTACGCCGTGCCGGGGTGGGCCATGTCGCGCAACGCCCGCGCCTTGATGCCGGGCAGGAAGATCCCCTGCCCGACCAGCCAGTCGGCCTGCGCGGCGGTCTGGCCGAGCACCCGCTGCTTGAGACACATCCCGAAGCAGTCGGACACGGACTCGTTGAGCGCGCCCGACTGGCCGTCGTAGGTCAGGTTGGCGGTGAACTGGGTGACCGCGTGGGTGAACTCGTGCCCCAGCACGTCGACCGGTCGGGTGAAGCGGCCGAAGATCTTCCCGTCGCCGTCGCCGAAGACCAGCTGGGTGCCGTCCCAGAAGGCGTTGTCGTAGTTCTGCTCGTAGTGCACCGTGAGCACGACCTGCGCGCCGTTGCCGTCGTACGACGCCCGGTGGAACACGTCGGCGTACATCGCCAGGGTGTCGGTGATCCCGTCGGC
>JAICSK010000171.1 GCA_025936915.1 Nocardioides sp.
GCCGAACACCCGGGCGGACGCCCTGCAGCCGGGGCAGTACGACGACTTCGACATCTCGGCGGGCCCGCTTCCCGACGTACCGTCGCTGACGTTCAAGGCGCTGCAGACCTACTCCGACGGCACCGTCGTCCGGTGGATCGACCCACCCGCGCCCGCGGGTGACCCCGAGCCGGACCACCCGGCGCCCACCCTCACGCTCGTCCCGGCCGCGGACTCGTCCAGCACCTCGCCGACGGATGCCGCCTCCGACTCGGGCTCGAACGGTACGGCGACCACCGCCCTGGTGCTCTCGATCGTGGCGGTGCTGCTCGGGCTGGGTGCCCTCGGGCGCACCCTCATCGGCCGCCGTTCAGGCTGACGAGTGGTCCTAGGCGGGGAGGGCGACGGCAGGTGCCACGGGGTCGCCGAGCAGCGTGGTGAGCACCGACCGGGCGCGCGCGACGCGCGACCTGATCGTGCCGATCGGGACGCCGCACGCCGCGGCTGCCTCGGCGTAGGAGTACCCCAGAACCTGGGTCAGCACGAACGCCGCGCGCCGCTCGGGATCCAGGCATCCGAGCAGGTGCTCGAGGGCGACCGACCCCTGGTGGTCGGGCGAGGGCACGTCGAGGCGCATGCTCTCCCGGTTCGCGGTGATCCCGTGCTCACGGCGGCGTCGCTGGCGGGCCGCGATGTCGTCGGCGACGACGTGCCGGACGATGCTGAAGATCCAGGCCCGCACCGACGAGTCGCCGCGGAAGCTAGGGAGCGACCTGATCACGCGCAGGTAGGTCTCCTGGGCCAGGTCGTCCGCGCGGTCGGGGTCGCCGAGGTGGGCGCACAGCCGCCAGACGTCGCGATGGGTGGCCCGGACGAAGTCGTCCAACGCGTGAGCGTCGGCACCGCCACGCGCGGTGTACGCCAGCCGGGTCCACTCGTCCACGGCCCGGATCGTAGTGTCCGGCGCGTCCCGGAGACCCCTGCTGCCACCAGGATCATCCTCGGGGACGACGCGGATCATCCCTGGAGGTCGCCGGGCGTCACGATGCCGTTCTCATAGGCGTGCACAACGACCTGGAGACGGTCGCGGAGCCCGAGCTTGGCCAGGATCCGCGCGACGTAACCCTTGACCGTGGCCTCGGCGAGGAACAGCTCCCGGGCGATCTCGGCATTGGACAACCCGCGCGCCACGCACCGGAGGACATCGACCTCACGGTCGGTCAGCGACGAGTCGGCGAGTGCCATCGCGGGCGGCGGGGTACGGCAGAAGGTCTCCACGAGGCGGCGCAGGACGGTGGGCGCCACCAGGGCGTCGCCCCGCGCGACGCTGCGCACCGCCGCCGTCAGCTGCTCGCGGGTCGCGTCCTTGAGCACGAACCCGCTCGCACCGGCCCGCATCGCGCGGTACACGTACTCATCGAGGTCGAACGTCGTGAGCACCAGCACCTTGGTTTCCGAGCCCGCCGCTGCAAGCCGTTCGGTGGCCTCGATGCCGTCGACCTCAGGCATCCGGATGTCCATCAGCACGACGTCCGGGTGGTCGCGACCGACTGCGGCAACCGCTTCGGTGCCCGTGCCCGCCATCCCCACCACCTCGATGTCGGCCTCGGCGTCGAGCATCATCTGCAGCCCCTCGCGCACCAGGTGCTGGTCGTCGGCGATCAGGACCCGGATCGTCACCTCGTTGCCCCGCCGACCGGGGCCGCCCCGCCGCGTGGCAGCACCGCGCGTACGACGAACCCACCCGTCGCAGACCGGCCGACGACCAGCTCGCCGCCGAAGACCTCGACCCGCTCACCCATCCCGATCAGGCCGTGTCCACCCCCAGCACCACGAGCCCCGGGGCCGTCGTCGTGCACCTCGACCACCACCTGCTCCGACGAGCCCTCGACACAGACCCACGCGGATGCCCCCGGGGCGTGCTTGAGCACGTTGGTCAGGCTCTCCTGCACGATCCGGTAGACGCACAGACCCACCGTCGCCGGCAGTCCGTCCAGGTCTCCGGTGAGTGCGAGGTCCACGTGGAGCCCCGACCCGGCAACCCGCTCGACCAGGCTCGCCAGGTCACCGACCCCCGGCTGCGGCGACAGCGTCACCTCACCCGCCGGCGGCTGCCGCAGGACGCCGAGGAGACGCCGCATCTCCACCAGGGACTCCCGGCCGGTGCGCTCGATCCGCCCCAGGGTCTCGTCGTCGCCCAGCCCGGCGGCGCGTGCCCCGGCCGCCTGGACGACGACGACGCTGAGGTTGTGCGCGATCACGTCGTGCAGCTCACGCGCGAGTCGGGAACGCTCCTCGTCGACCGCGTCCTGGGCACGACGAAGCTCCGCCTCGGTCGCGGCGCGAGTGCGCTTCTCCTCCCGGCGGTACCCGACGTACGCGCCGATCAGCCACATCCCGACGATCATCGACGCGAAGAACGCCCCGGCCCACTCATCGCTGGATCGACCCGACCGGATGTCCTGGTTCAGCGCCGCGTAGACGGCGTAGCCCGCGACCATGAGCAGCAGACCGGTCAGCGCGCGCGAGCGGCTGCTCCACGCCGCCACCGAGTACGAGACGACACAGAAGATGAAGATCAGCTCCAGTCCCTCCGGCGAGTTCTGCGTCGCGACCGCCTGAAGGGTCAGCGTGGCCACGACCACGGCGACGGCCGACAGCGGTGCCACCCGACGCCAGGCGATCGGGAGCCCGACGCCGAGCGGGAACAGCGCGCGCACCCACCACGGACCGGTCACAGCCGTGCCGAACGAGTTCTCGCCGGCGGAGACGGCGACGACGACGTAGGCGGTGGAGACGACCGCGACAGCGGCGAGCCCGGCGTCGAGCAGCGGCGGTCTCGGGACCCTGGGCACGAGTCGAGGGTAGGTCCGTCCCAGGGCGCCCGCATCCACCTGGAGGCGGTACGCCGTGCGCCTCACGGCCGTGGTGCTCCCGCCGTACGGACGCAGACCGGCCACGTCCGTGACACCTAGCCTCGCGGCGTTCTGTCACGTCTGACCAGGAGGTCACCATCATGTCCGCTCGCCGGATCTCGAACGCTGTGTCCGTCGCCTCGCTCGTGCTGGCGCCGGTGTGCGGCATCGTCGCCGCGGTCGCGACGCCTGCGCTCGTCTCGTCGTCATTCCGCGCCCAGCTGCTCGCGATCACCCATCACCAGGATCGGTTCTACGTCTACTCGCTCTTCATCCTGCTCAGCTCGTTCTTCTTCGTCCCGGCGATCTCGGCCGTGACCCGGCTGATGCCGGAGTCGCGATCGGGATGGACAGAGGTGGGCTACCTGCTCACCCAGCTGAGCATGCTCGTCGCCCTCGCCGACGCGGCGGTGGAGATGGTGTGGTGGCAGGCAGGATCTCCGCAGGCGTCGCTGAGCCAGATGACCGCGCTCTCCGACCGGCTCGACGCGGCACCCGGGTACTCGCTCATCTACGCCGTCGGCGGGATGTCCGGCGTGCTCGGGACGGCCCTGTTGGCCGCGGCCCTCATCCGCACCCACTCGGCCCCCGCATGGTGCGCGCTCACCCTGCCGGTCGGGTTCGTGGCCAACATCGTGGGCTTCTCGATTGCCAGCCAGGCGTTGCTGGTGGCGAGCTACGTCGTCTTGGCTGCCGGGCTCTTCCGCCTCGTCGCCTCGGCCCTCTCACCGGAGCGCCCTCGGGCCGGCACCGTGGGCGGCGCGTTCGTCTCGCCCGGGCTCGGGGGACAATCGGCCGGGTGACCACCCGGGCGGACCTGCGTGCCGACTGCGCCCGGTGCTTCGCACTCTGCTGCGTGGCACCGGCGTTCAGTCGCTCCTCGGAGTTCGCCATCGACAAGCCCGCCGGGGTGGCGTGCCCGCATCTCGCGGCGGACCATCGGTGCTCGATCCACGAGCGGCTCCGGCCCGAAGGCTTCGCCGGCTGCACGTCGTACGACTGCTTCGGGGCGGGTCAGCGGCTGGCACAGGTCACGTTCGGCGGTCGCGACTGGAGAGCACACGACGAGCTGACCACGCCGATGATGGCGGCGCTCCCCGTGATGCGGGGACTGCACGAGCTGCTCTGGTACCTCGTTGAGGCTCTCGACCTGACGTCGTCCGACCCGGTGCGCGGCAAGCTCACCGAGCTGGTACGTCTGGTCGAGGACGCCGTCGCCTCGCCCGCGGAGACGTTGCCGAAGGTCGACATCGGGGCCCTGCGAGTCGCGGCCTCCCCGCTGTTGCGGGAGGCGAGTGCGCTCGCCCGTGACGGACTCGGCGGCGCCGACCATGCCGGCGACGATCTCAGCGGAGCGGACCTCCGGGGAGCCGACCTGCGGGGCGTGTCCTTCCGCGGGGCGCTGCTGATGGAGGCCCGCCTGGCCGACGCCGACCTGTACCGCGTCGACCTGCTCGGGGCCGACATCCGGGGCGCCGACCTGACCGGTGCCCGGCTCGCCGAGTCGCTGTACCTCACACGAACGCAGCTCGGCAGCGCGTCCGGCGACGGTCGTACGACGCTTCCGCCGGCACTCGAGCGCCCCGCCCACTGGACCGGCTGACCCACCCGTCGTGCGCGACACTGGGACCGACGGAAGGGACTGGGAAGGGACTGAGGTGGCACACGACCACGCGCACGGCATCGGCCGCGACATCGACCGGCGCCTGCTGGCCGGTGCACTGGGGCTGATCGTCGCGTTCCTGGTCGGCGAGGTCGTGGTCGGCTTCGTGGTGGGGTCGCTCGCGCTGCTCGCCGACGCCGGGCACATGCTCACCGACGCCGGGGCCATCGGCCTGGCTCTCGTCGCGATGCGGCTGGCAGCGCGGCCGGCGACCGGTGCCTACACCTACGGCCTGAAACGGGTCGAGATCCTGTCGGCCCAGGTCAACGGGCTGACCCTGGCCGCGCTGGTCGTGGTGTTCCTGGTCGAGGGGGTACGCCGGCTCCTCCATCCCCCGGACGTGTCCGGTGTCGCCCTGGCGGTCGTGGCTGCGGTCGGCATCCTGGTCAACCTCGGGGCAGCCGCCCTGCTGGCGCGGGCCGACCGGCGCAGCCTCAACGTCGCCGGGGCGTACTGGCACGTGGTCACCGACCTGTTCGCCTTCCTCGCCACGCTGGCCGCGGGTCTGGTGATCCGCTGGACCGGCTGGACGCGCGCCGATGCCGTTGCCGCGTTGGTGGTCGCCGCGCTGATGGCGGTTGCGGCGTACCGACTGCTCCGCGACAGCTCGCGGGTGTTCCTCGAGGCCACGCCGCGAGGTCTCGACGCCGGCGTGGTCGAGGCGGCGATCCGTGGCGTGGACGGTGTCGCAGACGTGCACGAGCTGCACGTCTGGGAGGTGACCTCGGGGTTCCCGGCCCTGTCGGCGCACGTGCTGGTCGACCCTTCGGCGGACTGTCACGAACGCCGCGTCGCGATCGAGGCGCTGCTCGGTACGACGTTCGCGATCGAGCACACCACCCTCCAGGTCGACCATCGCAACGACGTGCTGCCGACGTCGGCGCTCGGGCGTCGGATCCATCCGGGGCCGGGTCACCACGCCTGAGCCCGGCGCCGGCGGTGAGCCATCCACCCTCCGTCACACAGAAGGTGGCTCAGCCCCCGCTACCCGGGCCGCGCGTCGGCGAGATGGCAGACTGAGGCGCTATGGCGGACGACGATCGCCACGAGCCCGAGCCGGAGCCCGAGGAGCCTCGCCGCTCCCTCGAGCTGCCGAGTCTGCGATCGGCGTTCCGGCGGGGCAGGCGCGAGCGCGCCGCCCGGGGCACCTCGCTCGTCCCGGGTACGTTGACCGAACGGCCGGCCGAACCCGAGGCGCCGGCGGTGCCCGAGGTATCGCAGTCGACGGAGTCGACGGGGTCACCGGAGTCGACGGAGGCCGAGCCGCCGCCCGCCGAGCCGAGGCGCCGGAGGGAGCGGAAACCGATCCGGATCCACCTGCCCGGCCCGGTCGCGGCCCTGCTGGCAGGGGTCGTCGTAGGGCTGGTGCTGGTCGGTCTGACCTCGGCGAGCCTCGGGTTGTGCACGTCCATGCGCGGCACGTCGTCCTGCGGAAAGCCGGGCATCCTGCTTCTGCTGGTGATCACGCTGGTCGCGATCTTCCTCGGCTCGCTGCTCCTCCGGCTGCTGGGGGTCGCGCCCCACGGCAGCACGAGCTTCCTCGGTGTCGGGCTGCTCGTGGTGCTGATCCTGCTCGTCCTGCTGCCCACGCTGGACGAATGGTGGGTCGTGATCGTCGTACCCACCCTCGCGATGCTCACCTACCTGGCGTCGTGGTGGCTGACCACGACGTACGTCGAGCCCGGCGAGCGCGCCCGCTGACGGGTCCGCCGCGGCACACTTCGAGGCGTGTAACCGACCGTTCGTGCACGACACGCCGGGTCCCGGCCCGGCGTGTCGTGACACAGAGGTCGGTTACACGCCTCGAGCAGCCACCAGCTCGGCGATCTGGACGGCGTTGAGGGCAGCGCCCTTGCGGAGGTTGTCGTTGCTGACGAACAGCACCAGCCCCCGGTCATCGGGTACGCCGGGGTCCCGACGCAGGCGGCCGACGTACGACGGGTCGCGGCCGGCGGCGTGCAGGGGGGTCGGGACCGCCGCCAGCTCGACGCCCGGGGCGGAGCGCAACAGCTCGGTCGCACGGGCCACGCTCAGCGGCCGCTCGAACTCGGCGTTGATCGACAGGCTGTGACCGGTGAAGACCGGCACCCGGACGCAGGTGCCCGAGACGAGCAGGTCGGGGATGCCGAGGATCTTGCGCGACTCGTGGCGCAGCTTCTTCTCCTCGTCGGTCTCGAACTCGCCGTCGTCGACGATCGACCCGGCGAGCGGGAGCACGTTGTGGGCGATGGTGTCGACGTACTTCACCGGATCGGGGAACGTCACCGCCGACCCGTCGTAGGCCAGCTCGCGCGCCTTGTCGCCGGCTGCCGCGACCTGCTCGGCGAGCTCGTCGACGCCGGCGAGGCCACTGCCGGACACCGCCTGGTACGTCGAGGCCACGAGCCGAACGAGCCCCGCCTCGTCGTGCAGCGGCTTGAGCACCGGCATCGCGGCCATCGTCGTGCAGTTGGGGTTGGCGATGATCCCCTTGGGGGCGTTCGCGATCTCCTGGGGGTTCACCTCCGAGACGACGAGCGGGACGTCGGGATCCATCCGCCAGGCCGACGAGTTGTCGATCACCGTCACGCCGGCGTCGGCGAACCGGGGCGCCAGCGCCCGGGAGGCCGTGGCGCCGGCGGAGAACAGGGCCAGGTCGAGCCCGGTCGGGTCGGCGCTCTCGGCGTCCTCGACGGTGACCTCGCGGTCACCGAATGGCAGCACCGTGCCGGCCGAGCGGGCCGAGGAGAAGAACCGCACGTCCGCGATCGGGAAGTCACGCTCGCGCAGGATCAGGCGCATCGCGGCGCCGACCTGACCGGTCGCGCCGACGACGCCGACGCTGAACCCGCTCTCGGGGCTCATCGGCCGGTGCCGCCGTACACGACGGCCTCGACCTCCGCGCTGTCGAGGTCGAACGCCGTGTGCGTGGCCTGGACGGCGGCGACGACGTCGGTCTCGTCGACGATCACCGAGATCCGGATCTCGGAGGTGGAGATCATCTCGATGTTCACACCGGCGTTGGCGAGGGCGGCGAAGAACTTGGCGGTGATACCGGGATGTGACCTCATCCCGGCACCGATCAGCGAGACCTTGCCGATCTCGTCGTCGTACATCAGCCGGTCGTAGCC